>DFYP01000005.1:1524-5612 GCA_002382645.1 Desulfovibrio sp. UBA4079 | reverse complement strand
CGGGGTGCATGAGGTCGTTGACCAGGAACATGGGCCTCAGACTCCGGCGGGCAGCGCGGCCACGGCGATCTCGCGCAGCAGGGCCGGCCGCTTGTCCGGGGCCTTGCGCCGGCCCGAGAGCCGCCAGACCGGGGCCCGGAAGACCAGGCAGCCTTCGGGCAGGCCCGGGATTCCGGCCTCCGCGGCCGGGACCGGGGACAGCCCGGACTCCCGCCAGCCCGCGGCCAGCTCGGCCTCGGCCGTGAGCAGCACGGCTTCGGCGGGCAGAAGCGTGGCCGCGGCCTCCAGGAGCACGCCGAAGGAATAGTCCGGACGGCCCAGGAGCGGCGCGGACAGCCCGCTCACGGCCCGGTCCAGCTCCTCGCTCTCCAGGCCCTCGTCCGGGGCCAGGCCCAGACTCTGGCCGAAGCGCTGCCAGGAATCGGCCAGGCCCTGTTCCAGGCCGGCCATCTCCAGGAAGCGCTCCTCGTAGAACCAGGCCAGGAGCAGGGCCAGCTGGGCCTGGGCCGGAGCCGGGTCAACGTCCTTGGCCATGGCCCCGCTCACCCGCCGGGTCAGTTCGGCCTGGATGGCCGAGGCCGTCTCGCGGTTCTCGGCCAGGGCCTCCTGCAGGCCGAAGGCGGCCAGGTCGCCGGGGGCGCGGAACTGCTCGCCGAAATTCAGGCTGTCGCGCACCAGGTTGCGGGCCGTGGCCGGGTCCAGGGGCAGGGTCTCGGGCCGGAAGGCCTCCGGGCCCGGCTCGTCCAGGTAGCCCGGGTCCAGCAGAAGCGCTCCCGCGGGCAGGTCCCGGGGCAGCAGCGCGGCGTGCATGCACGGAAAGAACACGAACATGGACTACTCCTTGGCCGAGGATTCGGCCGGGTCCGGGGCACGGGCCACGAAGCGCGGGCACTGGCCCTCGCAGAGCGGCAGGGCCAGGAGGCAGAGCCCCTCCTGGGCGAAAACGCAGCCGGGCAGTTCGTCGTCCCGCGAGGACTGGAACTCGGGGCAGCGGGGCTCGGCCCCGGCCAGGCGCTCGAAACGCCGCTGCCAGAGGCCCGAGGCCGAGGATTCCTCCAGGCCGAAGGCCTCGGCCTGGCGCAGAAAGTCCTCGTAGGCCGATTCCCAGCCCTGCAGAATCACACAGCGGAAACGGTCGTGATAGCCGGGGTTGAGCCGCTCCTCGTACAGGCAGCGTCCGCGCTGAAAAAACGCGCAGCCCGTCCCGGGCAATCGCGTGACCAGACCCATCATCCTCCCTGGCGGCCGGAAAGCGGCCGGAAAAACCGTCTGTAAAACCCTGCCAGCGGGATGTAAAGGCCGGGCCCGCGTATTGACCTGTCCGGGTGCGGCGTGTATAGCGCAGCTAACGTCCCGGGAGGACCTATGTTCGGAATCGGAATGTCGGAACTGCTTATCATCCTGCTCATCGTGGTGGTCATCTTCGGCGCCAAAAAGCTGCCGGAAATCGGCGGCGGACTCGGCAAGGCCATCAAGAACTTCAAGAAGGCCACCAGCGAGCCCGAAGAGATCGACGTGACCCCCAACAAGGGCGCGCCCAAGAAGGAAGAAGAGGACGGCAAGTAGCCGCCTGAACGCGTCTGCCCCAAGCCCGGAACCGAGGTTCCGGGCTTTTTTTCGCCCGCGGCCCAGCCCCCGGTTGCCCGGTGTCCGTCTTTGGGGATACATACAGCAAACAGCCGAGGAGACCCGTGTCCCAGGACGCCACCCCTCTCCCCTCCGCGCGGATTCTGAACAGCCTGAGCATCGGCCTGGCCGTCGGCATCCTCTCGGTGGTCAACGAGCTGTCCTTCGCCTCGCTCATCTTCGCCGGCAGCCTGAGCGGCCAGGCCATCCGGGCCACGGCCCTGCCCCTGTTCGGCGGCCTGGCCGTGGGCCTGGTGGTGGCCTGCCTGAGCAACTTCCGGGCCTCGGTCTCCATCCCCCAGGACACGCCCACGGCCATCCTGGCGCCCACGGCCGCGGCCATGGCCGTGGCCCTGGCCGGAAGCGACCCGGACACGGCCTTCGCCACCGTGGCCGCGGCCATGGGCCTGAGCACCCTGGTCACGGCCGCGGTCTTCCTGCTCCTGGGCCGCTTCCGGCTGGGCGACCTGGTGCGCTTCATGCCCTACCCGGTCATCGGCGGGTTCCTGGCCGGCACCGGCTGGCTGCTCTTGTCCGGCAGCTTCGGGATCATGACCGGCGCGGCCCTGCGCCTGGACCTCCTGGACCAGCTCCTGACCCGCGGCGCGCTCCTCAAATGGATTCCGGGCGCGGCCATGGCCCTGGTCCTGTTCTTCGGCCTGCGCCGGTTCCGGAACTTCCTGGTCCTGCCCGGCGTGCTGGCCGGATCCCTGGTCCTGTTCTTCCTGGTCCTGCACCTCTCGGGCATGGGCCTGGACGGAGCCCGGGCCCTGGGCCTGCTCCTGAAGACCGGCGGCGAGGCCCCGGGCTGGCCGGCCTTCGGCCCGCGCGACCTGGCCCTGGTGCGCTGGGACGTGATCCTGTCCCAGGCCGGGCCGCTCTTGACCATCCCGCTGCTGGCCTCCATCTCGCTCCTGCTCAACGCCAGCGGCGTGGAGCTCGGCTCGCGCCGCGACATGGACCTGAACCGCGAGCTCGTGGTCAACGGGCTGGGCAACATCGTGGGCGGCCTGGGCTGCTCCCACGCGGGCTACACCACCCTGAGCCTGTCCCTGTTCGGGGCCACCACCGGGGCCTATTCCCGGCTGGTGGGCCTGACCTCGGCCGCGGTCTGCGCGGGCGTCCTCTTCCTGGGCGCCGGCCTGGTGGAATCCTCGCCGCGCTTCCTCCTGGGCGGGCTCGTCTTCTTCCTCGGCCTGGCCACGCTCTGGGACTGGCTGGTGGACGGCTGGCGGCGCATGCCGCTCACCGACTACCTCCTGGTCCTGGGCATCCTCCTGGTCATCGTGCACTTCGGCTTCCTGACCGGCGTGGGCGTGGGCCTGGCCGCGGCCATCGCCCTGTTCGTCATCAGCTACAGCCGCATCTCCGTGGTCCGCGGACAGTCCGACGGCGCGCGCCTGCGCAGCACCGTGGAGCGGCCCCTGCCCCACGAGCGGCTCCTGCAGGCGCACGGCGGCCGCATCGCGGTGTTCCGGCTCCAGGGCTTCCTGTTCTTCGGCACGGCCAACGCCCTGCTCTCCCGGCTCACCGCCCGGATGCGCGACGAGGCCCACCCCCTGCTCTGCATCCTCCTGGACTTCCGCCAGGTCCACGGCTTCGACGTCTCGGCCCTGAACAGCTTCCATCGCCTGGCCCAGGTGGCCCGGACCCGGAACGTCCACCTGGTCCTGGCCGCGGCCCCGGCCCGCTTCCAGGAGCAGATCCGGCGCACCGCGGGCCCGGACGCCGAGGTCTTCCAGATGCGCGAGGACCTGGACCGGGGCCTGGAGTGGTGCGAGGACCGGCTCCTGGAGCAGGAACTGCGCGAAATGGAGAAGCGCCGGGCCCAGGGCGGCCAGGACGACTTCTTCCTGAGCGTGGTGGACGACCTCATGCTCCACCTGGAACAGAAGGAACTGTTCGAGGAGATCAGCGAACGCCTGGGGCCCTGGCTGGAGGAACGCCGCCTGGAGCCGGGCCGGGTCTTCGTGGCCCAGGGCCGGCCCCTGGAGGGCCTGTTCCTGCTCCTGCGGGGCACGGCCCGGGAATACGCGGAGCGCGAGGGCGGCGAGTCCGTGCGCCTGCGGACCATGGGGCCCGGGACCACGGCCGGGGAACTGGGCGTGACCCAGGGCCGCCTGTCGCCGTCCAGCGTGGCCGCGGTGAGCGAATGCCTGGTGGGATTCCTTCCGGCCGAAAAACTCCAGCGCCTGGAGCAGGAGAACCCGGAACTGGCCCTGGCCCTGCACAAGCTCCTGGGCGCCCTGCTGGAGCAGCGCCTCCTGGCCCGCACGGCCCTGGCCGCCGGAAGCTGCTAGCAGAACCGTTTCAAAACTCCTTTCCCGCAGGCCGTTCAAAAAACGCGCGGGCAAGGCGCGAAAAAAACGCACGTCCGGCGCGTAGCCGTCACTCCGCGAGGATGTGCGTTTTTGACGCAACACAGCCAGCGCGGAATTTTCAACGGCCTGCTAGCGCCGGAA
>DFYP01000005.1:0-1412 GCA_002382645.1 Desulfovibrio sp. UBA4079 | reverse complement strand
ATTGAGCAGGATCAGGCCGCCCACGATGATGGCGTCGCGGCTCACGGCCAGGGTGACCAGCCAGTTGGGCAGGAATCCGCCCGAGGCCAGGCAGATGAAGCAGGTCACCAGGAGGACCTTGTCGGCCAGGGGGTCGAGCATGCTGCCCAGGCGGGTGCGCTGATGCAGGAGCCGGGCCAGGAGCCCGTCCAGGGCGTCGGTGAGCCCGGCCACGGCGAACAGCCCCCAGGCCAGGTCGAAGCGGCGGCTCTCAAAGGCCATGACAAAGGCCGGGGTCAGCAGGATCCGGGAGATGGTCAGGACGTTCGGCAGGGTCCAGTTGTCTTCCCGGAGCACGCTCCCTCCTCAATCCCCGGTCAGGGTCTGGGTCAGGCCCCGTGAAGGCAGATATTCCTTGAGCCGGGCGTCCAGGGCCGCGGAGTCCAGCACCGTGAGCCGCCAGGTGGCGGCCACGCCCGAGGAGAGCAGCTCCATGTCGAGCATCTGCACGTCCTGGACCCCGCCGATGCCGCGCAGCACCCGGTCGAACTCGGCCACGCCGTCGGGCGAGAACCAGCCCGAGACCCGCAACACCTTGCCCGCGGCCGAGGCTGCGGGGGAATGGCCCGCGAAATAGCGGCCCCAGAGCGTGAGCCAGAGCGCGGCCGGGTCTGCGGCCTGGTCCGAGATCTGGGCCGAGACCGAGCGGATGGTGCCCTTCCAGAGGTTTCCGGCCCCGCGCTCCAGGGTGAATTCCGGCAGCACGCCGCTGGTGCGCACCAGGCCGCCCATGACGGCCAGGTCTTCCAGCCGGGTGGATTCCACGGCGGTGAGCGGCGAGAGCAGGCGCAGGTCAAAGGCCAGGGGACGGCCGGCCGTGAAGGCGGCCCCGCAACTCCGCAGCAGCTCGCGCAGGGCGCGCTGGTTCACTTCCACGTTGAGGGTCAGGCGCAGGGCCTCGGGCTCCTGGTTTGCCGCCACCTCCTGGTAGCCGGTGACGTACTGCAGGGTGTGGGCCTGGAGATACTCGTGGAGCTTGACCTGCTGGGCCTCGCCGGGATTCGCCGGAAGCAGGCCCAGGGCCTCCTGGAACACGGCCTGGGCAAAGGCCGTTTCCCGGGCCTTGGCCCGCAACTGCATGGGCGAAAGCCCCTGCTCCAGGGGCTGGACCACTTCCACGGGCGTGGCCCAGGCAGCGGCGGCGGAGAACAGAACCAGGGCGAACAGGACAAGGGACAGGCGTTTGGACACGGGCATCACCTCGGAGCAGCGGCGTCCGGGGAAGGGGTTTCGGGTTGCGGCGCGTTCCACAGGATGGCCACGGCGCAGCGGGACAGGACCTCGGTGTTGCGGAACAGGGCGCGGGCCTGCTCGGCCTCGGCGGCCGGCAGCACCAGGTCCACGCCGGACGGCCCGGCAAGGCCCGAGGCCCG
>DFYP01000069.1 GCA_002382645.1 Desulfovibrio sp. UBA4079 | reverse complement strand
AGGGCCACGCCCTCCGGCGGGCAGCCCAGGAGGTCTTCGCCGGAAGCCTGTCCGGCCCCGCCCAGGAAATCCGCAGGCCCGGCCGCGCCGGGCAGGACCGTGGCCACGTAGAGGGTGAATCCGGCCACCGCGGCCGTGACCAGGGGCAGGCCCACGGTCCCGGCGGCCCGCTGCAGGGCCCGGCGATGGGCCAGGCCGCCCAGGCAGTCCACGGCCAGATCCGCGCCGTCCAGGAAATCCGGCATGTCCTTGTCCCAGAGAAAGGCCTCGCGGGCCTCCAGGCTGAGCGTGGAGTTGACCGTCTTCACGCGCTCCTGGGCCGCCCGGGCCTTGGCGCAGCCCAGCAGGGATTCGGCGCAGAGCAGCTGGCGGTTCAGGTTGGTGGCCTCGAAGCGGTCGCCGTCGCAGACCCGCAAGTGCCCCACCCCGGCCCGGGCCAAAATCTCCAGCACGTGCCCGCCCAGCCCGCCCAGGCCCACCAGGGCCGCGCGCGAGGCCAGGNNGGCCAGGAGCCGCAACTGCTCCTCCCGGGAATAGGCGGCCTGGTTGCGCAGATAGCGCTCGGGCCAGACGCCCTGGGCCAAGGCGGCCTCGTCCACCTCCCGGGGCGAGACCCCGCAGTGCCGGGCGATGCCCGCCCCGGCCTGCATCCCGAGCACCGGTCCGGAGCGCTCCCCGGACCAGGGCCGGACCTCGGCCGCGGCGGCCACGCGCTGGGCCAGGTCCACCTCAGCCCCCGCCCACGGCCGGGAACAGGCCCAGCCGGTCGCCGTCCTTGAGAACCGTGTCGAATCCGGCCTTGAGGCCGTTGACGAACACGAGCTTGACCTCGGCCTGGGGCAGGCCCAGCCGCTCCACGACCGCGGCCACGGTGTCGCCGGGATGGAGGGCGTAGGCCTCGGCGTTCTCCGGCAGGTACACGCCCAGCTGGGCGAAGCATTTCAGGCTGATGACCATGAGCCCTTCCTAGCGCGTCGCGGCGCACCGGTCAAAGGGAACAAAAAGGCCCGGGACTCGCGCCCCGGGCCCGTCTGCGCGTCCTGTGCGGACTAGGCGATCTTGGCCGCCTGCATCTCCTCGGCAGTGAAGTCCCAGACCGTGTTGTGCGGCGGCAGGGGCTCGTTGCGGAAGAAGGCCGGCAGCTGGTCGTGCTCCGCGGTGAAGCCCGCGGCCTTGTTGAAGGCCAGCTCGTCCTTGAGGCAGTTCACGCCGAGCGCCACCACGTCGTCGGCGGTGTAGGGCTTGCCGGTGAGGCCCGAAACCATGTCCGCGATCACCGACACGGCGTCGGCGGTGTCCAGCACGGCGAAGGCCACGAACAGGCACAGCCCCAGGGAGTCCACGGCGGCGGTGGCCACCTGGAGGTTCTTGGAGATCTCCACCTGGCCGGCCTTGCCCAGGGTGTTCACGTCGCCGCCCACCTTGAGGATGTTCTGGCACACGGCGTAGCCCGCGGTGTGGTCGGCGCCCTGGGTGGTGGTGCAGTAGGTCACGCCGATGCCCTTGACCGCGCGGGGGTCGTAGGCGGGCAGGGCCTGGTTCTTGACCACGGGCACGCGGTCCACGCCGAAGGCCTTGGCCGTGAAGTCCGTGCCGTTGCCCAGGATGCGGCCCAGGGGATCCTTGGTGCCGACCTTCTTGAGCAGCTCGATGACGCCCTTGCCGTCGCCCCACTTGACCAGGCCGGCCTCCATGGCCATGGCCATGGTGTTGGCCATCTCGATGGTGTCCATGCCGATCTCGTCGCAGGTCCGGTCCATGACCGCGATGTCGTCCAGGTCGTCCACCAGAAGGTTGGCGCCGAAGCCCCAGATGGTCTCGTACTCGAAGCCCGTGGTCAGGTACTCGCCGTTCTTGTCGTTGTAGACCTGCGAGCACTGGATCACGCAGCCGGTGTGGCAGCCGTGCTTGTAGGCGCCCTTGCGGGCCTTGATGGTCTCGGTCATGGTCTCGCCGCTGATCTTGGAGGCGCCGTCAAAGCGGCCGGAGCGGAAGTTCTTGGTGGGCAGGGCCCCGGCCTCGTTGATGATGTTGATGAGGATGGCCGTGCCGTAGGTGGGCAGGCCCTGGCTGGTGACCGGATGGCCCATGAGGATGTCCAGCCAGCGCTTGCGCGCGGTCTTGAACTTCTCGCCGTCGGCGGGCTCCACCGAGTCCTTGGCCTCGGGGTCGAGCACGATGGCCTTGACCTTCTTGGAGCCCATGACCGCGCCCAGGCCGCCGCGTCCGGCCGAGCGGCTGGGACGGCCGTCCGGGTCCGAGAACTGGATGTTGGCGGTCATCAGGCACTGCTCGCCGGCCGGGCCCACCAGGGCCGTGACGACCTTGTCGCCGTAGGCGGCCTTGAGCACGTCATGGGCCGCGTAGTTCAGCTTGCCCACCAGGTTCTTGGCGTCCAGGAACTCGACCTTGTCCTTCTTGATGAGCAGGGTGGTGAAGTCCGCGCCGTCCTCGGGCTTGTCCTCGAGCACGATGGCCAGGAGCCCGAGCTTGGGCAGCTTGTGGGCGAACTGGCCGCCGGAGTTGGATTCCTTGATGCCGCCGGTGAGCGGGGACTTGGCCCCCACCGAGGTGCGGCCGGAGTTGGCGGCGTTGGTGCAGGCCAGAATGCCCCCGGCCAGGACCAGCTTGTTGGCCGCGGACAGGGGATGGATTCCGGCCGGAACCTCCTGGCTGACGATGCGCGAGGTCAACGCCCGGCCGCCCAGGCCGGCATAGGCGCCCAGATCCTCGAACGTGTATTCCCGGGTCCGGGTGTTGATGCGCAGAATCTTCAACATTATGTGTCTCCTTGTTGGGTGTTGCCGTGGCTCGTTGTTGGGCGTATCGGATGGACAAAACATATGTTTGAGGCATAAAAAGTCAAGGATATTTACTAGTTATGTCAGTTATGGCATAGAAGGATCACGCATGGTTGCGAGCACAATCCCCTGCCTCACCTTCCGCGGGACCCCGGGTCTGGCCGCCGGGTTCCTGCCCCTGCTGCGCGAAGGGGTCCGGCTCTCGGCGCCCTCCGGCCTGACCCTGCGCCAGGTCATGGAACAGATCCTGGGCATGGCCCCGGACTACGTCACGGACCGGGTCCTCACGGTGTTTTTGAACGGCTCGCCCGTGGACGATATCGACCAGGTCCGCGTGCGGGAGGGCTCGGAGATCGGCCTGGGCGCGGCCATGCCCGGACTGGCCGGAATCTCCATGCGCCGGGGCAGCCCGATCAAGGCCTTCCGCGAGGCCATCGCGGCCCGGCCCGAGGCCCAGACCGGGGCCGCGGGCGACGCCGCCCTGACCGTGAAGCTCTTCAATCTGGTGGCCGACGAGGCCGGACCCGAGGTCCTGCGCCGGGGCGTGGGTCTCTCCGCCTCCCGGCTGGCCGCGTTTCTCGCTGGACGCGAGGACGGTTTCTGGGGCAAAATACGCGGGCTGGAGGCCGACGGACTGGCCGTGTCCTCCACGGCCCTGCTCCATGGACTGTCCCAGGCCCAGGACCGGGGCGTGACCCTCTCTGTCATCGAGGAGTAAGCGTGAAAGAACTGTTCGCCCCGCTGCGGGCCCTGGCCCGCGAGGCGGGCCGCGCCATCATGGCGGTCCGCGCCCGGGGCTTCCAGGTGGAGTACAAGGCCGACCGCTCCCCGCTCACCGAGGCGGACACCGCCTCCCAGGCCGTGCTGGCCCCGGGCTTGGCCCGGCTGCTGCCGGACGTGCCCGTGCTCTCCGAGGAGGGCCGGGACATCCCCTTTGCCGAGCGCCGGAACTGGTCGCGCTTCCTCCTGGTGGACCCCCTGGACGGCACCAAGGAATTCGTCAAGGAACTTGGGGAGTTCTGCGTCTGCGTGGCGCTCATGCAGGACGGCTTCCCGATGCTCGGGGTGGTCCACGCCCCGGTGCCGGACCGCTCCTGGTTCGGCGGACCCGGCCTGGGCGCCTTCCGCCAGGATGGCGACGGTCCGGCCCGGCCCGTGGGCGTGCGCGAG
>DFYP01000198.1 GCA_002382645.1 Desulfovibrio sp. UBA4079 | reverse complement strand
GCGCCTCCACCACCACCTCGCCCGCAGGCAAGCAGAGCAAGGGCCAGAACACCCAGAAGAAGAACCTGCCCATGATCATGGCGGCTCACGGCATCCCTTACGTGGCCACCGCCTCCCCGGCCTTCCACCTGGACCTCATGAACAAGGTGCGCAAGGCCCTGGCCGTGGACGGCCCGGCCTACATGCACATCTACGCCCCCTGCCCCACGGGCTGGGGACTGGCCGGGTCCAAGTCCGTGGAGATCTCCCGGCTGGCCGTGAACACCAAGGTCTTCCCGCTCTACGAGGTCATCGGCGGCCGCTTCGTCATCAGCCGCAAGCCCGCCAAGCCGCAGCCCGTGCTGGACTACCTGAAGCTCCAGCGCCGCTTCCGGCACCTGGGCGAAAAGGACGTGGCCGAGATCCAACTGGCCGTGGACGGAGCCTGGGACTACCTGGAGAAGCTGGCCAAGGCCACCGCGAAAGAAGAGAAGTAAGAAAAGAAAAAGCGAGGGGGACCTTTCTGCAGAAAGGTCCCCCTCGCGCTCCCCTCCCAAGACCTTCGGTAAAAATCAAAAATCCGTGACCCCGGCCATGTACAGGCCGATCTTGTCCACCTGGTCCCTGTCCGTGACCGGGAACTGCGCCACCACCCTGCCCCGGTACATCACCGCCACCCGGTCGGCCAGTTGCAGGGCCTCGTTCAAATCGCCAGTCACCAGGAGAATCCCGGCCATGTCCCGGGCGTCCAAAAGCCTGCGCCAGACTTCCTCGGTGGCGGCCACGTCCAGGCCCTGGGTGGGCTGCTCGGCCACGATGAGCCGGGGCTCGCGGTAGAGCTCACGGGCCAGCACGGCCTTCTGGAGGTTGCCGCCCGAGAGCTGCCAGGCCAGGACCCGCACCCGGCCGGGCTTGATGTCATACTTGCGCACCAGCTCCCGGGTGTCGGCCACGGCCCGGGCCTTTTGCAGCAGCGGCCCGGAACGGAAGCCCTTGCGCGTGGTCAAGAGCATGTTGTCCACGAGGTTCTTGTTGCGCATGGTGGCCAGGCCCAGGCGGTCCTCCGGGATGTACGAGAGCGTGTGCTTCCAGTCCGGGTCCGCATAATACTCGCGCCAGGGCTTGCCCAGGATGAAGATCGTGTCCTTCGGCGGCTGGGTCAGGCCGCAGACCGCCTCCACCAGGGCCTTCTGGCCGTTGCCCGCCACGCCCACCACGGCCAGGACCTCGCCGCGCTGGAGGTCCAGGTTGATGTCTGTGAGGCCCAGGCCGTTGAGGTTGCGGATGTCCAGGACCTGTTCGCGCACCTCGGCCGCGGTGCGGTCCACCTCCAGGAGCACGTCCTTGCCGATCATGATCCGGGCCAGGTCGGCCTTGGACCCGATCTCCTCGGGCCGGAGCTCGGCCTCCACCTTGCCGGAGCGGAGCACCGCGATCTCGTCGGCAATGGCCAGGACCTCTTCCAATTTATGACTGATGAAGACCACGGCCTTGCCCTGGGCCGTCATGGACCAGAGGGCCTCGAACAAGCGGAAGGTCTCGGCCGGGGTGAGCACGGCCGTGGGCTCGTCGAAGATGAGCACCCGGCTGTCCCGGGCCAGCAGCTTGAGGATTTCCACGAGCTGTTTCTCGCCCATGGACAAATCCCCAACCCGGGCCCGGGGATCGATGTCCAGGCGGTACTGCGCGGCCAGTTCGGCCACGCGGCGCTCCATGTCCCTGGGCGAGAGGAAAAAGCCCGGCTCCTGGCCCAGGAGCACGTTCTCGGCCACGGTCATGGCCTCCACCAGCATGAAGTGCTGATAGACCATGCCGATGCCCGCTGCGATGGCCTCGCGGGCCGAGGCGAAGCGGACCTCGCGGCCGTGCACCTCCATGCGCCCGGCGTCCGGGACGAGCCGGCCGGCCAGCATGCCCATGAGCGTGCTCTTGCCCGCCCCGTTCTCCCCGAGCAGGGCCTTGATGCGGCCCGGCCGGATCTCCAGGGTGATCTGGTCGTTGGCCAGCACCTTGCCGAAGCGCTTGGTCAGGCCGCGCAGGGCCACCACCGGCTCGGCGTCGGGCAGGGCCAGGCGGGGCGGACGGGCCGGAAGCTGGTCCATGTCAGCCCTCCGGCTCGATGTTCACGCCCAGGGCCGCGGGCGCGTCGGCCCCCCGGCCGCGCCAGGCCGAGAGAGCCAGCACGAGCACGGTCAGGGCATAGGGCAGCATGAGCAGGAGCGACGAGGGCAGGTTCGTGCCCGTGGCCTGGAGCCGCAGCTGGAAGGCCATGACCCCGCCGAACAGATAGGCCCCGGCCACGGCCCGGCCCGGCCGCCAGAAGGCGAAAATCACCAGGGCCACGGCGATCCAGCCGCGCCCGGCCGAGAGCCCGTTGGTCCAGAGGTGGGTGTAGGCCAGGGAGAGATAGGCCCCGCCCAGGCCCACCAGGAAGCCCCCGGCCACGGCCGCGAACAGGCGCAGCCGCAGGGGATGGAGCCCGGCGGCGGCCACGGCTGCGGGCATCTCGCCCACGGCCCGCACGGCCAGCCCCGGCCGGGTGCGCTGGAGGAAGAACCAGAAGGCCACGGGCAGGACGTAGGAGACATAGACCAGGGCGTCCTGGCGGAAGAGGATGCCGCCCAGCACGGGCAGGTCCGCCAGTCCGGGCACGGCGAACTTGGAAAAGCCCGGCGCGGCCAGGCCGATGTACGGGGTGCCGAAGAAGTGCGTGAGCCCCAGGCCCAGAATGGTCAGGGCCAGGCCCGAAACCACCTGGTTGCCGAGAAAGCCGACGCAGATCACCCCGTGGAGCGAAGCCAGGCAGGCCCCGGCCAGGCCCCCGGCCAGGAAGCCCAGCCAGGGCGAGCCCGTGAAATAGGCCGTGAGAAAGGCCGCCAGGGCGGCCACGCTCATCATGCCCTCCACGCCCAGGTTGAGCACCCCGCCCTTTTCCGAGAGCATCTCGCCCAGGGTGGCGAACAGGACCGGCGTGCCGGACTGCACGGCCGCGGCCAGGAGCGCGACGAGGATGCCCCAGTCCACGCCCGGCCCCTACCCTTCCCGCCGCCCGAGGCGAAAGGTCTGGAAGAACTGCCCGGCCAGCACGCTCAGGAGGATGAGGCCCTCCATGATCATGCCGTAGGCCGCGGGGATCTGCATCTCCAGCTGGAGGTTCTCCACGCCCACGCGCAGCACGGCCAGGAGGAAGGAGGCCAGGGCGATGGGCAGGGGCTCCAGCCGGGCCAGCCAGGCCACCACGATGGCCGTGTAGCCGTATCCGGCCATGAGGCTGGGCTGGAGCCTGCCGAGCACGGCCGAGGTCTCCACGCACCCGGCCAGGCCGGCCAGGGCCCCGGACACGGTCATGACGAAACCCACCAGGAAACCGTAGGGCAGCCCGGCGTAGCGGGCTACGCGCGCGCCCTCGCCCCCGGCCTTGAGCTCGTAGCCCAGGAGGGTGAAGCGGAAAAAGGCCCAGAGCCCCACCCCGGCCACCAGGCAGACCGCGAAGCCCCAGTGCAGGCGGGTGCCGCCGATGGGCCCAAGGATCGCGGCCGGGGAGAACTCCGGGGTCATGGGGAAGCCGAAGCTGGTGGGGTCCTTCCAGACCCCGAACACCAGGTAGTCCAGGAGCAGGATGGCGATGTAGTTGAGCATGAGCGTGGTGATGATCTCGCTGACCTTGAGCTTGAGCTTGAGCCAGGCCGGGATCAGGGCCCAGAGCCCTCCGGCCAGGAGGGCGGCCAGGAACATCACGGGCAGGAGCACGATCTTGGGCAGGCCCGGAAAAGTGAGCGCCGCCCAGGTGGCGCCGATGGCCCCCAGGGCGAACTGGCCCTCGGCCCCGATGTTCCAGACCTGCATGCGGAAGGCCACGGCCACGCCCAGGGAGCAGAGGAAGATGGGCACGGACTTGCGCAGGGCGTCCTCCAGGGCGAAGACGTTGCCGAAGGTGCCCTGCCAGAGGACCACGGCCCCCTGAACCGGCGACTTGCCCTGGGCGGCCAGCATGAGGATGCCGGCCCCCAGGGAAAAGGCGAGGGCGCCCAGGACAATGGCCAGGGCGCCCCCCCTCCAGGGCTCGTCTCGCTTGATGACGCGGAGCGCGGGCATCCGGCTACTCGGTGGTGCCGACCACGCCTTCCACGAACCAGGTCATGCCCAGCAGGTCGGCGTCCGGGGCCTTCTGGCCCGCGGCATAGCGCTCCTTGCCGGCCTGGTCCTTGATCGGGCCCATGAACACGGTGTCCGTGCCGGCCTTGAGCTCGGCGCGCTTGGCCTCGACCTTGGCCTTGACCGCGTCCGGAACCATGGGGCCGTACGGGGCGACGTCCACCACGCCCTTGTCCATGCCCCCCCAGATGGCCTGCCCGCCCTTCCAGGTGCCGTTCTTCACCTCTTCCACGGTCTGGACATAGAGCGGAGCCCAGTTCCAGACGGCCGCGGTGAGGTGGGCCTTGGGCGCGAAGGCGCTCATGTCGGAGTTGTAGCCGATGCTGTACACCCCGCGCTGCTGGGCGGCTTCCTGCGGGCCGGGGGAGTCCTGGTGCTGGGCGATGACGTCCGCGCCCACGTCCAGCAGGCTCACGGCAGCGTCCTTCTCCAGGGCCGGGTCATACCAGGTCTTGGTCCAGACCACGCGGACCTGGGCCTGGGGGTTCACCGAGCGCGCGCCCAGGGTGAAGGCGTTGATGCCGCGGATGACCTCGGGGATGGGGAAGGCGGCCACGTAGCCCAGGATGTTCTTCTTGGTCATCTGCCCGGCCACCATGCCCGTGAGATAGCGGGCCTGGTACATGCGGCCGAAGTAGTTGCTCATGTTCTCGGCGGTCTTGAAGCCCGAGCAGTGCATGAAGCGGACCTTGGGGAACTCCTTGGCCACCTTGAGGGTGGAGTCCATGTAGCCGAAACTCGTGGTGAACACGAGATCGAAGTCCTTGCGGGCCATGTTGGTGATGACGCGCTCGGAGTCGGCGCCCTCGGGCACGGACTCCACAAAGGAGGACTCAACAAACGGCAGGGCCGCCACGGCCTTCTGGCCCTGGTGGTGGGCGTAGGAATAGCCCGCGTCACCGATGGGCGAGACATAGACGAAGCCGACCTTGATCTTCTTGTCCGCGGCCGGGGCCGGGGCGGGCTTGGCCTCAACGGCGGGCTTGTCCGCGGCCTTCTGCTCGGCCTTCTGGTCGCCGCAGGCGGCCAGGGACAGGGTCAGGGCCGCTCCCAGACAGAAGACGGCCAGTTTCGCGCCCATGCTCTTGAACACGTTCATCGCTGCTGCTCCTCGTGTTGCAGTCTCAAGTGCTTTTTTTGACAATGGGTTGCACGAACTGGGACTCGGCGTCCCAGGGAAAGAGAATCCAGGTGTCCTGGCTCACCTCGGTGACGAAGGTGTCCACCAGGGGACGGCCCTCGGGCTTGGCGTAGACCGTGGCGAAGTGGGCCTTGGGCAGCATCTCGCGCACGATGCGCGCGGTGCGGCCCGTGTCCACCAGGTCGTCCACCAGAAGCCAGCCCGCGCCGTCCCCGCGGATCTCCTTGAGCACCGCGGCCCCGCCCTGCTGCTGCCAGTCGTAGCTGGAGACGCAGACCGTGTCGATGAGCCGGATGTCCAGCTCCCGGGCGATGATGGCCGCGGGCACGAGCCCGCCGCGGGTGATGGCGTAGATGCCCTGCCAGGGCCCCCGCTCCATGAGCCGCCAGGACAGGGCCCGGCAGTCCCGCTGGAGCTGCTCCCAGGAAACCGGATACATCTTGGTGTAGCGATCGGCGTCGGCCAAGGAAGACTCCCGAACTCACTGAAAAAAGAATTGGCGCATTGCCTGCGCCGGGGCCCTTGTATCCCAGGTCCGGTTTTCCTTCAACAGTCCCGGGGCCCGCTCAGCCGTTCCCCAGGGCCTGGACCCCGGCAAAGGCCGCCCCGAACATGCCGCTGTCCTTGTTGGTGTTGAGCCAGACCGGCAGCCGCTCCAGGAGCGGGCCATGGGACGGCGAAGAGATGAACTCCCGGCAAAAGTGCTCGTTGTCCACCAGGGTTGGGGTTCCGGCGGCCACGCCGCCGGACACGTACAGGCCGCCGGTGGCCAGCACGGCCAGGGCGTAGTTGCGGCAGACCCGGGCGTAGAAGCGCGCGAACCAGACGAGCGTGGGGCTGTCCGGGGTGAGTTCCGCGGCCACGGCCTCGGGCGAGAGGTCCCGGCCGGTGTGGAAGCGGTGCAGCAGGGCCAGGCCGGACCCGGAGACCACGGCGTCGCCGTGGGCATAGGGCCGGTCCAGGGCTCGGCGCAGGAACTCGCCGTATCCGGTCTCCTCCGGACCCACAAAGGCAAAGGCCGCGTGCCCGCCCTCCGAGGGCACCGGCACCTGATCCCGGCCCCAGGGCACCAAGGCGCAGTGCCCCAGGCCCGTGCCCGCGCCCACCACGGCCAAGGCCCCCGCGGGATCGGCCCGGCCGGACCGGATGACCTTGGCCCCGGCCACGGCAGGGGTCCGGCAGGCAAAGGCCTGGGCCACGAAATCGTTGAGCAGGAGGCAGCGCCGCAGTCCGAACTCCTGGGGCCGGGACACGTCCAGGTCCCAGGGGATGTTGGGCGGCGTGCAGAAAACCCCGTCGCGCACCGGCCCGGCCACGGCCAGGCTGGCCAGGTCGAAGTCCCGGGGCCCGGCGCCCAGCCCGGCCCAGACCCGGTCCAGGAGCGCGGCCAGGGAATCCACCTCGGCCGTGCGCAGACGGCAGGGGTCCCCGCTGGGCACCGGCCCTGCCGGACTGCTCTCGAAAATCGCGAAGCGGCAATGGGTGCCGCCGATGTCCGCCGCCAGGATGCGCATGCTTCCTCCCCGTGGGACCGTGCTAGCACAGCGGCGCAAAAAAAAGGAGCCCCGCGGGGCTCCCTTTTGGACATCGGTTCCAGGGCTCAGGAGGCCCGGGCCAGCAGGCTGGCCGCGTCCTCCTTGGATTCTGCGGTGTCCAGGCGGCGCTTGGCGTGCTTGCGGGCGATGCCGCGCAGGGCCTGGACCTGCTCCGGCCGCAGGCCGGGGGTCAGGAAGGCGCTCAGGCGGCGCTCCAGCTTGTAGGGATTCTGCTCCCGGACCATGGCCGCCACGCCCTCCATGATGAGCTGCTGGTTCAAGAGCTGGGCCCGGGTCTGGTGGTGGATGTTCTCGGCCATGGGCGCGAAGACCAGGTTGCCCAGGACCACGCCGTACAGGGTGGAGATGAAGGCCACCGGGATGTTCTGGAGGATCACCGCGGTGTCGTTGATGCCCATGATCATGCCGATGATGCCGATGACGCTGCCGGCCAGGCCGAAGGCCGGGCCCAGGCGGGCCAGGGTCTGGAATATCCGCTCGCTCTGCTGGCGGCGCAGGGCGAAGAAGTGCATCTCCGCGCCGAGCAGGTCGCGGATCTCGTTCTCCTTGTAGTTGTCCACCAGGCACTGCACGGCCCCGGCCAGAAAGGTGTCGCGGGACAGGTTCTCCAGCCGCTCCAGGGAGAGCACCCCGTCCACGCGGGAGCGCACGGACAGGTCCAGAAGGATCCGGGCCACCTCCTCGGGGGTCTGCTGCTTGGTGGCGTAGGCGTTGCGGGCCACGGCAAAGGCGTTGCGCAGGGTCTCCACGGGATAGGCCATGAGCACGGCCGCCCCCAGGCCGGAGAAGACCACCAGGAGCGCGGCCAGATCCCAGTATCCGGCCAGGCCCGAGGGTGTCAGGGCGAAGCTGGCCACGAACAGGATCAGGCAGAGGATCAGGCCGATGACGTTCTTGCGGTTCATGCGTGCACTCCTTGGATCATCGCTCGCTGAGCAGAAGGATCTCCACCCGACGGTTGCGCTCGGCGCTTCCCGGCATTCCGGCGGGGGTCTCGGGACGGTAGGCGCCCTGGCCGCTGACCAGCAGGCGCCGGGGGTCCAGGCCGGAGCCGCCCAGGAAATACTTGGCCACGCTGGCCGCGCGGCGCACCGACAGCTCAAACCCGGCGGCCCCGCTGCCCTCGCTCTCGTCGGCGTGACCCACCACGTGGACCAGTCCGCCGTGGACCCGCAGGATCGAGGAGACCTCGCTCAGGTATTTCAGGCCATCGGCCGAAAGCTCGCTTTTGCCGGGCTGGAAAAAGGTCTCCCCGCGCAGGGTCACCCGGATCACGCCGTCGGGCTCGCGCAGCACGCTCACGCCCACGGCGTCCGAGCGGAACAGCACCTCCCGGCCGTCGGGGGCGCGCAGAAGCACGCCCCGGTCGCCCAGGCGCACCAGGAGCGCGTCCGCCGGGTCGGCCTCGGGGCTGGCCGCCACGCTCTGGCCCGGCCGGAAGAGCACGGTCACGTTCCTGTGTGTGCTGGCGTAGACGAAAAGCACCACGAAGAGCACGCAGAGGATCATCATCATGTCCGACCAGGGCACGGCCCAGTCCGAGAGGCTGCCGCCCCCCAGGGTCTGGCCCGGATCACTGCCCAGCCCGTAACGGGCCAGCACGGATTCGTCACGCTGGGACACGCTGTTCGCCTTCCTTCTTTCCCGGGGGAGTAGCAAATTTCCTGCCAATGGCTGAGGCCCTGATCCCCTTGGAGAAATCCCAGGAGCCCCGCGCCGCGGGCCAAAAAACCGTCACCCTCCCCTGCGCGGAACCGGGCGGCGGGCGACGTTGACGCCGCCTCCCGAAGGAGGCAAGGAAAGGGTCATGCCACTCCTCACACAACCCGCTGGTCCCGGCGCATTCCGGACCCTCGCCCCCCTGGTGTTGGCCTCGGCCAGCCCCCGCCGCCGGGAACTCCTGGGCTCCCTGGGCCTGGGCTTCTCCATCGACCCCGGAGAGGCCGAGGAACCCCGGCCCGAACCCGGCGAAGCCCCGGCGGACTATGCCCTGCGCGCGGCCCGGGCCAAGGCCCTGCCCGTGGCGGCCGCCCACCCCGAGGCCGTGATCCTGGCCGCGGACACCATCGTGGTCCTGGACCAGGACATCCTGGGCAAGCCCCGGGACGCGGCCGACGCCTGCGCCATGCTCGCGCGTCTCTCGGGCCGCATCCACCAGGTGGTCACGGGCTGCTGCCTGGTCCGGCCCCAGGGCGGGGAGAAATGCTTTGCCGTGAGCTCGGACGTGACCATGCGCCGCTCGCACCAAGCGGAACTCGCGGCCTACGCCGCCACGGGTGAGCCCCTGGACAAGGCCGGGGCCTACGCCATCCAAGGCCTGGGCGGATTCCTGGTGCGCCGGGTGGAGGGCTCCTACACCAACGTGGTGGGCCTGCCCCTGTCGCGGGTCCTGGAAGTGCTGCTGGAATGGGCTGTGGCCGCGCCGCGCCCAGGGACCCCGGACCGGGCCGCCGGATAACGCAACAGGAGGACCTCATGAGCGCTCCAGCCCTTCTCACCCAGGACATCGCCGCGATCCTGCGCGGGCTGGAGGACAGCCCGGCCATCCTGGCCGCCATGGTCCGCGAGATTCCCGGGGACCGGCTGCACCTCCAGCGCCGCGAGGGCTTCTGGTCCCTGGCCGAGCACGTGGCCCATCTGGCCCAGGTCCAGCCCATGCTCGGGGAACGCGTCCGCCGCATCCTGAGCGAGGACAACCCCGAGTTCGTGCCCTTCTTCCCGATCCCGGACGAGAACGCCAAGAGGCCGGCGGTGCCGCCGGTGGCCGATTCCCTGGAGCGCTTCCGCACCGGTCGCGAGGCCATGCTGACGCTCCTCAAACAGGCCGGGCCCGAGGACTGGCTGCGCCCGGCGCGGCACCCGGAATACGAGCGCTACGGCCTGGCCATCCTGGCCCGGCACATCCTGATGCACGACTTTTGGCACATGTACCGCATGGAGGAAATCTGGCTCACCACCGAGGCCTATCTCCGCGGCTCCGGGGACTGAGCCCCGGGAATCCTTCGGCCGCAGCCATTTCCTGGAAGTGAGTCCCCCTTGTCTTGAATCCCGTGCCGCATTGCCGTATCCTGGGGACATCCGGCCCCCGGCCCGCAGATGCGCCGGGAGCCCTCCCCGGCAACCTCAACGCCAAGGAGAATAGACATGGCCAAAAGCAACAGGGACGCCCAGAAAGCCAAGGTCATCGAGGTCCTGAACAAGGCCCGGGCCATGGAGCTGAAAGCCATCAGCCAGTACATGGTCCAGCACTACAACCTGGACGACATGGACTACGGCGAGTTGGCCGCCAACATGAAACGCATCGCCATCGACGAGATGCGCCACGCCGAGATGTTCGCCGAACGCATCAAGGAGCTGGGCGGCGAGCCCGTGTCCCAGAACATGGAGAAGGTGGTCAAGAGCCAGGACGTGCGCAAGATCTACCCCTTCGACGCCGGGCTCGAGGACGACACCATCGCCCAGTACAACGGCTTCCTGGAAGTCTGCCGGGCCAACGGCGACAGCATCAGCGTGAAGCTCCTGGAAGCCATCATCGACGAGGAGCAGACCCACTACAACTACTTCGACAACACCGGCGGCCACATCAAGACCCTGGGCGACGTGTACCTCTCCAAGATCGCCGGGACCTCGGCCTCCACGGGCCCGTCCACCAAGGGCTTCATCGCCAGCCAGAGCGGCGCGGCCGGCGCCTGATGCCGGTTCCCTTCCGTCCATCCGCCCGGCGCGTTGCGGCCAGCCCCGACGCGCCGGGCCTTCTCAGGCCCGCGCAGGAGCCCCTGTGAACGCCCTGGACCGCCTGGCCCTGGAACTGTCCACCCTGGGCCCCGTGGGCCGCATTCCCCAGGCCCCGGGCACCTGGGGCTCGGCCGCCGCGCTCCTGCTGGCGCCCTGGATCTTCCTGCCCCTGCCGCTCTGGGGCCGCCTCCTGGCCCTGGCCGGGATCCTGGTCCTGGGGACCTGGGCGGCGACCCGGGCCGAGACCGTGCTCGGCGCCACGGACCCCGGCTGCGTGGTCATCGACGAGGTCCTGGGCCAGTGGACGGCCCTCCTGCCGTTCGCCGCGCCCTCGCTCTGGACGCTTTTCGCGGCCTTTGTCCTGTTCCGGGCCCTGGACGTCGCCAAGCCCTGGCCCATCCGGCTGGTGGAACGCTCCCTGCCCAAGGGCCTGGGCGTCATGGCCGACGACCTCCTGGCCGGGGCCCTGGCCGGGGCCCTGCTCTTCGTCCTGAGCCTGGCCCAGGGATAAAAAAAGGCCGCGCCCCCAGGGACGCGGCCTCTGTTCTGCGAAACGTCCGGCCTAGTAGGCGGCGCGGAACTCGTCGCGGCGGTTCTGGGCCCAGGCGGTCTCGTTCTCGCCCTGGACCAGGGGCCGCTCCTCGCCGAAGCTCACGATGGACAGGCGCTCGGGGGACACGCCCAGGAGCACGAGGAACTCGTAGGCGGCGCGGGCGCGGCGCTCGCCCAGGGCCAGGTTGTACTCCTCGGTGCCGCGGTCGTCGCAGTGGCCCTCGATGACCAGGCGCACGCCGCTGGTGGCCTTCATGACGTCGGCCTTGTGCTGGAGGATGCCGCGGGCCTCCTGGGACAGCTCATAGGAGTCGAAGCCGAACTGGATGCGCTGACCCAGGTCGGACATGGCCTGCTCCCGCTGCCGAGCCAGGCGCTGCTCCTCGGTGAGGCCGTCCTCGCCGTAGCCGCTGCCCTTGCCGGAACCCCAGTCGTGGTCGCGCACGTTGGCGTCCGCGCCGGAGGCGCCGGGAGGCATGGTGGACGCGCGTTTCTTGGAGCAGCCCCCGGCCGCGCCCAAGGCCAGCACCAGGCAGACAACGATCAGAATCCAACCCTTCGTCTTCATTTCTTTCTCTCCGTATTCTCGGCGCAAGCGCCGGTTGTCAAAATTCCTGAAGCTCCCATGGTGCGATATCCCGCGGCCTTCGGCTAGTCGCTGCCTGCGGCCGTGTCCCAGGCCGGCGAGGTGGCGTCTCCGGGTCCGGTGGGGACCAGGATGGGCTCGTCGCCGTGCCGTGTGGTCAGATAGATGCGGTACTGCCCGCTGCGGTTGGAGGTGAAGGCGATGTAATAGCCCTCGGGCCCGAAGGCCGGGTCCTCGTCATTGCCCGGGCCGAAGCTGATCTGGCGCTCCTGGCCCGAGGAAAGGTCCGTGAGAATGATGCGGTGGCCGTTGGAGGTCTGGCGGGAGAAGGCCACGAAGCGGCCGTCAGGGCTCAAGGACGGCGAGGTGTTGTAGTTGCCCTCGAAGGTCACCCGCTTGACCTCGTTGGTGTCCCGGTTGAGCACGAAGATCTGGGGCCCGCCGAAGCGGCCCGAGGTGAAGGCCATGACCCGGCCGGTGGAGTCGAAGGCCGGGGACACGTCGATGAAGCCGCTGGAGGCGATGGTGCCCCGGGGCCGGAAGCTCGAGTCGAGCATGTAGATGTCGGCGCTGCCGGACTTGTTCAGGGTCACGGCCACCCCGCCCTCGGGGGTGAAGGCCGGGGAGATGACCGTGTTGCCGAGGCCCTCGCGGAAGAGCTTGACCTCGCCGGTCTTGCGGTTCCAGAGGCCCAGGGAGTGGCGCTCCTCGTTGAGGTGGGTGAAGACGAGCAGGTTGCCGTCCTTGGACCAGTCCGGGCCCAGGTTGAACCCGCCCAGACTGGTGACCTGGGTCAGGGCCCGGCCCTGGGGCAGGACCGTGAAGATCTCCTTGGCCGAGCCCACCCGGCGCACGAAGGCGATGGGCGAGGTGAAGAAGCCCTTCTTGCCGGTGAGGGCCTCCATGAGCAGCGAGCAGAAGCGGTCGGCCACATCCGGCAGGGAGGCGTCGGTGAGGTCGCCGTAGGCCTTGCCGATGACCCGGCGGCCGCTGAAGGTCTCATAGACCCGGGCCTCCAGGCGGTTGCCCTCCCAGCCCGTGGTCATGGTCAGGTCGATGCGCGCCAGCTGCAGGGGCCGGAAATTGATGTCCTCGGCCGTGACGCCCTTGCTGGGATCGCCGCCGGGCACCGTGGACGCGGGCATGAGGTTCAAAAAGGGCATGAACCGCAGGTTCTGCTGGACCAGCTCCTCGAAGGTCTTGGACATGGCCGGGGGCGCGCCCTGGTTCAGGGGCCGCGGCGGCAGCATGACCATGTTCACCTTGCGCTGGCCGGGCCCGTGGATGTCCACGGTCAGGCCCTGGGCCACGGCCCGGCCCGTCAGGAGCGCGACGAAAAGCGCGGCGAAGAGGAGGGTTTTCAATTTCATGACTGGAATATCTCCCTAACGGTTCAGTTCCTGGAGGTTGAAGTTGATCCGCAGGGTGCCCACGGCCTCGGAGGGCGGCGGGGGCAGTTCCTTGGTTTCGCGCACGGCCTTCACCGCGGAGTCGTCGAAATCCGCCCGGTCCGAGGGCGTGAGCACCTTCACGTCGGCGATCTGGCCCTTGGCGTCGATGCGCACCTCGACCACGGCCACCAGGTTGGAGTCGTTGCCGAACACGGGATAGCGCCAGTTCTTCTTGATGGCCTGCTCCACGATGGAGGCATAGACCTGGAGCAGCCCGGAGCTGCCCGATCCGCCGCCGCCACCGCCGCCGCCACCGCCCGTGGAGTAGAGGCTGCCGCCCACGGTCTTGCGCAACGCGGCCAGCTCGCTCTGCACGTCGTTCTTGGCCTGCTGCTGGGGCGAGGGGCCGGAGCTCTTGCCGCCGTCCTTGGCCGCCTCCTTCTTCACGTCCTGCAGGGCGCTGGCCAGGATGTCCTTGTTGGAGGGTTCGGGCTTGGCCGCCTCCTTCTTGGGCTCGGGCTTCTTGCTCTCGGCCTTGGTCTCGCTGATGGGCTTGGCCTCGGGCTTGGGCTCGGGCTTGGCCGCCGGCTTGGCCGGCTCGGGCTTGGGCGGCGGGGCCTTGACCGGCTCGGGCTTGGCCGGCTCGGCCTTGACCGGTTCCGGCTTGGCCTANNTCTGCTCCGGCTTGACCTCGGGATTGGGGGCCATGGTCGGCGGCGCGGGATTGGGCGAGACGGCCGGGATGGCCGGGCCGGGCCCGATGGGGCCGGGCGGCGGGCCCGGGGCGATGTTCACCAGGTCCACAGTGTAGGTCGGGACCTCAAGGTTGACCTTGACCCCGCCGAAATTCTGCCACAGCACGGCCATGACGACCAGGCCCACATGCAGGCAGATGGACAGAACGAAACTGGACCTTTGTTGCACGCCACGCACCACGCGGTCGTTTGCGGAAGCCTTCCGGAGGGCCGGAGAGGACTCCCGAACTCAGCTCTTCTTCGCCGCTTCCTTGGCCACCGGGGTCTGATCCGGTTCGGCCACGATGCCGAGCTTGTCGATGCCGGCCGCCTTGATCTCGCCCATGACCCGGACCACTACGCCGTAGGCCACTTCCTTGTCGGCGCGCATGAACAGCTGCTTGTTCTGGATGAGCACCAGCCGCTTGAGATGGTCCTGCAGCTGGGGCATCTCCACCTTGAACTCATCGAGAAAGACCTCGCCCGCCTTGTTCACTGTGAGCACCAGATGGTCGCTGTCCTTGGGCAGGGTCTTCACGGCCTTGGTCTGGGGCAGGTCCACGTCCAGGCCCTGGGTCATGAGCGGGGCCGTAACCATGAAAATGATAAGCAGGACCAGCATGACGTCCACGAAGGGCGTCACGTTGATCTCGGACATGAATCCGCCGCGGTTGAGCGACATTCCCATGACGGTCTCCGGCCCGGGGGGCTACTCGTTGTCCCGGCGCGAGCCCCGGGAGGAAGCCCAGGACACCTCGCGCTCCACCCGGTTCAGGAAGGCTCCCGCGAAGTTGACCATCTCGGTCTCCACCACCGTGAGCATGCCCAGGAAGAAATTGTAGGCGATGGTGGCCGGAATGGCGACCAAGAGGCCGATGGCCGTGGTCACCAGGGCCTCGGAGATGCCCGGGGCCACGGTGGCCAGGGCCGCGCTCTGGGCCTGCCCGATGGAGTGGAAGGCGTGCATGATGCCCCAGACCGTGCCGAACAGGCCGATGAACGGCGCGGAGTTGGCGCTGGTGGCCAGGAACGGGATGGAGCTGGACAGGCGCTTCATCTCCGCGCTCACGGCCTGGCGCAGGATGCGGCGCAGGGTGTCCTTGACCAGGTAGCGTTTGCGCTCCTTCTCGATGTCCGCGCTCTCCAGCTTGCGGAACTCCCGCACGGCCATGCTGCCGACCACCGCCAGCGGCGACTTGGGGTCGCGGCTCACGGCGTGCAGGCCGGCCGAGAGGTCCTCGGCCTGGAGGAAGGCGTCGTAACCCTCCACCACCTGGCGCTTGGCCTTGTTGATGAGCAGGATCTTGAAGATGATGATGGTCCAGCACCAGATGGACATGCCCAGGAGGAAGAGCAGCACGACCTTGACCATGAGGGTCGCCTGCAGGAGCATGGACAGGATGCCGCCGCTTTCAGGAAGAAACTCCATACCGCTACGTCCTTGCTACAATGTTCCCCAACCGGCGGGCCATTCCGCCGGAATCATTCCCATGCCCGCCGAGGGGCTTCAGCCCCGCAGCAGCCTCTGGACCAGGGCCGCGGCGTTGGCCTCGGCCTGTTCGCATTCCTCGGCGGAAAGCCCCGCGCCCAGGGCCACCTTGCGCCGCAGATCGCGGGACACCAGGTCGCCCGGCTCGTGGGCGTCGTTGTTGATGACGATCCGGGCCTGGAAGCGCCGGGCCAGCTCCACCACNNGAGCCCGGGGTGGGCCAGCACGTCGCAGCCGGCCTCGATGGCCGCCAGATTGGTGCCCGGGGCCACCGGCTCCACCACGGTCTCGCCGTGGACCACCACCAGCTGCGCGCCCAACTCGCGGGCCCGGGCCACGCTGGCGGGAAGGAGCGCCGGGGGCACGTGGGTCAGCTCCACCCCGGCGAACAGGCTGATCTCGAAAAAGGGCCCGGCCTCGTCCACGAACCGGCGCACGTTGCGCAGGATGTGCTCCATGTTGCTGGCGTCGGCATGATCCGTGAAGCAGAGCGCCCGGTAGCCGGCCATGGCCGCGCGCCGGGCCAGCTCCGCCGGGATGAGCACCCCGTCGCTGAACACGGTGTGGGTATGCAGGTCGATCATGGCCGCACCCTCACATCTTGTACTTGGTGCCGTTTTCGGAAAGTTTTTCCAGTTCCTCGGTCCACTTCTCGGCGTCCTCGCTGGTGAGCACGGTCTCGTAGCCCCCGGGCGAGGGCGAACCCGCGGCCTGGAGCACCTCCTCGGCCACGAACAGGGGGGCCTCGGCGCGCAGGGCCACGGCGATGGCGTCCGAGGGGCGGCTGTCCAGGCGCAGGGTCTCGCCGCCCTTGTCCACCACGATCTCGGCGAAGAAGGTGCCCTCCTCCACCAGCGTCACTTCCACGCCCGTCACCCGCCCGCCCAGGCGGTGCAACACGTTGAGCAGCAGGTCATGGGTCATGGGGCGGGGAAAGGCCACCTTGTTCAGGGCCACGGAAATGGCCATGGCCTCCATGGCCCCGATCCAGATGGGCAGGATCCGCTCGGCGTCCTGGGCCTTGAGTATGAGGACGGGGGCCTGGTTTTTCTCGTCCAGGGCCAGCCCGAAAACTTCCACTCTCACCATGAGGCGCCCGCCTTCTCCCCGACCAGGGAGTGCTTCTTGGCCTCCACGAGGCGCACCGGGACCATCTTCCCGGTCAGGTCCGCCCCGCCGTCGTGGGCCAGATTGACCGTGCGGCCGGCCGGATCGCGGCCGCGCCACGAGAGCGCCCCGGCATCCTGCTTCCGGCTCGGGCCCTCGATCAACACTACGGTCAGTGTACCCACGCATTTTTCTAGACAATCTTTAGTAAGCGTATTTTGCAAATTCTGCAAGTGCTCCAGCCGGGCCGCGGCCACCTCTTCGGAAACCTTCGGCTTCATACGCGCGGCGGCCACTCCCGGCCGGTCGCTGTACTTGAAAGAAAAGCTGCTCTCAAAGCCCACGCGCCGGATCATGTCCAGGGTGGCCTGGAAATCCGCCTCGCTCTCCCCGGGGAAGCCCACGATGAGGTCCGTGGACAGCGCGATGTCCGGCCGGGCACGGCGCAGCCGCTCCACGATGTCCAGGTAGCGGGCCGTGTCGTAGCGCCGGCCCATGCGCTGGAGCATGGCGTCCGAGCCGGACTGCAGGGGCAGGTGCAGGGCCGGGCAGAGGTTGGGCAATTCCCCGAAGGCCGCCACGACCTCGCCGGCGATGTCCTTGGGGTGCGAGGTGGTGAAGCGCAGCCGCTCCACCCCCGGGATGTCGGCCACCTGGCGCAGGAGTTGCGCGAACGAGACCCCGGCCCCGCCGTTGTCCAGGCCGAAGCTGTTCACGTTCTGGCCGAGCAGCGTGATCTCGCGCACGCCGCGCGCGGCGAGACTGCGGCACTCGGCCAGCACGGCCCCGGGGTCGCGGGACTTCTGGCGGCCGCGCACGTAGGGCACGATGCAGTAGGCGCAGAAGTTGTCGCAACCCTGCATGATGTTCACGAAGGCCTGGGCCGGACCGCTGCCCGGCCCGGGGACCGGGTCCTCGCGCTCGGCGTAGGTGGGCAGGAAATCGAGCAGGGCCAGGCGTTCGTCCGATGACTCCGCCAGGCGCTCCAGGGCCGCGGGGGCCAGGGCCACGGCGTCGGTGCCGAACACCAGGCGCACAAAGGGAAAGCGCTCGAAAAATCCCCGGCCCACCTGCTGGGCCACGCAGCCGCCCACGGCGGCGAACACGTTCGCGTCCCGGCGGGCGTGCTGCTCCAGACGGCCCAGGAGGCTGTAGACCTTCTGTTCCGGCTTGTCGCGCACGCTGCAGGTGTTCACGATGAAGACGCGGGCCTGATCCTCGGGGGCCTCGGTCCAGCCCCGGCTCTCCAGGGCCCGGACCAGCCAATCCGAGTCATTGGCGTTCATCTGGCAGCCAAAGCTGATGATGTGAAAATTCATCTAAGGCCGAATCCCCGGGCGCTGACGCCCTCCTGACTTAGGACGGCCCCCGCTCTACCACGTTGCCGGGAAATGACAATGGAAAAATGCGGGAGGTTCGCCGACGATACTGTAAATAAGCATCCCCGAAGGACAGCACAAGCCGCTGCTCCTCGAATATCGAGCCCACGAGGAAATAGGCCGCGGCGAACAGGGAGAACAGGAGGTGTTCCAGGGTCATGCGCGGTGCGGCGAAGAGGATCATGAGCCCGGCCAGATACATGGGATGCCGGCACAGGCCGTACGGCCCGCTGGTGAGCAGCCGTCCGGGCCGCTCGCCCGAGGCGTCCGGGCCGGGGCCCTGGCGCAGAAAGGCGCGCACCTGGGCCAGGCCCAGGAATTCCTGGCCGTCGATGACCAGAAAGGTCCAGACAAAGAGCGCCAGCCCCAGGGTCTGGACCAGACGCAGGCCCCAGGACCAGGGCGCGGACACCGCGTAGAGCTCCAAAGGCAGGCGCGGGGCCGCGAGCCCGGCCAGGCCGAAGCTGAGGACCGCCAGGACGATGAAGCCCAGGCGGTAGAAGGCGAAGCGCGGCCCCAGGAGCCGCTGGAACCACCCTTTCACCGCCGGGGTCATGAGCAGGCTGTGGAGCACGGCCCAGGCGGTCCAGATCACGAGGTACAGCAGGACGTTCACCGGACCTCCGCGAGCCAGGGCCCGAGAAAGGCCAGGGCCCGGGCCAGGGTTTCTTCCTCGGCCAGGTTCGTGTTGTCGATGACGCACTCCGCCCCGGGGTCCTGTTCAAAGGGCACGTCCACGCCGATGACCTGGCCGAGCCCTTCCACGGCCCGGCCGCTGCGCCGGCGCTCCAGGGCCTTTTCGTACAGCCCGGCCATGACCAGGCCCTGGGGCCGGCCGGCCTCGCGGCGCATGGCCGTGTCCAGGTCGCAGCGCACGTGGATCTCGGCGAAGCGGGGGATGCGGGCCCGGGCCGCGTGGCGCACGGCCAGACGGTGGGCCGTGGCGTCCAGGATCACGCCGCGGCCCTGGTCCACGAAGGCTGCGGCCTCGTCCAGGAGCAGTTCGTAGGCCCTGCGACGCTCGTCCTCGTCGTAGCGGGGCTCGGGAAACCAGGTCGTGCGGCGCTCGTCCATGGACAACCGGACCACATTGAGGCCCCGGGCCGCAAGCTCACGCTCCAGGCCCCGGGCC
>DFYP01000112.1 GCA_002382645.1 Desulfovibrio sp. UBA4079 | reverse complement strand
GACATGGATGTTGACCATGTCCGCGCCGAGCCTCGCCGCCGAGCGCACGGCCCCGCGCACGGTGTTGGGGATGTCCAGGAATTTCAGATCCAGGAAGACCCGGAAGCCCAGGTCCTTGAGCCCGGCCACCAGGGACGGGCCCTCGGCCGTGAACAGCTCCAGGCCCACCTTGACCCAGGGCGCGGTCCCGGCCAGGGTCCGGGCCAGGCCCAGGGCCTGTCCGGAATCCGGGAAATCCAGGGCCACCACCAGTTCAGCCATGCGCCTCCCACTGGGCCAGCAGGGATTTCAGGAGCCCGGGCCGCTGGGCCGGCCGCAGCCGCCCGGCCAAGTACACGGCCCTGAGCTCGTCGCAGGCCCGCTCCAGGTCGTCGTTGACCACAAGGTAGTCGAAATCCGCGGCCGCCGCCACCTCGGCCCGGGCATTGGCCAGGCGTTTGGCGATGACCTCGGCCGCGTCCGTGCCCCGGCCGCGCAAACGGCGTTCCAGCTCGGCCAGGGACGGCGGCAGGATGAAGACCAGGACCGCGGCCGGAAAGGCCTTGCGCAGCTGGGCCGCGCCCTGCACGTCGATGTCGAAGAGCACGTCCCGGCCCTGGGCCAGGAGGTCCAGCACCGGCCCCTTGGCCGTGCCGTAGAAATTGCCGTGGACCTCGGCCCACTCGGCGAACTCCCCGGCCTCGCGCATGGCCAGGAAGCGCTCGCGGCTGACGAAGTGGTAGTCTGTTCCGTCCTGCTCCTGGCCCCGGGGCGCGCGGGTGGTGTAGGACACGGAGTAGGCGATCTCCGGGAACTCCTGGCGCAGCCGCGCCACCAGGGTGCTCTTGCCCGCGCCCGAGGGCGCGGAGAGCACGAACACGATGCCTTGGCGCGCCTCACTCATCGCGGACCGCCTCCCCGGCCGTTTCCTGCGCCTCGGACAGGAAGCGCTGGCCGATGGTCTCGGCCTGGATGGCCGAGAGGATCACGTGGTTGGAGTCCGTGACGATGATGGCCCGGGTCTTGCGGCCCTGGGTGGCGTCCACCAGGCGGCTCTCCTGGCGCGCGTCCTCGCGCAGGCGGCGCATGGGGGCCGAGGACGGGTTGGCGATGGTCACCACCCGGGACAGGACCACGAAGTTGCCGAAGCCGATGTTGAGAAGCCCCTGGCGGGGCGTCTGCCTGCTCATGCCTACTCCAGGTTCTGGACCTGCTCGCGGCAGCGCTCCAGCTCGGTCTTGAAGTCCACCACCAGGCGGCTGACCTCCACGTCCTGGGCCTTGTTGCCACAGGTGTTGATCTCGCGGAAGGCCTCCTGGATGAGGAAGTCCAGGCGCTTGCCCTCCTCGGCCTCGGCGTCCAGGGTCTGGACCAGGCGCGTGAGGTGCGCGGCCAGCCGGGTGAGCTCCTCGGACACGTCCAGGCGGTCGGTGATCACGGCCACCTCCTGGAGCATGCGGTCCTCGGAGTATTCCGCGCCCACCTGGGTCAGGGCCTCGCGCACCCGCTGGCAGAGCGCGGCGCGCTTCTCGCCGAGGACCAGGGGGATGCGCTCGCCGATGGCCTGGGCGAGTTCCTGGAGCTTGGCGATGCGGCCGCGCAGGTCCGCGGCCAAGGCCGCGCCCTCGTGCCGCCGGGAATTGCGCCAGTCGTCGAGCGCCGCGCGCAGGCCCTGCTCCAGGCTGGTGAGCAGGGCCGGGTCCGGCCGGCTGGAGTCGTCGCGCCAGAGCGAGGACATGGACAACAGCCGGTTGTAGTCCGGATCAAAGGCGTGGCCGCGCTGCCTGGCCAGGCGGGTCACCTGCTCGAGCATCCCGTCCACCAGGGGCAGGTTCAGGCTCACGCCCAGGAGCTCCGGGCTCTTCACCTCGAGATTCAGAGAGATCTCCACCCGGCCGCGCGCGCCATAGTCCCGGACGATCTTTTCCCAGGCCGTTTCCAGGTTGCGCAGGGCCGCGGGGATGCGCCACTTGATGTCCAGGAAGCGCCCGTTGACGCTCTTCACCTCGAAGCTGTGGGCCCATTTCTCTGCGGCGTTTTCGCTGCGTCCGAATCCGGTCATGCTCGCGGGCATGGGACCTTCCTTTCCTGGGGCGGAGCCGCTGGCTCCGGGTTGGGACCGCGTGCGGCGAAGAGCCTGCGGCGGTATTCCTCGCGCAGGGCGGTCAAGAGTTCCAGCATGTCTTTCGCGGCGTAGTCCGGGAAGGTCCAGGGCAGGACCAGCCAATCGCCGCCCGTGTACACCAGGGTCAGATCGGCCCAGACGCCCTGGCCGAGATAGACCCTGTGGGTGAAATTCTTGGCCGTGGCCAGGACCAGGCGCTCCTGGGTCAGCAGCCCGGGGTCCAGGTTGAAGCGCCGCCGGCCGTCGGGCCTGGCGAACTCCCGCTCCTGGTCCATGGTCCAGAGCTTGGCCGCCGCCAGGCAGTCCAGGGGGGCCAGGGTCCCGAAGGCCAGCAGCCGCCGGGTGATGGGCCGGCCCAGCTCGGCGTCGTAATAGCTCGTGTTCTCAAAGGCCAGGGCCTCGGACAGGAAGCAGGCCGGGCCGAAGCGGGCCTCGATCCGGACGAGCAGGTCGGGCCAGGCGTCCCATTCCGCGGCGAGCACCGAGAGCAGGAGCAGGCCCGGTTCCGGAATCCGCAGCTGGCTCACGCGTCCTCCAGGGGCTCGGCCAGGACGCGCCCGGCCTCCAGGCCCACCGGCCGGACCCGCACCAGGACGCGCACGGCCGCGTTCCCGACCACCCGGCAGGGGGCATAGTGCTCGGACAGTCCGGCGCCCGAAGACTCCTCCACGAGCACGGAAAACTCGCCGCCCGTGGCCAGGGCCTTGAGGAAGGCCCGCTTCTTGGCCGTGGTCACGGCCCGCAGGCGGGCCGCCCGGGCCTTCTTCTCCTCCTGGGAGACATGGCCGGACATGGCCGCGGCCGCTGTGCCCGGTCTTGGAGAATACGGGAAAACATGGGCATAGGAAAGGGGCAGGTCCCGGGCCAGGGACAGGGTGTTCTCGAACTGCGCCGCGCTCTCGCCCGGGAAGCCCACGAGCAGGTCCGCGCCCAGGCCGAACACCGGCCACGCGGCCTTGAGCCGCCCGGCGAACTCCAGGGCCTGTTCGGGCCGGTAATGGCCCCGGCCCATGCGCTTCAAGACCTCGGGATCGCCGCTCTGGAGCGACAGGTGGAGGTGCGGGCAGACCATCCGCGACCCGGCCAGGGTCTCCAGGGCCTTGTCCCCGAGCTGGCCGGGCTCCAGGGAGCTCAGCCGCAGCCGGGCCCATTCGGCCCAGCGCGGGGCCAGCTCCCGGTCCAGCAGGGCCAGGAGGTCCCAGAAATCCGGGGTCCCGGGCAAATCGGCCCCGTACTGGCGCAGGTTCACCCCGCTCAGGATCAGTTCCCGGAAGCCGGCCACCAGGAGCCGCTCGGCCTCCTCCAGGACCTCCTCCGGCTCGCGGCTCACGCTGCGGCCCCGGGCCAGGGGCACCACGCAGTAGGTGCAGTGGTGGGAGCAGCCGTCCTGGACCTTGAGCACGGGCCGGGCCCGGCCGTAATCGCTGATGGCGAAGGGCTGCCAGCCATGGGTCGCGGGCTCGCAGCCCAGGAGCTCGGCCTTGCGCTCCTGGGGCAGGACCCGGACCACGCCCGGCAGGCTGGCCAGCTCCTGGCCCAGGATCTGGGCCGCGCAGCCGGTGACCAGGATCTCCGCCCGGGGATTGGCCCGGTGCAAACGGCGCACGGCCTGGCGCAGATCGCTCACCGCGGTGGCGGTCACGGCGCAGGAGTTCACCAGGATGAGCCCGGCCTCGGCCGGGTCGTTCACAGGGGTGCGGCCCTGGACCAGCAGGGCCTCGATGATGGCCTGGGTCTCGTACTGGTTGATCTTGCAGCCCAGGGTCAGGGTGTAGAAGGTGTTCATGGTCGGCCTCAACCCTGGCCCGCGGTGATGATTCCGCCGCCGAGCACCTGGCCTTCGGCGGTGTACAGGGCCGCGATCTGGCCCGGCGTGGGCCGGGTCTGGGGCTCCAGGAAGGTCAGGGCCAGGCCCTGGCCCCGGGCCGCGAAGCGGGCGGGCTTGGCCTTCTGGCGGTAGCGGGTCTGGACCAGCACGGTTTCGGGCCAGGCGTCCTGCGGCGCGAGCCGATTCACCCGGTCCACGCTGCAGCCCCAGGCGGCCAGTTCCGAACGCGGGCCCACCACCACGGCGTTGCGGGCCGGGTCCTTGTCCAGGACGTAGAGCGGCTCGGGCCAGCTCAGGCCCAGGCCCTTGCGCTGGCCCTGGGTGTGCCGCCAGAGCCCCCGGTGTTGCCCGATCTTCCGGCCGTCGGACAAGAGCACCGGGCCGGCCCCGGGCAGGTCCAGGCCCCGGGACTCCAGGAAGGCGCGGTAGTCGTCGTGGGGCACGAAGCAGATCTCCTGGCTCTCGCGGCTGAGCGGCGGGGTGAGGCCGCGCCGGGCCAGCTCCGCGCGGGCTGCGGCCTTGGTCAGGCCGCCCAGGGGGAACACGGCCCGCTCCAGGCGGTCCAGGGGCACCAGGCTCAGGAAATAGCTCTGGTCCTTGGCCGCGTCCACCCCGCGCAGCAGCCTGCCCTGCTCCAGCCGGACATAGTGGCCCGTGGCCAGGAACTCCGCCCCGCGCTCGCGGGCGGCGTCGAAGAGCAGGCCGAACTTCATGCCCGGGTTGCAGGCCGCGCAGGGATTGGGCGTGTCGCCCGCAAGGTAGGCGTGGACAAAGGGTGCGATGACCCGCTCCTCAAAGTCGCTGCGCAGGTCCAGTTCCAGGAAGGGCACACCGAGGCCGCGGCAGATGCGCTCCAGGGCCGCGCCGCTCTGGTCCGCGTCCAGGAACCGGCCGTGCACGGCCAGGACCTGGCTGCCCCGCTCCTGGAGCAGGATCAGGGCCAGCAGGCTGTCCAGGCCCCCGCTCACGGCCACGGCAATGCTCATGCCTGCTCCCCGGAAGGCCGCCTCACGCCAGCCCTGCGGGCCGGGGCAGCGGCGGCAGGGCCCGCTCCAGGACCCGGGCCAGGCCCAGAAGCCGGTCCTCGGCAAAGGCCGGGGCCATGAGCTGCAAGCCCACGGGCATGCCTGAGTCGCGGCCCAGGCCGCAGGGCAGGCTCAGGCCCGGGAGACCGGCCAGGTTGGTGGAGATGGTGAAGATGTCCATGAGGTACATCTGGAGCGGATCGCTGCTCATCTGGCCCACGCGGAAGGCCGTGGTCGGGCAGACCGGTCCGGCGATCACGTCGCACTTCTCAAAGGCCGCGTCGAAGTCCTTGCGCAGCAGGGCCCGCACCTGGGCGGCCTTGCGGTAGTAGGCGTCGTAGTATCCGGCCGAGAGCACGTAGGTGCCCAGGATGATGCGCCGCTGGACCTCGTCGCCGAAGCCCTGGGTGCGCGAGCGGGTGAACATGTCGATGAGTTCGGCGGCGCTCTTGTCGCGGTGGCCGTAGCGCACCCCGTCGAAGCGGGCCAGGTTCGAGGAGGCCTCGGCCGTGGCGATGACGTAGTACACGGCCACGGCGTATTCCGAGAGCTTCAGCGACACCGGCACAGTGCGCGCGCCCAGGGACTCGGCCAGGGTCACGGCGGCCTTGCAGGATTCGGCCACCTCGGCGTCCACGCCCGCGCCCCAGTACTCCTCGGGCAAGCCGATGGTCAGGCCCTTCAAGTCCGTGCGCTCCAGGGCGGCGAGGTAGTCCGGCACGGGCAGGTCCGCGCAGGTGGAGTCGCGCTGGTCGTGTCCGGCCATGACCTGGAGCAGCCGGGCCGCGTCCTCCACCGTGCGGGTCATGGGCCCGATCTGGTCCAGCGACGAGCCGTAGGCGATGAGCCCGTAGCGCGAGACGCG
>DFYP01000044.1 GCA_002382645.1 Desulfovibrio sp. UBA4079 | reverse complement strand
CAGGTATACCTGACCTGTTACATCGCTTCACCAGCGTTCTAACCTGATCCTTTTTTGGCAATTATGAAGTGAGGTTTCTCACGCGTACCGGATTCAACCGCGTAAGTCCTAGTATTTTTAAAAGAAGTCAGGAAGTCCTGGCCGGCGCTGCCGTTCATCATCTTCACCGGCCGGGGAAGGGAGGAGGTGGTGATCGAAGCCCTCAACTGCGGCGCCGACCATTACCTCCAGAAGGGTGGGGAGCCGAAGTCCCAGTTTGCCGAGTTGATGCACACGATCACGCGGTCGGTCGAGCACCGGCGGGCCAACGAGACTATCCTGCACCTGAACCGGCTGTATGCAGTCGTTTCACGGATAAACAGGGCCGTGATCCATATCCGCAACCGGCAGGAACTCCTGATGGAGGCTTGCCGTATCGCGGTCGAAGAGGGAACGTTCCTCATGGCATGGATTGGCATGGTCGATCCGATAACCCACGAGGTCCACCCGGTCGCGGCCTGCGGGTACGAGGAAGGGTACCTGAACAGCCTGTCCGTAAGTATTGACAATGTCCCTACGGGAATGGGTCTTACCGGGACGGCGATCCGGGAGGGCCGGCCCATGATCAGCAACGATATCGCATCCGACCCGCGGATGGAAAATTACCGGTCCGAGGCGGCACAGCGCGGGTACCGCTCATCGGCAGCGATCCCGCTCGTCTGCAGCGGCAAGGCGATCGGGGCGATCCGGTTTTATGCTGCGGAAGTGAACTTTTTCAATGACCGCGAGATCCGGCTTCTTGAGGAACTCGTGGCCAACATCTGTTTTGCGCTTGAACTGATCGAGAATAACGGGAAACCCTGCCCGGAAGACCGGTGGTAGGGGCAGACGCGATCCTGATAAACAGGACAATATCGGTATCCCGGCATTTTTTTTTAATCAGGTACAAAATAACGTTCCCTCTCCTTCCCGTTTTTCGGAACTATGGCAGTACTTTTACGCGGAGTTCTGATCCGGTGTCGCACCAGAATACCCGGAAGTTCTTTTTTACCGGTACTGCCAGAGAGATCCCTGCGGCGACCTGAAGATCTCCGGTAAATTTGCCAGGTCCACCGTGTTCCGCACGGTGCAATCCGGGATCAAATCCTGTAATGAATTCCCCGGTTTTTTCTCAGGAGCCGGGTCACGGCTGCACTTCCGCGAAGAGAGCGCGATCCGCGGTTCACCAGATCATGGCGGTTATTATGAAACCGGATTTTAGCCATAATACAAATATTTATAAACGATGGAAAGAAGATTCATTCTTACAACTGAGGAGGAAAAATCTGATGTTTACCAAGAACGGACAACGACTGATCATACTACTGGTCTGTCTCCTTGCATTGATCTCGCCTGCTTTCGGTGCAGATCCTTCAGGAGCGGCCACGTTTGAAGAAAACCCGGACACGGCGATCAACTTCGCCTGGGTCCTCATCTGCGGGTTCCTGGTCATGAGCATGCAGGCCGGGTTTGCGCTGCTTGAAGCCGGCCTGACGCGGGCAAAAAACGCAGCGAACATCATGATGAAGAACATGATGGACTTCTGCATCGGAGCGCTCGGATACTGGGCAATCGGTTTTGCCCTCATGATGGGTACTGCAACCGGTATCACTGGTCTGATGATAGGTCTGAACGGCTTTTTCCTCTGGGGAGACGCCTATGACGTTGCTACCATTGAGATGTGGTTCTGGCAGATGGTCTTCTGCGCTACTGCAGCAACGATTGTCTCAGGTGCCATGGCAGAGCGCACCAAGTTCAGTACCTACTTTATTGCGAGCCTGATTGTCACCGCGTTCATTTACCCCATTTACGGACACTGGATGTGGGGCGGCGGTTGGCTTTCCCAGCTTGGCGCACTTGACTTTGCAGGATCCGGTGTTGTTCACTGTGTCGGGGGTTTCATTGCACTCGCTGGTGCATGGCTCGTAGGTCCCCGTGTTGGCAAATACCGTAAAGATGGGACACCGGTCGGTATACCTGGTCACAGCATAACGTTGGCAATCCTGGGTGTGTTCATCCTCTGGTTTGGCTGGTTCGGGTTCAACCCGGGCAGCACCGTGGCCGCCCAGGCGAACATCGCCCTCATCGCCGTGACCACCAACCTGGCGGCCTGCACCGCCGGCCTGGCGGCCATGGTCACCGCCTGGGTGCGCTACGGCAAGCCCGACGTGTCCATGAGCTTCAACGGCGTCCTGGCCGGCCTGGTGGCCATCACCGCCGGTTGCGCCAACGTCAGCCCCGACGGCGCCATGATCATCGGCCTCATCGCCGGTGTGGTCGTGGTCCTGTCCGTGGACTTCATCGACAAGGTTCTCAAGATCGACGACCCGGTCGGCGCCATCTCCGTGCACGGCGTCTGCGGCGCCCTGGGCACCCTCTGCGTGGGCCTGTTCGCCAGCCCGGAGTACGGCGGGGTGGCCGGCCTGTTCTACGGCGGCGGCATGACCCAGCTCATCACCCAGGCCATCGGCGTGGGCAGCGTGTTCCTCTGGGCCTTCGGCACCGGCCTGGTCCTCTTCTTCGCGCTCAAGGTCACCGTGGGCATCCGCGTGCCGGCCGAGGAGGAGATCAAGGGTCTGGACATCACCGAACACGGTCAGGAGGCCTACAGCGGCTTCCAGATCTTCACCAACGAGTAGCCGGGCGCCAGCAATCCAAGGAGGAAACAAGCAATGAAGCTGATCGTAGCCTACATCCGGCCCGACCGCCTGAACGCGGTGAAGCAGGAATTGTACGCCAAGGAAATCTACTCCCTGTCCGTGACCAACGTGTTGGGCGCCGGCCGCCAGAAGGGCTTCACCGAGACCTACCGCGGCGTGGTCATGGAAGTGAACCTGCTCAAGAAGGTCCGCCTGGAGATCGGCGTGAACGACGACTTCCTGGACAAGGCCATCGAGGCCATCAAGAAGGGCGCTCACACCGGCAAGGAGGGCGACGGCGTGGTCTTCGTCGTGGAGCTGGCCAAGGCCCTGCGCATCCGCACCGGCGAGGACGGCATCCTGTAGCGGCATACGCATCCTGTGCAGATATGGGGCGGCCCTCGGGCCGCCCCTTTTTTTGCCGGGCCGGGCGGCGGCAATAAAAAAGGCGGGACCGGGTCCCGCCTTTTTTTGTCAAACCGGTTCGCGCTACAGCTTGCAGGCCGTGCGCAGGTCGGCCACGGCGTCGGTCTGCTCCCACTTGAACTCGGGAAGCGGCCGGCCGAAGTGGCCGTAGTTGGTGGTCTCGCGGTAGATCGGCCGCTTCAGGTCCAGGCGCTTGATGATGAAGTACGGGCGCAGGTCGAAGACCTCGCGCACGGCCTTGGTCAGCACGTCGTCGGACACCGGGCCGGTGCCGTGGGAGGTGCACAGGACGGACACGGGCTCGGCCACGCCGATGGCGTAGGCGATCTGGACCTCGGCCACCTCGGCCAGGCCCGCGGCCACCACGTTCTTGGCCACGTAGCGGGCCATGTACGCGCCGGAGCGGTCCACCTTGGAGGGGTCCTTGCCGGAGAACGCGCCGCCGCCGTGGGCGCCCGCGCCGCCGTAGGTGTCCTGGATGATCTTGCGGCCGGTGAGCCCGCAGTCGCCCACGGGGCCGCCGATGACGAACCGGCCCGTGGGGTTCACGTAGACCTTGAGCTTGTCGTCCAGCAGGTTCTGGGGCAGCGAGTGGAAGATGACTTCCTTCTTGATGGCCTCCACCAGGTCGGCGTAGTCGATGCTCGGGTTGTGCTGGGCCGAGACCACCACGTTGTCGATGCGCACCGGCTTGCCGTCCTCGTACTCCACGGCCACCTGGGTCTTGCCGTCGGGCCGCAGGAAGTCCAGGATGCCCTCCTTGCGCGCGAAGGTCAGCCGCCGCGAGAGCTTGTGGGCCAGGTAGATGGGCATGGGCATGAGGGCCTCGGTCTCGGTGGTGGCGAAGCCGAACATCATGCCCTGGTCGCCCGCGCCCTGCTCTTCGGGCTTCTGGCGTCCCACGCCCTGGGCGATGTCCGCGGACTGCTTGTCGATGGAGGAGATGACCGCGCAGGTCTCCCAGTCGAAGCCCATCTCCGAGCTGTTGTAGCCGATGCCCTTGACCGTCTCGCGCACGATCCCGGCCAGGTCGGCGTAGGCCGTGGTGCTGATCTCGCCGGCGATGAAGGCCATGCCCGTGGTCACCAGGGTCTCGCAGGCCACGCGGGATTCAGGGTCCTGGCCGATGAGGGCGTCCAGGACGGCGTCGGAAATCTTGTCGGCCACCTTGTCCGGATGGCCCTCGGTCACGGACTCCGAGGTGAACAGATATTTGCCCTTGGGTCTGATCATGAAGCTTCCTCCTTGAAAATTCCGATCCTCACGGCCCCTCGATCCGGCCCTCCAGGACTTCCACGGCCCGGTTCTCCCGGTCCACCAGGACGGTCCTGGGACGGAACGCGGCCCACTCCTCGGCGGCCAGCCAGGCATAGGCCGCCACGATGACGCGCTGGCCGGGCCGGCCCTTGTGGGCGGCGGCACCGTTCAGACAAATCTCACCCGGACCGCCGGGGATGGCGTAGGTCGTGAAGCGCTCCCCGTTGTCCAGGTTGTACACGTCGATCCGTTCAAAAGGCAGGATGCCCGCGGCCCGCAACAATTCCGGGTCCACGGCCAAGCTGCCCCGGTACTCCACGTTGCCGCCGGTGATCACGGCCCCGTGGATCTTCGCACTTAAAAAGCAGCGGGAAGGCATCGATCCTTACACTCCCAGCAAAACATTGTCTATAAGCCGGGCCTTGCTCATGAACAGGGCCACAGCCAGGAGCGCGGGCCCCCGGACCTCGTCCAGGGGCTCCAGGGACTCGGGATCCACCACCCGGGCGTAATCCAGGCGGGCCATGGGCAGCCGCTCGGCAAAGAAGCCCTCCAGGTCCGCCAGAATTCCGGCGGTGTCGCGCCGGCCCTGGCTCACCTGCTCCACGGCCCGCAGCAGACCCTGGCGGATGCCAGGCGCGGCCTGACGTTCCGCGGGAGTCAGGAAGACGTTCCGGGAACTCATGGCCAGGCCGTCGGCCTCGCGCACGATGGGCCGTCCCACCACTTCCAGCGGGAATTGCAAATCCCGGACCATGCGCCGGATCAGGGCCAGCTGCTGCCAGTCCTTTTCCCCGAACACGGCAAAGGACGGCTGGGCCAGGAGGAAGAGCTTGGCCACCACCGTGGCCACGCCCTTGAAGTGCGTGGGGCGGGAGGCCCCGCAGAGCCCCCGGGCCAGTTCCGGCACCTCCACCCAGGTGGAGTGGTCCGGGGCGTACATGGCCCCGGGCGCGGGTGCGAACAGCAGGTCCACCCCGTGGGCCTCCGCCAGCGCGGCGTCACGCTCGAAGTCCCGCGGATAACGGCTCAGGTCCTCGTTGGGACCGAACTGGGTGGGGTTCACGAACAGGCTGACCATGACCCGGTCGGCCCGCTGCCGGGCGAAATCCATGAGCGCCAGATGGCCCTCGTGGAAATAGCCCATGGTCGGCACCAGACCGGTGACCAGTCCCTGGGCCCGCCAGAGCAGGCCGGTTTTCTGAAGCGCGTGGGGCTCGCGGATGATTTCCATAGGCTTGCAGCGGGTTGCTAACCTCTTTTTCCGGGCTTGTCCACCGAACCCGGACCGGGCCCGGGAAATCCCCTTGAGCAAACAGGATTGTCAAGATAAGGACATGGGTTATGCGCGCCTACAAAGACCCCTTCGCGGCGGGCCCCGGGGCCCTGGACCGGCAGGATCTCGTGGAGTACGAGCACGCCCTCAAGGACGCCATCCACCAGTTCCTGCCCTTCGCCTCCTACAGCCTGTTCTTCCCCCGCGCCAACGAGGACGGGGCCGAGATCCAGCCGGAGTACCGCGCGGCCGACAGCGAGGTCTTCCTGCCCCTGGTCCTGCGCGGCCAGCTCCTGGCCTGGTTCGTGGCCCGCGGGGTCAAGCTGCCCGCGCCCAAGACCTCCCTGGCCTATCTCCAGGCCCTGGCCACGGCCACCCTGGAGCGGCTCCTGCTCTACAAGCAGGGCATCACCGACCCGGTCACCGGGCTGTCCAACCGGGCCCGCTTCCTGCACTGCCTGACCCAGGAGATCGGCCTGATCAAGGGCTGCCTCCAGCCCGCCGCGGGCCAGCGCCTGGACGCCGACCTGCCGAGCTTCTCCGGCTGCCTGGGCCTGGTGCTCATGGACCTGGACTGCTTCCAGCGGATCAACGAGAACTACGGCTACGCCACCGGCGACCGCATGGTGGCCGAAGTGGCCGCGGTCCTGGCCCGGGTCTGCCCCAAGCACGTCATCGCCGCGAGACTCCAGGACGACGCCTTCGCCCTGCTCCTGCCCGACGCCACGCCCCGGGTCAGCTTCCAGCTGGCCGAGGTGATCCGCGAGGAGGTGGCCAAGCTGGCCGTGGCCGACGAACTCACCGGCGACCGGCTCCAGGTCTCGGCCAGCCTGGGCGTGATCAACTACCCCCAGGGACTCTCCGGCCCGCAGCTCAAGCGCGGCGACCGCGAGCAGGCCCGGGTGCTCCTGCGCAAGGCCCGCAAGGCCGTGAGCACGGCCAAGGACCACGGCCGCAACCGCGTGTTCTCCTACGCCGAGATCCTCAAGTCCGGCGGCCGGATCCTGGAGGTCCTGCCCCTGAACCGGCTCTCCGTGAGCCTGGGCCGCTCGGTGGACGCCCAGGAGGGCCGCCGCTTCCTGGTCTGGTCGCCCAAGTTCCAGAAGACCGCCGAGGCCCGGCTCACCGAGGACGACCGCCTGCTGGGCAGCTACCCCACGCTGTACAAGGGCGAGATCGTGCTCACCCTGGTCCAGGACGAGATGAGCTTCGCCGAGGTGCTGCACACCTCGGACCCGGCCTGGGCCGTGGAGCCCGGCGACCGCCTGACCCTGGTCCAGGAGGGCGAGAGCCCGTTCGAGAACGAATCCTCGGGCGACGCCGCGGCTGCGCCCCAGAAGGACATCCTCACCGGGCTTTACTCCTACCGCGACTTCCTGGCCTGGCTCGGCCGCGCGCGCCAGAAGCCCGCGGGCTTCTGCCTGGCCCTGCTGCGGCTCCAGGACCACTCCGGCGAACACAGCGCCAATTTCCAACAGCACATGGACGGCCAGGTGCGCAAGCTGGCCGAACTGGCCGCGGAGATCCTCGGCGGCCAGCCCACGGGCGGCCGCTACGGACTGGGCGGCCTGGCCTACTTCCTGCCCGAGCGCGAGCCCACCGAGGTCCTGGCCGAGTTCCAGACCCTCTGCGCCGCGGCCTCCGAGCGCCTGTCCCTGAACCTGGCCGTGGGCATCGCCCGCTTCCCCTACCTGCGCCTGGACCGGGCCGCGGCCCTGGAAAACGCCGGCAAGGCCCTGGACCACGCCCTGCTCCTGCCCCCGCCCCGGGCCGCGCTGTTCGACTCCGTGTCCCTGAACATCGCCGCGGACAAGCTCTTCGTGGACGGCGACTTCTTCGGGGCCCTGGAGGAATTCAAGCTGGCGCTCCTGGCCGACGAGAACAACCTCACGGCCCGCAACTCCCTGGGCGTCTGCCTGGCCCAGCTGGGCCGCCTGGAGCAGGCCCGCCAGCACTTCGAGCAGGTCATCGCCGCTGATCCCAAGGACATCATGGCCCACTTCAACCTGGGCCGCGCCTGCCAGCGCCTGGGCGACCTGAAGCGGGCCCGCGAGGCCTACCGCCGCTGCCTCAAGCTGGACCCGCGCCACATCTTCAGCCTGCTGCGCCTGGGCACCCTGGCCGAGCGGGAGAACAAGCCGGCCCAGGCCGAGAAGTTCTATCTCCAGGCCGCGGAGCTGCCCGAGGGCCAGAAGCTGACCCCGCGGCTGCTGGCCCGGGTCTGCCTGGCCCGCGGCCGCACCGAGCAGGCCCGCGAATACCTGCACCTGGCGCTCCAGGCCAACCACAACGACGCCCAGGCCATGCACCTCCTGGCCCGGCTCTACCTGGACTCGGGCGAGGACCCGCAGATCGCCGAGGTCCTGGCCCGGCAGAGCTCAGCGCTTTCTCCGGACAAGGAGGAGTACTGGCAGACCCTGTCCCTTGCCCTGGCGGCCCAGGGCAAGGACGAGGAGGCGCGGCAGGTGGAGTTGCGGCGGGCCTAGATTCCTTCCCCGGACCAGACCACCCGGCTGAAGCGGCGGCGCACCCCGCGCTGGTGGCGCACGGCCGGATGCCCGGCCACGAGAAACACGCCCAGGTGATTCTGCGGCGGCACCCCGTACTTCCTGCCCAGGGCCCGGTCGCGCTTCAAGGCGTGGCCCGGGAATCCCAGCATGCACGAGCCCAGGCCCAGGGACTCGGCCGCGAGCATGGCGTAGGTGGCCGCGATCATGGGGTCGGCCGCGTCGGCAAAGGACGCGGCGTGGAAATAGAGGCCCAGGGGCGCGTCATAGAACAGGACGTCCCGGCCCTGGGCCCATTCCTTGACGTACAGGTCCACCACCGGGGCCAGAAAGCCCCGGAAGGCCTCGGCGGTCATCTTGTTCAGGAACGGCCGCATGAGCCAGAACAGGGGCGGCCGCATGATCCGGCACATGCGGTCCAGGGCCGGGATCATCTCCCCGGCCAGGGCCCGCAGCTTGTCCCGGCCGTGGATCACGAGCACCTCCACGTCCGTGGGCGGAATGCCCATGGGCGCGGTGGAGGCCGCCTCCAGGATGCGCTCCACGTCCTCCCGGGCCACTTCCTCGGGGCTGAAATGGCGCACGCTGCGCCGGGCCTGGACCAGGGCCAGGAGCTGGGCGTGCGTGGCCCGGTCCTTGGCCGGAGGCAGGTCGAAAACATCCCCGGGCTCCAGGTCGCGGCCCGAGACCAGAATGGCCCCGGCCGGGCAGACCGTGGCGCAATGACCGCAGCCCACGCAGCCGAACTGGCGCTCCTGGTGCACCACAACGCCCTGCTCCTCCAGGTCCAGGACCCCGCCCGGGCAGATTCTGGCGCAAAGCCCGCAGAGTGTGCATTTCCCGGGATCGATCAGGGGCGTGGCCGGGTCATAGGCCCGGCCCGTGCGCAGGGCCATGGGGTCCTCCTCGGAAGGAATCGCGGCGCGGTCAGCCGTTCCAGACCAGCAGGATCATGGCCCCCAGGGCCAGGAACGGGCCGAAAGGCACGGCGGTCTTGAGCCCGTCGGCATCGGGACGCCGCAGGTAGATCAGGCTCCCGGCCAGGGCCGCGACCCCGGCCAGGACAAAGACCAGGGGCAGGGCCAGGGGCCCGCAGAGCGCGCCGATGGAGAACATGAGCTTCACGTCGCCCAGGCCCAGGCCCTCGACCTTGCGCAGCTTCATGTGCACGAAGCGCAAAACCCAGAGAAAGCCCGCGCCGATGAGCGCGCCGATGAGCGGCTCCTGCCAGCCCCGGCCCAGAAGCAGGGCCGCGGCCGGATAGGCCAGGACCGCCGCGGGCAGGGTCAGGATGTCCGGCAGGAGGAAGATCTCCAGGTCGATGGTCCCGGCCGTGATGCACATCCAGCCGAAGGCCGCGTAGACCACCAGGGCCCAGGACGGGCCGAAGCGCCAGGCCAGGAGCCCGAACCACAGGCCGCAGGCCAGCTCCACCAGGAGGTAGCGCGCGCCGATAGGCTTGCCGCAGCCCCGGCAGCGGCCGCGCTGGAGCAGGTAGCTGACCACCGGGATGTTCTCGCTCCAGGTCAGGCTCCGGCCGCAGGACGGGCAGAACGAGCGGGCCGGGGAAAGGATCGACTTCCCGGCCAGAAAGCGGTGGATGACGCAGGTGGAAAAGCTGCCCAGGACCAGGCCGAAGATCACGGCCAGGGCCGTGACGAAGAGGTCCGCCCCGTTCGCGCTCATCCGGCCGGCCTCCCGCCTCGCTTGAACTGCGTCCGGTTTTCCTGCATGAAGAGGCGGGTATCCCAATTCCCCGGGCCCGGCAAGGCCCCGCGTCAAGGAGCGTCCATGTCCAAGCGTCACCGTTTTCTGCCCGACCTGCACCCCGAAGAGATCGCCGCCCGCCAGCTGGCGGGCCTGAAATGGACCGTGGCCCACGCGGCCAAGGGCAGCCCCTTCTACCGCAAGCGCCTCAAGGAGGCCGGGGTGGACCCCGCGGGCATCGCCAGCCTGGACGACCTGCGGCGGCTGCCCTTCACCACGGCCCACGACCTCCAGGACGGCTACCCCCTGCCCCTGCTCTCCGTGCCCGAGAAGGACGTGGTGCGCATCCACGCCTCCAGCGGCACCACGGGCAAGCGCAAGGTGCTCTCCTACACCCAGGCCGATATCGACACCTGGAAGAACATGTTCGCCCGCTGTTACGAGCTGGCCGGGCTGACCACCCTGGACCGGGTCCAGGTCTGCGTGGGCTACGGCCTGTGGACCGCCGGGGCCGGGTTCCAGCTGGGCAGCGAGCACTTCGGCGCGCTCACCGTGCCCGTGGGTCCGGGCATGATGGAGATCCAGCTCCAGATGCTCGTGGACCTCCAGACCACCTGCCTCTGCTCCACGGCCTCCATGGCCCTGCTCCTGGGCGAGGAGGTGGAGCGCCAGGGGCTCAAGGACAAGATCGCGCTCAAGCGCTGCATCTTCGGGGCCGAGTCCCACACCCCCAAGATGCGCCGCCAGTTCGAGCAGGCCCTAGGCCTGGAGGCCAGCTTCGACATCGCGGGCATGACCGAGCTCTACGGCCCGGGCACCGGGCTGGAGTGCGAGGCCCGCACGGGCATCCACTACTGGGCCGACCTGTTCATCGTGGAGATCCTGAACCCGGCCACCCTTGAGCCCGTGGAGCCGGGCCAGGTGGGCGAGATGGTCGTGACCTCGCTCCGGAAGGAGGCCGCCCCGCTCATCCGCTACCGCACCCGCGACCTCACGCGGCTCATGCCCGGGGCCTGCACCTGCGGCTACTGCATGCCGCGCCACGACCGCATCCAGGGCCGCTCCGACGACATGTTCATCTTCCGGGGCGTGAACATCTACCCCGGCCAGATCGCGGCGGTGCTGGAGAAGTTCAAGCAGCTCTCCTCGGAGTACCAGATCTGCCTGCGCCGCCAGGAGGGCCTGGACCACATGCAGGTGCGCCTGGAGCGGCGGCCCGACGCCGAGGTGGAGAGCGCCGCCCTGGCCAAGGCCGTGTCCGACGAGATCCGCCGCCAGATCCTGGTGCGCAGCGAGGTGGAGGTCCTGGCCCCGGGCGCGCTGCCGCGCAGCTTCGCCAAGACCAAGAGGGTGCTCGACGAACGGGACCAGGACTAAGACCGCCCGGCCGGGCGGCCCGGAGGAGGTCATGCCCACACTGGCCAACGATCCAGAGCGGCACGTGGTCATCGACCGCAGGTCCGGGCACTACCTGTGCTTCCCGGACGTCTGCCGCACTCCCGACGGCCGCCTGCTGGTGGCCTACAACGAGTACGACCAGCACGTGGGCACGCGCCGCCGCCTGCTGCTCCAGGAAAGCGCGGACCAGGGCCGCACCTGGTCCGGGCCGCGGATGTTGCGCGCCGACCAGGGCCACTGCCCGCGCTTCTCCCAGCTCTCCTCGAACCAGCTCGTGCTCTCCGACGACGCCGGGCCCACGCTCAACTGGAGCGCGGACCAGGGCCGCACCTGGGCTCCCTGCCCCATCCCCGGCGTGACCCACGGCCTGCTGGACCGCATCATCGAGCTGGACACCGAGACCCTGCTCCTGGCCGGACATTCCCACCGCGGCGCCTTCCCCCACCCCAAGATCCGCCAGGCCGGCACCGAGCAGATGCTCTACCGCTCCACGGACCGGGGCCGCACCTGGAAGGCCCACTCGGTCATCGCCCGCGACCCCTGCCTGGTGCTCTGCGAGGCCAGCCTCGTGCGCCTGCCCGGCGGCCGCCTGCTGGCCCTCATGCGCGAGAACAGCTTCGTGTACGAGCCCATGTACGCCTGCTTCTCGGACGACGACGGGAACACCTGGTCCGAGCCCCGGCCCACGCGGCTCATCGGCCACCGCCCCACCCTGGGCCTGACCTCCGGCGGCAAGCTCCTGTGCACCTACCGCAGCGTGGGCCCGGACGGCTGCACCGCGGCCTGGACCGGCGACCCGGAGGAACTCTGCGCCGATTTCGCGGTCCACGGCCTGGCCCCGGACCCGGACAACCCCGCGCTCACCGAGGACGGGCTGCTCATCAGGAACGACGAGGGCCCGCGGTCCCCGGCGCGCTACGCCCTGCGGCCCCTCACCGACCCGGAGCGGGCCGTGGCCGAGCTGGAGGCCCAGGTGCTCTGCCGCTCGGCCCAGGAGTCCGGCTGCGGCCTGCGCCTGGGGGTCTGGTGGAAGATCTTCCCGGAGCGCATCGTGGCCGACGTGGCCGACGCCGAGCCCGTGGACCTGGAGCCCGGCCTGTTCCACACCCTGCGCCTGGTCTTCGCCGGGGGCAAGGTGGCCCTGTCCGTGGACGGCGACATCCGTCAGGAGATTCCCGTGGACCCGCGCTCGGCCGATTCCCGGGCCATCGTCTTCGGCACCCGGCATCCCTCCGAGAACAACGGCGGGGAGCATCTCTGGCGGCGCATGAAGCTGCGCACCGTGGAGCCGCGCTACGACCGGGACCACACCTGGACCTGGCACGCGGCCTGGGGCCTGCCCGACGCCTGGACCCGGGCCCATGTCCTGGAGCTGGCCAACGACCGCCGGGCCCAGTCCCCGGACTTCGGCTACTCCGGCTGGTGCGAACTGGAGGACGGCCGGTTCTTCTGCGCCTTCCACCACGCCGGCGGAGAAGAGGAGGACTACACCCCGGGCCGCAGCTCGCACGTGCGCGGCTGCTGGTTCGAGGACGGCGATTTCGGCAAATAGCGCTTGGCTGGGAACAGGGACCGCGCTATGATGCGCCTGGCCTAGACAGACGCCGAATCAAGGAGCGGATACATGCAATTCGAGAGCGCCAAACAGGGCAAGTATGTGCTGATCAAGGCCAGCGGGCGCATGGACGCGGCCTCGTCCCCGGAGTTCGAGCGCGAATGCGGCCGCTGGATCGGCCAGGGCGAATCCTTCCTGGCCGTGGACCTCGCCGGGGTCGATTACCTGAGCAGCGCGGGCCTGCGCAGCATCCTGGCCATGGCCAAGCAGCTCAAGCTCCGCCAGGGCGAAATCCGCTTCTGCGGCCTCAGCGGCATGGTCCAGGAGGTCTTCGCCGTGTCCGGCTTCTCCTCCATGTTCAAGGTGGTCCCCTCCGGACAGCCCATCGACAAAGACTGACGACCCGCGCCGCGGCGCCAGGCGCGGCATGTACCCTTTCGATCCTCTTTGAAAAAATGGTCGAGGGCAGCCATGCACCGTCCATCTGTCTGCCCCGGCCATGGCTTTGACGTGGTTTCGGCCACTGTGGTTCGCTGTCCCTGCACCCGGTTTGCCCGCGCCGAATGACCCGCTGGAGCTGCCCAGGAGCGGCCGGCGAGGCGAAAGTACCCCCCTTATGACTGCCTCTCCGGCGGCTCCAGCATGGGCACTGCCCTTTGCCTGAGCTTCTGCCCCGGCACGGGACGCTCTCATCAGATGCGCCGCCAGCGCAGCGCGTCTGGAAATCCGCCCCTGCGCAATACCGGCGCGCACGTGCAGGCGCATTTCGGCACAGGACGTTCCGGCGCGTGCGATAATTGGATCAATTGTTTGCCGGCGGCCGTTTATTTTTTACGTATTTTACGCTAGGATTGAATGAGGCGTAGGAATAGATGGGGTCGTCGCCATGTCTTTGAAGTTGCGGCAGATGAGCATATACGTCCTGCTGCTCTTGGCAGCAGCGGGTTCGGCGGTCTGGGCCTATCCCCGGCTGCGGCCGGGGCCAGTGGCCCTGCACCAGGCCGAGCAACTCCTGGCGGGCGGCGAGATCGGCGCGGTCCTGCCCCTGCTCCGGGAGGCCGGACAGGACCGGGGACTGGCTCCCCCGGAGCGGCTGCGGGTGGCCGCCCTGCTGCGCGACGCCGGCGACTTCGCCGGAGCCGAGAATCTGTACCGCGGTCTCCTGCGCACCGGTGTGGGCGCGGAGGCCCGCTTCCGGCTGGCCGAGACCCTGGCCTGGACCGGACACTTCCAGGAGGCCGGGGAGCTCTGCGCGGAGATGCTCGACCGCGATCCGGGAGATCGCCGGGCGCGCCTGCTCCTGGCCCGCGTCCTGTCCTGGGACGGCCGCATGGAGGAATCCATCGGCCAATACCGCATGCTTCTGGGGGAAACGCCGTGACCAGACGCTGCCTGTTTTTGATCGTCCTGCTCTGCGCGCTGGCCGCGCCGGATTTCGTTTTGGCCCAGGACCCGGGTCGCGTGGCCCCGTCCGTGGGTGAGGAAGTCCGGGGCTGGCAGGCCCGGCTGGAACTGGCCCGGCTTCTGGCCTACTCCAAACGCTACGACGAGGCCCTGGCCGAATACGGCAAGGTCCTCGCCGAGCGCCCCGACTCTCGCGAGGCCAAAATCGGCATGGCCCAGGTCTATTATTGGATGGGCCGGAACGCAGAGGCGGGCAAGGCCATCGAAGGCCTGGACGAGAGCGGGCTGTCCGGCGAGGAGCGGCTGCTCTGGGCCGACCTGGCGGTGACCCGTCAGGATTGGGGCACGGCCGAACGTCTCTATCGCTCCCATCTGGCCCAGCATGGCGGGGATCAGGCGGTCCGCTTCCGGCTGGCCGAGGTCCTGGGCTGGGACGGCAAGTTCAAGGAATCCATCGCGGAATACGAGACACTTCTGGCGGCCCTGCCCGACGACGCGCAGATCCGCCGGAAATACGCCCAGGTCCTGGAGTGGGCCGGCAGGCGGGACGATGCCATCCGGGAATATCAGAAGACCCTCAAGAACTAGCGCCGCGCTCGGAATCGCGCTCCTTGTTCTGGTCTGGGCCGTTTCGGTCCAGGCCGCCACGCTGGTGCCGAAAAACGCCCGGATATCCGACTATCAGGCCCGGCTGGCCCTGGCCCGGCTTCTGGCGCAGAAGGACGCGGACCTGGAGCGCGCCGCGGCCCAGTACCGCATCCTGGTGCGCCAGAAACCCGGCGACAAGGCCCTGGCCAAGGAGCTGGAACAGGTGCGGACGCGGCTTTCGCCGCCGCCGCCAGCCAAAGCCCCGTTGCCCGGCCAACCGCCGGCGCCGGCCGTTGACCAGACGCTGGAGCAGGCCCGGGAGCGCTTCTACCGGGGCGATTTCTACGGCGCGGAGCAGCTGTTGCGCCCCCGCGCCGCGCAGGGCGACCGCCCGGCCGCATTGCTGCTGGCCGAGGTCCTGGACGCGGGCCAGCGTCACGCCGAGGCCGAGGCCGTGCTGGAGGGTCTGCTGCGCCGCGACGCCGGGGACCGGGACGCCCGCTTGGCCATGGCCCGTTCGCTCCTGCGCCAGGAACGCCCGGGCGAGGTTCTTGCGGCCCTTTCCCCGCTGCCGCAGGACGATGCCGAGGCCGTGCTCCTCAGGGCTCGCGCCATGCGCCGCCAGGGGCGGCAAGCCGAGGCCCTGGCCCTGCTGGAGCGTGCGCCGGTCAACACCGAGAGACTTCTGGAGCGCGGCCGCATCCTGCGGGACCTGGGCCGCGAGGCCGCGGCCCGGGCCGCATTTGCCCAGGCCGCGCGGCTGGCGCCGGATGATGCCGAGGCCGCCTACGAGGCGGCCGGGGACGAGCGGACCCGGGAGGCCTTTGTTGCGGCCCTCGTGGCCCGGGAGAACCGGCCCGAGGCACTCTTGCGCTGGGCCTCCCTGTATTCCCGCGATGGAGCCCACGGCCCGGCCCTGCGCTGCATCGACGCAGCCCTGGCCTTGGACCCGAAATCCTTCCAGGCCCGCGAGGCCCATGCCGAAACCCTGGCCTGGAGCGGCGACCGGGACGCCTCCCTGCGCGAACTGCAGGCCCTCGACCGGGACTTCCCCGGCAACTTCAAGGTGCTGCTTGCCCAGGCCCGGACCTTCAGCTGGAACCGCCAGTATGACGAATCCCTGGCCACCTATGCCCGCCTGCGCGACCTGGACCCCTCGGACCCCGTGCCCCTGCGCGAAGCCGCCAGGGTGGCTTACTGGGGCAAGATGCCGGAACAGGGCGCGGAGCTGTATGCAGCCGGGGCGCGGCTGCAGCCGGAGGCGGCCCAGGAGGGTCAGGCCAAGGCCCTGCTGCATGACGGCCGGTTCATCCGGGCCCTGCATGGCTATGAGGAACTGACCGCCGCCGAGCCCGCCAACCAGGAGGCGCTTTTCGATCAGGGGCAGGCCGCCTGCGTGCTGGGACTGTGCGACCAGGAGCGGGAGGCCTATGACCGGCTTCTGGACCTGGACCCGCTGCACGGGCAGGCCGGGGTGGCCCTGCGCCGCCTGGAGGTCCGGCAGGCTCCGGCCGTCACCGCGGGCGGCGACTACTGGCGCGAGGACGGACACGGCGACCTCTCCCGCATCGAGCGCCTGCGTTTCGACGCCGGGCTTTCCTCCCCCCTGGGGGAGCGCTTCCGCATGCGCCTGACGCAGCACCTCTGGCTGGACAGCCCGGAGCGGGAATCCACGACCTATGACGCCCTGGGCCAGACCCTGGGCCTGGGCGGGGTGGTCAACGAATACCTGCGGCTGGACGCCTCCTGGACCAACAAGCGCTACAACGAACACGGCCTGGACAATCTGGATACGGGCCGCGCGCGCCTGGAATTCAACCTGGACGACCTGGCCCGCGTCGGCGTGGGCTGGGAACGCCAGGAGGAGCTGGCCAACGGCTTCGCCCTGCGCAAGGGCATGTATTTGGACAACGTCTTCCTGGATGCAGCCGCGGATCTGACCCGGAAACTGGACGTGAGCGCCGAGGTCCGCGGCAAGGACTACCGCGACGGCAACTCCGGCGACTCCGAGCGGCTGGCCCTGGGCTATGCCTTCACGGATCACCCCCGCAAGCTGCGCCTGCTTGTTTCCGGGGAGCGCCGGGACACCAAGACCGAGAGCCTGTCCGTCTATACCGGGGGCACGCTCACGGACATCGTACACCCCTACTGGACCCCCCAGGACTACTATGCCGGCTGGGCCGAACTGCAGTGGGAGCACGACCTGTCCAAGGAGTTCTTCTGCGGCGCGGAGAAGCACCAGTATGGCCTGGCCCTGGGCGGCGGCACGGACACGGAGGAGAACCCGGCCGTGCGCGTCTCGGCCCATTGGCGGTATGAGTTCCTGGAAGGCTGGAGCCTGGAGACGCGCGGCCTGATGCACCGCTCCCCGCAGTGGGACGCCGACTCCCTGGCCCTCTGGTTCTCTTACGCCTTCACCCAGGGAGGGCGGCCATGACCCGGATCAGCAAGCGCATCCTCTCCCTGACCGTGGCTGCGGGCATCACCTCCATCCTGCTCTATCTCATGGTCCGCACCGTGCTCTTCTTCCTGGCGCCGGTTCTCTGGTACGAACGGCTCCTGGCCGGGCTGCTGCTCCTGGCCGAGATCTTCACCATGATCCACGCCCTGGGCTACTTCCTGAACATCGGCCGGGTGATCGCCGCCCCGGACGAGCCGCGGTTCTCCCTGGACAACGTGCCCGAGCTGGAGAGCTATCCGCCGGTGGCCATCATCGTGTCCTCGTACAAGGAGCCGCTGGAGGTCATCGAGGACACCCTGACCTGCTTCTACAACCTGACCTATCCCAACAAGCACATCTATTTTCTCGACGACACGCGCTATGACCTGCCGGGGCAGGACCCCCAGGCCATGGCCGCCTACCGTCAGGCCGTGGACGACTTGTGCCGCCGCATCGGGGTGAACATCTTCCGCCGCGTCTGGCGCGGGGCCAAGGCCGGCATGGTCAACGACTTCCTGGATTTCCTGGCCGGGAGACCCAAGGAGGGATTCCAGTTCACGGCCCATGACGATCTGCCGCGCCGCGAGGCCGAGAAGTACATCATTCTCTTCGACGCGGACATGAATCCCCTGCCGGACTTCGTGGAGTCCCTGGTGGCCTTCATGGAGAAGAATCCGAGGCTGGCCTTCATCCAGACGCCCCAGTACTACTCCAACTTCCTGACCAACCGGGTGGCCCGCGCCGCCGGCCTCCAGCAGGCCGTGTTCTATGAGTACATCTGCGAGGGCAAGAGCATCCAGGACGCCATGTTCTGCTGCGGCACCAACGTCATCTTCCGGCGCGAGGCCCTGGAGGACGTGGGCGGATTCGACGAGTCCTCGGTCACCGAAGACTTCGCCACCTCGCTGAAGTTCCACATGAGGAAGTGGAATTCAGCCTACCTGAACAAGGTCTGCGCCTTCGGCCTGGGTCCGGAGGACCTGGGCGGCTACTTCAAGCAACAGTTCCGCTGGGCCCTGGGCACCGTGGGCCTGCTGCGCATCATCCTGGGCACATTCCTGAGAGGTCCCGGGCAGCTTCCGGCGTCCAAGTGGTGGGAGTACATGCTGTCCGGCTCGCACTACTTCGTGGGCTGGGTCCTGTTCATCATGATGCTCTGCCCCGTGCTCTACCTGATCAGCGGGGTGCCGAGCTTCTTCGCCAAGCCGGAGCTCTACCTCCTGTTCTTCCTGCCGTATGTGATCCTGACCCTGGCCCTGTTCATCTACACCATGACCCAGCGGCGCTACCGCTTCAAGGAACTGGCCGTGGGCATCATCCTCCAGTCCCTGACCTTCCCGGTGTACATGCAGGCCTCGCTGTTGGGCATCCTGGGTTTCCGGGGCACGTTCAAGACCACGCCCAAGGGGGTTTCCCTGGCCCTGCCCCTCCGCGCCCTGTGGCTGCAGTTGACCATGGCCGCGGCCTGCGCCTTTGCCCTGGCCTTCGGANNAGTTTCTGGACGCTCTACCATCTGACGCTTCTGTCCACGGCCCTGTACTTCAACCACCCCGAAGAGCCCCGGTCATGAGCTGGCGCGTCCGTCTGCTCTCTCTGGCTTTCGCCCTGCTCGCGGGCTGCTCTTCGGAGAAGCCGCCCCTGGCCTTCGGCCTGGCCCTGCATGGGGAGGTCACGGATCAGGCCCTGGCCCTGGCTTCAGCCCAGGCCGGCATTCCTCCGGCCATCGTCGCGCTCTATACGCAATGGCCGGCCGAGCCCCGTTTCGAGGGCTTTCCCGCAACGAGCCTGGCCGCCATCGAAAAGGCCGGGGCCGTAGCCTGCGTCACCTGGGAACCCATGAGCATGGATCAGGGCGAGGAATGCGCCATCCCGGCGAACCGCATTCTCTCCGGCGAGTTTGATCCCTACATCGACGCCTTTGCCCGTGCGATGCGGGATCATGGCCGGCCCCTGATGCTGCGCTTCGGCCACGAGATGAACCTGGCCCGCTACCACTGGGGCACGGCGGCCGGGGTCTATGGCCCGGACAGCCCGGACCTCTTCCGGCGCATGTTCCGGCACGTGCGCCAGCGCTTCCGGGACCAGGGCGCGGCCAACGTGCTCTTCGTCTTCTGCCCCAACGCCGAGGCCCTTCCCGCGGCCTCCTGGAACACCCTGGCGGCATGGTATCCCGGAGCGGACGCCGTGGATATCCTGGGGCTGGACGGCTATGATTGGGGCCGCACCCGCACGCGCGCCGAGCACGGCTGGGACAGTGCTCCGCGCAGCTTCAAGAGTGTCTTCAAGGATGCCCGGGCCGAACTGCGCCGGCTGAACCCGGAAACCCCGTTGATCGTCTTTGAAACGGCCACGGCTGATCCCGGGGGCAAGGCCGTCTGGCTCCAGGAGGCCGTGGAACAGGCGCGGGACTGGGGTCTGGCCGGTCTGGTCTGGTTCCAGGCGGACAAGGAGGTGGACTGGCGTCTGCCGCAGGGCGGAGTCCCGCAGGCGGCACGGGGACGCCTCGCCGATCCCGGCCGCTGGCTCGCCTGGGTCCGTTCGCTGACGGCCGGACGGCAGGGAGGCTAGGCCATGGCCGAGGAAAACAAGCGCCAAGAGCAGCGCGTCGACATCTGTTCGGTGGTCCTGCCGTTTTTGGGGACCCGCGTATCGGACCATCAGCCGTTCCAGTACCTCCTCCAAGACGTGAGCCCGGGGGGCATCCGGATCGCCTTGCCCCGCTGGACCGTGAGCCGGGAATGCCTCCAGCTCGATGACCTCATCGATTTCCACGTGCCGTTCCAGATGGGCGGCCACGTGCTCTCCATCGGCAAGATCGCGTGGCTGCGCTGGGACGAGGAGCACGAGGCTCAACTCGTCGGCGCCTCGCTGACCCGCCGCGCCCCGGCCTTTTATCCGATCTACCTGGAGGTGGAGAGCAGGGGCGTGACGCTGAATCTCACGGATTTCCAAAGTGCGGGCGACATCCTGGCCAAGGTGGTCAAGGACGCTGTGCTGCTCAAGCGGGGCCTGCTCATCTACCTCCGGCACCTGGAGGCGTTCTTCTCCCGGGTCGGCGGGCTCTCGCCCGAGGAATACGGGGACTTCCGGGAACAGATTCTGGAGGATGTGCGCGCCAAGGTGCAGAAGAACGCCGCCTGGCTCGAGGGGTTTCTGGAGCGCGTGCGCGCCAAGCCCGAGGTGCACGACCTGGATCTGGAGGAGCTGCGGGCAGTCATGGAACCGGAGATATATCTCGACATCTTCCGGTTCGCCCTGGGTTCCCAGACGACCCGGCTGTACATGGCGGCCATGAAGGATCTGGAAAAAAAGACCTACGCGGCGCACAACGCCATCGTCATGCTCTACATCAACTCCCTGGCGGGCGCAGCGTCTTGCGCAGCACCAGTTCGTTGACCCCGTCCCGGGATCCGTAGCGCACCTCGTCCACGATCTCGGCGATGATGTGCAGGCCCAGGCCGCGCTGGGCCACGCGGTCCGGCCCGGCCGGCCGGGAAAGAGTTCCCTTGGCGGGCAGGGGGCGGGTCAGCGCGCGGCCCCGGTCCCGCACGGCCACCGTGGCGGCCCCGGCGTCGAACCCGGCCGCGATCTCCACGAATTCGCCGGGGCGGCCCTCATAGGCGTGCTGAATG
>DFYP01000018.1 GCA_002382645.1 Desulfovibrio sp. UBA4079 | reverse complement strand
CAAAGGCCTGCATCCGGCCCAGGGTCAGGTCCATGCGGAACAGGCCGAGCCCGTCCAGGTGGGCGGAAAATTCCTTGAAATCCTTGAACCGGTTCATGGGCCTCCGGCCGGACCCGGCTTGACCCGGACCCGCCGCTTGATTACCAATAGCCTCCCGCGCGCCCGTAGCTCAGGCGGATAGAGCAGGAGCCTTCTAAGCTCTTGGTCGGGGGTTCGAGTCCTCCCGGGCGCGCCAGTTCCCGCCCAGACCCAGCCCGCGCCGCGTCCTTTCAACTCGCTGGAAAAACAGCCAAAAATTTCTGGAAGACCCCTGCCTTCCAGCCCGGCAAGGCTACCCCAAAAGCCGCGATCCCCGCAAGACCGGCGTGCCCAACCCCTGAAACGGGCGGATCGCGCCCCAGGGGTCCCGGAATCACTCATTCCCGGCCGGAAAGTTAGGAAAAAAACTACTGCGGCAAGCATTTTTCCCTGCTCTTCGGTTGACTCACGGGAAGCCCGGGGGATAAACTGGACACGGAATCCGGAGGAACTGGCGTCCGGCCCTGTGCTCCTCCGTAAACCCGCGCCAGCCCAGGCCCGGCGCGGTCGTGCGAGGCAGAGAAGATGCACTTCTGGCCTGTTCACGGCAGTCCTGCCCTGGCTTCCCGCGCGAGCCGCTGTCCTTCTCCTGCACCCAACATCTGTCCCGGCGGCGGGACCCCGCCCCGGACCATCCCGGAGGCACGGCCATGAAGCTCGCCGTGGCCGGCAAGGGCGGCGTGGGCAAGACCACGCTCACGGTGCTCCTGGGCGAGTACCTGACGCGCTGCGGCCAGGAGGTCTGGCTCGTGGACGCGGACACGGCCCTGTGCCTGGGACCGGCCCTGGGCCTGTCCCCCGAGGCCGTGCCCACCCCGCTCATCGCCAACAGCGAACTCATCCGCCAGCGCGTGGGCGGCGACGGGATGATCAGCCTCAATCCCCAGGTGCACGACCTGCCCGAAAAGCTGCGGGCCCGGGCCGGGAACATGAACCTCCTGGTCATGGGCTCGGTGGCCGGGGCGGGCGGCGGCTGCGCCTGCGCGGCCAATGCCCTGGTCAAGTCCCTGCTGGGGCACCTGGTGGAGGAACGCGGCCAGTGGGTCATCGTGGACCTGGAGGCCGGGGTGGAGCATCTCGGCCGGGGCACGGTGCAGTACGTGGACGGTCTGGTGGTGGTGAGCGAACCGAGCCTGCGCGGGCTCACCACCGCGGCCCAGATCTCCGGCCTGGCCCGCGACCTGGGCCTCACGCGCCAGGCCCTGGTGCTCAACCGGGCCAACGGCGACTGCGCCCTGCCCGAAGTCGCCGGGTTGCCGCCGCTCACGGCCACCCTGCCCCGCCTGCCCTCCCTGGAGGCCCGGCAGATCTTCTCGGCTTCGGCCCTGGACCTGGCCGAGCGCGGACAGATCGACCCGGCGTGCCGCGCCATCCTCGGCGCGCTGGCCGACGGCAAAGCCATCCCGGAACCCTAACCTCAACCCCCGGTGAGGTGGATATGCGCTATGTCATCGTCGGACTGCATGCCGCGGGCCGCAACGCCTGCGTCTGGCTGCGCCGGCTCCAGCCCGATGCCGAGATCGTGGGCCTGGACCCCGAGGCCGTGCCGCCGTACGCCCGGCCGCTCATCAGCTACGTCCTGGCCAAGGAGCTTTCGGCCGGACAGATGACTGTGGAGGCCCCGGACTTCTGGGACCGCCTGGGCGTGCGTCTGGTGCCGGAGCGGGCCATGGCCCTGGACCCGGACCGCAAGGTCCTGACCCTGGCCTCGGGCCGCACCGAGCCCTACGACCGCCTGCTCCTGGCCACGGGCTCCAGCCCCCGCCCGGCAGGGGTCCAGGGCCCGGCGGCCTCGGACATCCTCTATTTCCGGACCCGGGCCGACCTGGAGCGCATCCTCAAGGCCTGCAAGCCCGGCGGCACGGCCGCGGTCCTGGGCGGCGGCCTGGTGGGCTTCAAGCTGACCATGGGCCTGCTGGCCCAGGGCATGCGCGTGGAGATGCTGGTGACCTCGCCCCAGCCCCTGGCCCTCAACGTGGACGAACACGTGGGCTCCTGGGCCGCGGCGCAACTGGCCGCCCAGGAGGGGCTGACCCTGCGCACCAAGGTCTCGGTGGAGCAGATGGTCGCCGCCCCGGGCGGCGGCTACCATCTGACCCTGAACACGGGCGAAAGCCTGGCCGTGGACCTGGTGGCCGCGGGCAAGGGGGTGATTCCGGCCACGGGCTGGCTGGAATCCTCAGGCCTGGCCTGCGCCGAGGGGCTCGGCGTGGACGACCGGCTCCAGACCGCGGCCCCGGACGTGTTCGCGGCCGGGGACACGGCCGTGTGCCGGGACCTGGCCCTGGATGCTCCCCGGCTCAACGCCATCTGGCCCCTGGCCGTGGAACAGGGCCGGTATGCCGCCTGGAACATGGCCGGACGCTCCTGCCCCTATCCCGGCGGCCTGTCCATGAACGCCATCCCGCTGTTCGGCCGCCAGATGGTCTCGGTGGGCGCGGTGAACCCGCGGCTGACCCAGGGCTGCGCCACGGAGGTGCTGGAGGACCGGCGCGGCCGCTATCTCAAGGTCATTTTCGATGGAGCGAACGGCCGGATGATCGGCGCGGTGGGCCTGGACGCCGCGCCCCGGCTGGGCGAACTGGCCT
>DFYP01000154.1 GCA_002382645.1 Desulfovibrio sp. UBA4079 | reverse complement strand
TCGCCGTCAGATCATCATCACGGAGAACGCCGCTTCTTTGCAGGATTATCGTCCAGACGAAGGAACCGTTCCGGGCTCCGGGGTAGAGCGGGCACAAGGGCGCCGCATCCCGTGGCGCCGAAGCCCGGGGAGGGAGTCCATGAGAGGAGCGCAATGGGCGGCGGCCAGCGTTCTGGCGGCACTGGCGATGCTGGCGCTGGCCGGAGCGGCTCCGGCGGCGGATCTGGCCGAGGTGGTCAAAAACATTCCCGCGGGCACGGGGCCGGGCCAGATCGACCCCTCGGCCCCGGCGGGGTTCCTGGGCATTCCCGGGGCTCCGCAGATCGGCCTGGTGACGGCCTTTTTCTGGTCGCTGTGGGTGGGCTGGATATTTTCCTCGGTGGGCGCCTTCGGCGGGGTCATGGCCGCCGTGGGCCACATCAGCATCTTCGGCCTGGGCGGCTATGCCGCGTCCTTTCCCAAGACCGACCTGAACAAGGCCGTCACCGACTCGGTGCGGGTCTCCAACCAGGTCCTGGCCCTGCTCACCGGGGTCATCAGCACGGGCAACTACCTGGCCCAGCGCCGGGTGGTCCTGCCCCTGGCCCTGGCCCTGGGCCTGGGCTCGATCCTGGGCAGCTACCTGGCCTCCAGCCTGAGTGTGGGCCGGGTGGGCTTCAGCCAGTACCAGGGCTTTTTCGGGGTCTTCGTGCTGGCGCTGGGGGCCTATCTCTTCTATGAGACCACCCCCGCGGGCCTGGCCCGCAAGAAGTCCTCCACCGCGGCGGCCAAGGCCTTCCAGGACCAGGTGCGCCGCCTGCGCCAGGGCGAGGCCGTGGACCGGGCCAGCTGGGGGGTGCGCATCCTGGGCCTGGGCCTGCGCCGGGTCCGGTTCATCTTCGCCGGGGTGGAGTTCGGCTTCAATCCCCTGCTGCCCGTGCTGGGCGGGTTCCTCATCTCCGCGGTGGCGGCCTTCCTGGGCGTGGGCGGCGGGTTCATGCTCGTGCCCTTCCTGACCAGCGTCACGGACCTGCCCATGTATCTGGCCGCAGGAACCTCGGCCCTGGCCGTGGTGATCAGCATGATCACAAGCATCACCACCTACCTGGCCTCGGGCGTGGCCCTGGATTGGGGGCTTTTGAGCGCGGAGATGGGCGGGGTGCTGCTGGGCTCGTTCATCGGCCCGCGCACCGCCCGCTACATCCCGGACATCTGGCTCAAGCGGCTGTTCATCCTGCTCTCGCTCTACGTGGGCGTGGATTACCTGCTGCGCGGCTTTTTCAAGATCAAGCTGTTCGGCTAGGCGCCGGACGGACAACCAGGAGGACATCATGGGCAACAGACCAGGCGGCCGGGCCAACAGGTTCCTGCCGCAAGCGCTGAAGGACGTGCCGGTGGAGGTGGTGGACTGCGACCTGCTCATCGTGGGCGGGGGCAACGCGGGCTGTTTCGTGGCCGTGGAGGCCAAGAAGCTCGATCCGGGCCTGCGCGTGGTCATCATGGAGAAGGCCGAGATCATGCGCTCCGGGGCCACGGCCGCGGGCATGGACGCCATCAACACCTACATTCCGCCGGGCAAGACCCCGGAAGACCTGGTGCGCTGGTCCCGGGCCCAGGTGGGCGGCGGGCCCCTGCGCGAGGACCTGGCCCTGTCCAACGCCCGGGAGCTCAACGAGGCCGTGGACGATCTGCAGCGCTGGGGCCTGCCCATCCTGCGCGAGGAGGACGGCTCGATCCGCTACCGGGGCAAGTGGGACATCTCCATCCACGGCGAGCAGCTCAAGCCGATCATGGCCGAGAAGGCCATCGCCAGCGGGGCCGAGGTCTACAACCGCATCGCGGGCACGGGCCTGCTCATGGACGGGGATCGCTGCGCCGGGGCCATGGGCCTGCACGTGCGCAACGGGACCTTCTACGTGTTCCGGGCCAAGGCCACGGTGCTCTCCACGGGCGGGGCCGGGACCCTCTACAAGTCCTACACCGCGGACTCCACGGACTGCGGGGCCCAGATCTGGATGTGCCCGTACTGCGTGGGCTCGGGCTACGCCATGGGCTTCCGCAAGGGCACCGAGATGACCAGCCTGGAGCAGCGCTGGGTGGCCACCCGCACCAAGGACTTCTGCGGGCCCGTGGACACCATTTCCGTGGGCTACAAGGCCCCGATCATCAACTGCAAGGGCGAGCGGATCATGCGCGAGCGCTACGCCCACCTGGGCGGCGACGCCGCGCCCCGCTTCATCCGGGCCAACGCGCCCATGAGCGAGTGGCTGGAGGGCCGGGGCCCGACCTACTGCGACACCCGGGGCATGGACCCCGAGATGGTCCAGCGCATGATGTGCGACTACCTGAACGAACGCCCGTCCTTCGTGCTCTTTCTGGCGGCCCGGGGCCAGGACGTGACGGCCGAGCCCATCGAGATCTACGGCTCGGACCCCTATATCGTGGGCGGCCACACCATGGGCGGGTTCTGGGTGGATCTCGCGCGCATGACCACGGTGCCGGGCCTGTTCGCGGCCGGCGAGACCGCGGGCGGCAATCCCAACAAGTTCGTGGGCGGCTGCGCGGCCGAGGGCAAGCTGGCCGCGCGCGGGGCCCTGGCCTGGCTGCGCGGGCTGGAGGAGCGGGCCCCGGCCGGGTTCGAGGCCCAGGTGGAGGCGGAGAAGACCCGGGTCTACGCCCCGCTCCTGCGCGGAGCGGACTACGACGGGGTCAGCCCCCGGGAGATGAAGGAGCGGCTCCAGCGGCTCATGGACGAGTACGCGGGCGGCACCTCGCAGTTCTACCGCACCAACGAGGAGCGCCTGGACTACGCCCTGCGCCACATCAAGATCCTCCAGGACCAGTTCCGCCACCTCAAGGCCGGGGATCTCCACGAACTCATGCAGGCCAACGAGACCATGGACCGCGTGGACGTGGCCGAGGCCGTGGTCCACCACCTCAAGGCCCGCCGCGAGACGCGCTGGGCCGGCTGGCAGACGCGCAGCGACTATCCGGAGCGCGACGACGCCCGCTTCGACTGTTTCGTGGAGACCCGGCGGGACCCGCAGAGCGGCGAGGTCTCGGCCTTCACGCGGCCCTATGAACAGATCGTGCCGGGCGACCGGTTCACCCCCTAATCACGGAGCAAGGCCATGCCCCCGAGAATCAACCCCAAGAAGTGCGACGGCTGTCCGGACCGTGCCGAGTCCCGCTGCGAGGAGGTCTGCCCCGGCGACCTCATGTTCGTGGACGAGGCCACGGGCAAGGCCGCCTGCCGCAGCTCCCAGGACTGCTGGGACTGCATGTCCTGCGTCAAGGTCTGCCCGCACCGGGCCATCGAGACGCGCATTCCCTACCAGATCGGCTACCACAAGGCCACGCTCAGGCCCTCGCTCAAGGGCGACCGGATCATTTGGCAGTGCGTGGACATCCACGGCCGGAAGGCGATCTATGAGTACCGCAACCGCCTGCCCCCCGAGGAGTGAGCCCCGCGGGGGACGCCCGAGGCGTCCCCCGCCCTCCTTGTCAGCGGCCGGGTCCGGAGCCATAGTGGGCCAGGACGGCGTCCGGGCCGTCCCCAACCGGGAGCGGGCCATGGAGCGGTTCTGGCATCTGGAGAGCGGCGACTTCTTCCACGGGCTTGAGCCCGAGCGCCGGGCCTTCCTGGACCTGGCCCGGCGGCGCGCCCTGGGCAAGCTCGAGAACGTCTTCAGCGAGGGCCAGACGGCCCGCTCCTGCTTCTACCTGGAGCAGGGCCTGGTGCGCATCTACACCGTGTCCGGGGAGGGCAAGGAGTCCATGCTCTTCCTGCGCCGGCAGGGCGAGATCTTCGGCCTGGCCGAGGTCCTGGAATCCCTGCCGCGCAAGGCCAACGCCCAGGCCATCCTGCCCGCGGTGATCCACGAGCTGGACCAGGAGGCCCTGGAGTCCTTCCTGGCCCGGCACCCCCGGGCGGCCAAACGGGCCATCGGCATCCTGGGCCGCCGCCTGCGCTACCTGGGCGACCTGGTGGAGGGGCTGGTGGCCTCGGACCCGGCCGCGCGCCTGGCCAAGCTCCTGGTTTCCCTGGGTTTGGGCGGCCTGTCCGAAGAGGACCCGGCCCTGCCCGTGGCCCTGCCCGTGCGCCTGACCCAGGAGCGCATGGCCTCCATGATCGGCTCCTGCCAGCAGACCGTGTGCCAGGCCCTCAAGCTCCTCCAGGACCAGGGGCTCATCCGCGTGGAGGGCAGGAGCATCGCCATCCAGGACTTCCCCGGCCTGGTCCGCAAGGCCGGCCTCTAGGCCCCGGCCGTCTCGATGACCTTGAGCCGGCGCCAG
>DFYP01000200.1 GCA_002382645.1 Desulfovibrio sp. UBA4079 | reverse complement strand
AGCGGCTTCGCCCTCGGCGCCCGGCTCGGGCTCGGCCGCCGGGATGACCACGCCGGCCACGGCGTAGTTGTCGTCAAGCACGGCCTTGATGCCGGCCGGCATGGGCACGTCGGCCACATGCACGCTCTGGTTGATGTCCAGGCCGCTCACGTCCACCAGAATTTTCTCCGGGATGTCCAGGGGCTTGCCGACCACTTCGCAGGTGTCGCGGAAGAGCTCGAGCACGCCGCCCTTGACGATGCCCACGGGCTTGCCGGTGAGCTCGAAGCTCACGTGCACGCGGATTTCCTTGTTCAGGTCCACGCCGCGGAAGTCCACGTGCTGCGGACGGCTCTTGACCGGGTCCATCTTCATGTCCCAGATGAGCGAGGGCAGCACTTCCTTGCCGCCGGCCTTCTCGATCTCCAGGTCGAACACCTGGGAGCCGCCGACCTTGTGGTAGAGCTTGCTCAGGGGCAGCAGCTGGACCTTGACGGCCACGTTGGCGCCCTTCTCGTCGTAGTAGATGCCCGGGATGAGACCCTGCTCGCGCAGGCGGTGGCAGGGGCCCTTGCCCGTCTCGGCGCGTTCCTGCACGGTCAACGTCATGAGTTTCGCCATGATGATCGCTCCTTGCTGCGGCCCTGCCCGCGCGGCGGGAGGGCCTGAAGTTTCTTTCGTCCTATACGAAAAGCACGCTCACCGAGGATTCGGTGTGCACGTTGTTGATGGCCTTGGCCAGAAGCCCCGCCACGGACAGGGGCTTGATCTTGGAGCAGGCCTGCTTGCGCTCGTCCAGGGGGATGGTGTTGGTCACCAGCACCTCGGTGAAGGCCGACTGCTCCAGGCGCTCGATGGCCGGTCCGGAGAGCACGGGGTGGGTGGCGCAGGCCACGACCTTCTCGGCGCCGTTCTGCATGAGCACGTCGGCCGCGGCGCACATGGTCCCGGCGGTGTCGATCATGTCGTCCAGGACCACGGCCACCTTGCCCTTGACGTTGCCGATGACGTGCATGGCCTGGGCCTGGTTCGGGGCGTCGCGGCGCTTGTCCACGATGGCCAGTCCGGCGTTCAGGCGCTTGGCATAGGCCCGGGCGCGCTCCACGCCGCCGGCGTCGGGCGAGACCACGACCATGTCGCCGTCGAGCTTGCGCAGGTAGTCCAGGAACACGGGCAGGGCGAAGAGGTTGTCCACGGGGCAGTTGAAGAAGCCCTGGATCTGTCCGGCGTGCAGGTCGATGGTCACCAGGCGGTGCATGCCCGCGGCGGTGAGGATGTCGGCCACCAGCTTGGCGCTGATGGGCGCGCGGGGGACCACCTTGCGGTCCTGGCGGGCATAGCCGTAGTAGGGCAGCACGGCGGTCACGCGGCGGGCGCTGGCGCGTTTGAGCGCGTCCAGCATGAGGGCCAGCTCCATGAGGTGGAAGTTCACCGGGGAGCAGGTGGGCTGGACCACGAAAACGTCGTCGCCGCGGACGTTCTCGCCGATCTCGATGCGGATTTCGCCGTCGCTGAAGGTTCCGCGAAGGGTGGGCGAAAGCCGGCAGCCGAGATGCTCACAAATGGCCTCGGACAGCGGGACGTTGGCCGAGCCGCTGATGATTTTGAGTTCGCCGTGCATGGTCATGCTGCCTTTCGTCTCCTCGCGATGAAATGATGGCTGGGGTGGAAGGATTCGAACCCTCGGATAACGGGACCAAAACCCGTCGCCTTACCGCTTGGCCACACCCCAGTTGCAGTCCTGGACATACGTGCGGGTCTGGCCCCGCGTCAGGGTCCCGGCAACCTCCAACGCCTGCTCCCTCTGCCGGAACAGGGCGAAAACACTGGCCCCGCTTCCGCTCATGGCCGCCCCGGCAGCCCCTGCCGCAAGGAGCGTCTCCTTGGCCTGCCGGATTTCAGGAAACGCGGGAAAAACCGCGTCTTCGAAGTCGTTGAGCAGGGTCAGGGGCAAAAGGGAACTTGGGTTTTTAGTCCCCATCGGGTCTCTTGTCAAGAATCCCGGAGCCCATGGTGCGCGCCCCTGGGCGGCCGCCTCGTCGAAACGGCCATAGGCCCAGGCCGTGGGCACCCGCACCGGGGGGCAGACCAGCACCAGGGTCAGGCCCGTGAGGTCCGGCCGCGCCGGGGTCANNCCGTGAGGTCCGGGGCCGCCGGGGCCAGCCGGTCGCCGATGCCGCGGGCCCGGGCCGGGCCGTCCAGGAGGAAGAAGGGCACGTCGGCTCCCAGGCGCACGGCCAGGGCCGCCAGACGCTCCGGGGGCAGGGCCGCGTCCCCGGCGTTTTCATTGAGAAAACGCAGGAGGCTGGCCGCGTCCGAGCTGCCGCCGCCCAGGCCCGCGCCGCAGGGGATGTTCTTGGTCAGGTGCAGGCGCAGGTCCGGGGCCCGGCCCGCGGCCTGGGCAAAGGCGCGCCAGGCTTTGGNNGGCCTGGGCAAAGGCCTTCCAGGCCTTCACCAGCAGGTTGTCCGGGCCCTCCAGCTCCGGATCGGAGCAGGTCAGGGTCAGGCCCGAGCCCGGGGGGCCGGGCGTGAGCTCCAGCAGGTCGCAGGGCTGGTCCAGGGGCAGGAACAGGGTGTCCAGCTCGTGGAAGCCGTCAGCGCGGCGCGAGAGGATGCGCAGGAAGAGGTTGATCTTGGGCCGGGCCGTGAGGAGCGTCATGGGCCCGAGGATAGCGGAAAAAAAGCGGGGGGAGAAGCCTCCCCCCCCGCTCGGATCACGGTTGCCGGGCTAGTCCAGCGGAATGGTGCGGAAGATGTTCCGGCCCTGGCGCTTGAGCAGCAGCATGACCACTCCGCGCTTCTTGCCGTCCTCGCGCACGATCTTCTGGAATTCCGCGACGTTGTTCACAGGATTCTGGTTGGCTTCCAGGACCACGTCGCCGGGCCGCACGTCGGACTGGGCCGCGGGCGAGCCCTCCTGCACGCCGGTGACCACCAGGCCCACGGGCTTGTCCAGGCCCAGAGCCCGGGCCTCCTGGGGCGAGATCTGGCGCACGGCCACGCCGATCTCCTCGGCGGTCTGCTCCTTGGCCGGAGGCGTGGCGCCGCGCTCCTGGCGTTCCAGGGCGGCGATGCTCGCCCCGCGCTCCTCCAGGACCACCTTGCGGGTGGTCTCCTTGCCCTGGCGCCAGATGGTCAGGGTCACCTTGGCCCCGGGCTGGAGCCCGGCGATGAGCCGCAGCAGGGTGGCGGAGTCGTCCACCACGGTGTTGTCGACCTTGAGGATCACGTCCCCGGCCCGGATTCCGGCCTTGTCCGCCGGGTCGCCCGGGGAGGTGGCCGAAACGAGCGCGCCCTTGGCCTCGGGCAGGCCCAGGGCCTTGGCCGTGTTCTCGTCTACGCCCTGGATGGTCACGCCGAGCCAGCCGCGCTTGGGCGCCTTGCCGCTCTTGAGCTGTTCCAGGATCTTGGCGGCCATGTTGCTGGGAATGGCGAAGCCGATGCCCTGGCCCGAGGCGATGATGGCGGAGTTGATGCCGATGACCCGGCCGTCCAGGTCGATGAGCGGGCCGCCGGAGTTGCCGGGGTTGATGCTGGCGTCGGTCTGGATGAAGTTGTCGAACGGGCCCTGGCCGATGATCCGGCCCTTGGCGCTGACGATGCCCGCGGTGACGGTGTGGCCCAGGCCGAAGGGGTTGCCGATGGCCATGACCCACTCGCCCACGCGCACGGCCTCGGAGTCGCCGAAGCTGAGCACGGGCAGGCTGTGGCCGGCCTCGATCTTGAGCAGGGCCAGGTCGGTCTCGGGGTCGCGGCCGATGATCTTGGCCGGGTATTCCTTGCCGTTCTCCTGGAGCTTCACCGTGACCTGGTCGGCCTCGGCCACCACGTGGTTGTTGGTGGCGACGTAGCCGTCGGCCGAGATGACGAAGCCCGAGCCCAGGGAGTTCATCTTGCGGGGCTGGTTGGGCATGTTCCCGAGGAACTGGTCGAAGAACTCCCGGAACGGGGAATTGGGCTGGTTTTTCAGGAATTCCTGGAGCGGATTGGTGGCCGGGGCGGTCTTCACCGCGCTGATGTTGACCACGGCCTGGCCCGCGTTGGCGGCCAGGTCGGCGAATTCGGGAAGAGAGGCCTTGGCCTGGGCCAGGGCCGGCAGGGCCAGCCCCAGGACCAGGACGGCCAGGGCCAGCGGTTTTCTGTAATTCATGAAAATCCTCCTTGGGCGCGGCGGGGAACGCGGGCGCACCGGCTCTGAACCGCAAGTATAGGTCGTTTTCCCGGCTTGTAAAGGGAACCGGGCGCGATCTTGCCCCAGGCGGCGGTTTGCGGTAGGTTCCCCTTCCCCGCGAGAACGCGGTTCGTGTCCCCGTAGCTCAGTTGGATAGAGCGATAGCCTCCTAAGCTGTAGGCCACAGGTTCGATTCCTGTCGGGGACACCAGAAAGATCAACAAAAACGGGCGACCTGCGGGGCACCCGTTTTTGCTTTTCCGGCCGGGACGCGGGTTTCAGGCCAGGTTCAGCCAGTTGCGGGTAATGGCTTGGCAGAACGCTGTGGACCGGGCCAGGAATTCGGGCAGCTCTGCCGCCATTTCCGTGAAATAGGCCGCATCATGGCGGGCGCGCAGGCCCGGGTACTTGTCCAGGTCCTCGGTGCGCAGGGCTGCGATCCATTCCGCCACCACCTGGCCGTCCACCTCGGGGTGGAACTGGAACCCGTAGGAGGCCCGGCCCACGCGGAAGGCCTGATGCGCGCAGACGCGGCCCCGGAGCAGGAGCAGGGCGCCCCCGGGCAGGTCAAAGGAATCCTCGTGGTACTCCATGAGCCGGGGCGCGGGCAGGGCCGGGCCCAGCACCGGGTCGGCCGCAGCCCCTGGCTCGGCGGTCAGCTCCGTGAATCCGAACTCCAGGTCGCCCATGGCCCAGGCCTTGGCCCCGTGGGCCCGGGCCAGGAGCTGGCAGCCCAGGCAGAGCCCGGCCACGGGCCTGTCCGCCTGGTCAAAGGCCCGCAGGAGCGCGAGCAGGGGCTGGAAATGGGGGTTGTTGTGGTCGTCAAAGGCGTGCTGCGGCCCGCCCAGGACCACCAGGCCGTCGAAGTCCTCTGGTCCGGCGGGCAGGGCCTGGCCCTTGCCCGGCCAGAGCGTGCTGAGCGCGGCCCCGCAGCGTTCCAGCTCCGCGCAGAACTCGGCCCCGGGCGAGAGCCGGCTGTGCTGGACCACGAGAATCCGCCTGCCCAAGGCTCAGCCCAGGGTCAGGACCGTGAACTGGCTCGGCACGATGGTCATGCCCGGGGCGTTGGGCAGCAGCCCCATGGCGTTCTGGCCGGTCATGGAGGTGAGCCGCTGGGCCGGAGGCCCGTCCACGAAGATGGTGAAGCAGCCGAGGAGGTACTCGGCCTCCCCGGATTCCAGGTGCGAAACCACGCCGAGGAGCACGCCCGGCTCGTCGCCCACGCTCACCAGGCCCTCGGAGAGCTGGTTCAGCGCGGGCATGCAGTCGATGAGGATGTTGTAGGCCGCCGGGGCCGAGGTCACGGAAAAGGCCATGTCCGGATAGGGCACCGGCACCGGGACCACCACGGGCGTCAGGCAGACGTCCGGAAAGCCCAGGTCCATGCCGCAACCCATGTTTAGCTGGAACATCGCGTCCTCCTTCCCTAGCCCAGGTGGACTTCCTGGCCGTCGGCCTTGACGAATTCCTCGGCCTGCACATAGGTCACGCGGCCGTGGAGCAGAGCCGTGTCCTTGGCCAGGGTGCGCACCATGCCCGCCTGGGTCTCGTCCAGGTCCTCCACGTGGCGGAAGCAGTCACCCAGGCGCTGCATCCAGGTGCGCGACTGGGTCTCGCGCTCCACGGAGGTCTCGCTGAAGCGCTCGGTAATCAGCTCCAGGACCTTGCCTACAAAGGAGAAGGTGCTCGTGAGCCAGCGCACCCCGCCTGCGGTGAAGGTCATGTCCCCGGCCGAGGCCGCGAGTTCGCCCTGGGTGCTGAGCTTCAGGCCCGTGCCGGCCTCGATCTCCACCGCACCCTCGGGGGCGGCCAGACGCGCGCCGTGGCGCAGGTCGAGCACGGCCGGGCTTTCCGGGTCCCCGCGCTCGAGCACGGCCAGGACGAACGCGGGGCCTTGGCCTTCCACGGGCAGGGCCACCAGGGCCAGGTCGCCGGGCTCGGGCCGCAGGAGGCAGCTGGCCGCCGGACGGCAGGACAGGG
>DFYP01000058.1 GCA_002382645.1 Desulfovibrio sp. UBA4079 | reverse complement strand
ATCCGGGTGGACGAAACCATCCGCGTCTCGGACCTGGCCCACCAGATGGGCGTCAAGGCCCCGGCCCTGATCAAGTCCCTGTTCGCCCTGGGCGTCATGGCCACCATCAACCAGGCTCTGGACCTGGACACGGCCACGTTGCTGGCCACGGAGTTCGGCTACGAGGTGGAGAACGTCTCCTTCGACGAGCAGGACTTCCTGGTGGCCGAGACCCCGGACAGCGCCGAGAACCTCAAGCCGCGTCCCCCGGTGGTCACCATCATGGGCCACGTGGACCACGGCAAGACCTCGCTGCTGGACGCCATCCGCACCACCAACGTGACCGCGGGCGAGGCCGGCGGCATCACCCAGCACATCGGCGCCTACCACGTGGCCACGGCCCGCGGCGAGATCGTCTTCCTGGACACCCCGGGCCACGAGGCCTTCACCACCATGCGCGCCCGCGGCGCCCAGGTCACGGACATCGTGGTCCTGGTGGTGGCGGCCGACGACGGGGTCATGGACCAGACCCGCGAGGCCATCAACCACGCCCGCGCCGCCAAGGTGCCCATCGTGGTGGCCGTGAACAAGATCGACAAGGACGGCGCCAACCCCGACCGGGTGCGCCGGGAGCTCTCCGAATTCGGCCTGGTGCCCGAGGATTGGGGCGGGGAGACCATCTACGCCCACGTCTCGGCCAAGCAGAAGGTCGGCATCGACGAGCTGCTGGAAATGATCCTGCTCCAGGCCGAGGTGCTGGAGCTCAAGGCCAACCCGGACAAGCACGCCCGCGGCCACATCATCGAGGCCAAGCTGGACAAGGGCCGCGGCCCGGTGGGCACCCTGCTCATCGTCGAGGGCACCATCCATGTGGGCGACGCCTTTGTCTGCGGCGTGCAGCACGGCAAGATCCGGGCCATGTTCAACGACCAGGGCAAGAAGATCAAAAGCGCCGGACCGGCCATGCCCGTGGAGATCCAGGGCCTGGACGGCCTGCCCGAGGCCGGCGACGAGTTCGCCGTGGTGGCCGACGACAAGGTCGCCCGGCGCATCGCCCAGTCCCGCATGATCAAGCAGCGCGAGAAGGAGCTGGGCGGCAAGTCCAAGATCTCGCTCGAGTCCTTCCTGGCCTCCAAGCCGGATCAGGAGGCCAAGACCCTCAACCTGCTGGTCAAGGCCGACGTGCAGGGCTCCCTGGAGGCCATCGGCGAGGCCCTCAACAAGCTCTCCACCGACGAGGTCAAGGTCCAGGTGGTGCACGGCGGCGCGGGCGCGATCACCGAGTCCGACGTCATGCTGGCCGCTGCTTCCCAGGCCATCATCATCGGCTTCAACGTGCGGCCCACGGCCAAGGTCAAGGAAGTCGCCGAGCGCGAGAACGTGGAGATCCGCTTCTACGACATCATCTACAAGCTGGTGGGCGAGATCAAGGACGCCATGTCCGGCATGCTCGCCCCGGACATCCAGGAGGTCTACCTGGGCCAGGCCGAGGTGCGCAACACCTTCAGCGTGCCCAAGGTCGGCACCGTGGCCGGCTGCGGCGTGGTGGACGGCAAGCTCACCCGCAACGCCAAGGTCCGCCTGCTGCGCGACGGCGTGGTGGTCTACACCGGCCAGCTGGCCTCCCTCAAGCGCTTCAAGGACGACGCCAAGGAAGTGGCCAAGGGCTACGAATGCGGCGTGGGCCTGGAGAACTTCAACGACGTGAAGATCGGCGACGTGATCGAGGCCTTCGAGCTCAAGGAAGTCGCCAGGACACTGGAATAGACAAGAGAAGGCATCCGGGGGGCCGCGCGGCCCCCCGGGCCCCCGCGATCGCGGGCGTTTTGGCCCGGGCGCGTAAACGTGCCCGGGCCAAAACGCCCGCAGATGGGGGTCCAGGGGAGTCACTTCCCTGGCCGAGGCTTGGGGGTGGAACCCCCAAAGATATATGATATGATCATCGGTGTGCTCACCCTGGACTTCCGGCTGCACGGCAACGACTCGCTCAAGGGCAAGCGCAAGGTGGCCCAGAGCCTCAAGCAGAAGTTGCGCAACACCTTCAATCTGGCCGTGTCCGAGGTGGAGGCCATGGACGCCCACGAGCGCCTGGTCCTGGCCGCCGTGACCGTGGGCAACGACTCCAAGGTGGTGGAGGGCCGGCTGTCCAAGGCCCTGAACCTGGTGGAGGCCGCAACGGACTATGAACTGGTCCACTGCGACACCGAAATTTTTTCCAGTTCCGGGGAGGCTTGAGGTGAAGACATCGGACACGCGGCGCTCGGTCCGGCTGGGCGATCAGATCCTGCGCGAGCTGGCCACCATGCTCGCCGAGGACATTCAGGACCCGCGCCTGGAGCGGGTCACGCTCTCCGGGGTGCGCATGAACAAGGACCTGCGCATCGCCGAGGTCTTCTTCACCCTGCCCGCCGGGGAAAAGCCCCTGGAGGACGCCCGGGCCGCCCTGGCCAAGTGCGGGGGCAAGCTCCGGGCCATGCTCGGCACGCGCCTCAAGCTGCGCTACCTGCCCGAGCTGCGCTTCCTGCACGACACCTTTCTCGAGGACATGGTCTATGGGCACGCCCATCCGGGACATCACGAAAATCCTGAAGAATAGCCGCTCGTTCCTGGTGGCCGCCCACGTCAACCCGGACGGTGACGCCATCGGCAGCATGGCCGCGGCCGGATTCCTGCTCCAGGCCCTGGGCAAGGACGTGACCCTCTACAGCCCCGCGGGGATGCCCGAGCGCTACGCCTGGCTGCCCCTGCCCTGCCCTGTGGAGACCCGCCTGCCCGAGGTCCTGCCGGAATGGATTCTGGCCCTGGACTGCGGCTCGCCCCAGCGCCTGGGCAAGGAGCTTTTCGAACGGCTGGATCCGGCCCGCACCCTGAACATCGACCACCACGGGGACAACCCCTCGTTCGGGGCCGTGAACTGGGTGGACGCCGCCGAGCCGGCCGTGGGCGCCATGGTGGCCCAACTGGCCCGCGAGGCCGATGTGCCGCTCACCGGCGGGCTGGCCGAGGCCGTGTACCTGGCCGTGACCACGGACACCGGACACTTCACCTACGGCAACACCACGCCCCAGGTCCTGGAGCTGGCCGCCGAGCTGCTCCGCCAGGGCCTGCCCCTGGAGCGCATCAACGCGGACATCCACAACCAGTGGAGCCTGGGCCGCATGGACCTCTGGGGCCGCGTGCTGGGCAGCCTGGAACTGCGCCGGGGCGGCCTGCTGGCCTGGGCCGTGATCACGAGCGAGGACTTCCGGACCACCGGCACCACGGCCGAGGACTGCGAGGAGTTCATCAACTTTTTCCGCCGCCTGCGCGGGGTGCGCATCTGTGTGCTGGTGCGCCAGGAAGGCCCGGAACGCTGGAAGATGAGCCTGCGCTCCCAGGGCAGCGACGACGTGCAGGCCGTGGCCGCCCAGTTCGGCGGCGGCGGCCACAAAAACGCGGCCGGGGCCTCGGCCGAGGGCCCGTTGCAGGAGGTCCTGGACCGCCTGGACGCGGCCGTGGGCCGGATGCCCGGCCTGGGGGCCGCCGAGTGAGCAGACGCCAGCGCTCGGACCCGCGCCAGCTGGACGGCCTGCTCGTGCTGCGCAAGCCCGCCGGGCCCACCTCGGCGGCCTGCCTGAACCGCATCAAGCACGCCCTGGGCCAGCCCAAAATCGGCCACGCCGGGACCCTGGACCCCCTGGCCGAGGGGGTGTTGCTCGTTCTGCTGGGACAGGGTACAAAGGTGGCTTCCTACCTCACCGGCAGGGAGAAGATCTATTCCGGAGAGCTGAAGCTCGGTGTCACCAGCGACACCTACGACGCCGAGGGCGCCGTGACCGCCGAGGCCCCGGTGACCGCCTCCCCCGAGGAGGTGGCCCAGGCCATCCGGGCCTGGGAAGGCTTGACAGAACAGGAAGTACCCGCCTATTCGGCGGCGAAACATAAGGGGAAACCGCTGTACTCGCTGGCACGGGCCGGCGAGGAAGTGCCGGTCAAGACCAAGACCGTCACGGTTTTCCATGCCGAACCGTTGGAAATCACCCTTCCAGCGGCGAGATTCAGGGTCAGGTGTTCGGCAGGCACCTATGTACGCTCCCTGGTCCACAGCTTGGGGAAGCGACTTGGATGCGGCGCCATTCTCACGCAACTGACCCGCGAGGCGAGCCAGCCCTTTGGGCTGGATCAGGCCCACGATCTCGAGGCCGTCCTTGGTGAGCCGGAGCGTTTTGCCCAGCGGGTCATCCCGCTGGCCGAGGCGCTCCCCCACTGGCCCCGGCTCCGCTTGAGCGAACCGCTGGCTGCCCTGGTGAAAAACGGGGCTTGGCTGCCGCTCAGCGAAACCGGACAGGGTCAGACCCAGGCCGCGGGGGACCATGCCGTCCTCCTCACGCCCGAGGGACTGCCCCTGGCGCTGGTGGAGGCTCAGGCCAAGGACGGACAATTGCGTTGGGCCATCCTGCGGGGACTCTGGAGCGAAGAAGCGCCAGGCCGCGAGAAGGGACCCGGTTCGGCGAGTTGAACAACCAGCATTGGAGGATAGCGCTGTGGTTTTGGATGCCGACGGAAAGAACAAGATCATCGAGGATTACAAGCGGCACGAAGGCGACACCGGGTCGCCCGAGGTGCAGGTGGCTCTGCTCACCGAACGGATCGCGTACCTGACCGAACACTTCAAGGTCCACAAGAAGGACTTCCACTCCCGCACCGGCCTGCTCAAGCTGGTCGGCCAGCGCCGGAAGCTTCTGAACTACTTGAAGAACAAGGACATCCAGCGGTATCGCGATCTGATTCAGCGCCTCGGCATCCGCAAGTAGCCGGAAAGCCGCAGGTTTTGGACCCAGTCCCCGGGGGCGGCCGTCGCCCCCGGGGATGTTTCCGCGCGCCAGGCCCGGACCCGCGCAAGGAGCGCGAGGCTTCGGGCCCCCGGACCGGGATGGTCCCGGTCAGGACGTGGTTGGCTGCGGAAAGCGCTTTTGCCCGCCAAGAGCCCTTTCCCAAGCCTTCTCACGTTCCGGGGGAACGCGGCGCGCCCACTCTGACTCCCCATAGAGGAATGTATGCTCAAACCGTTTGAAAAAACCCGCGTCTCCGCCACGCTCGCCGGCGGCATTGAAATCATCATGGAGACCGGCAAGATGGCCAACCAGGCCCACGGCTCGGTCTGGGTCCAGTCCGGCAACACCGTGGTCCAGGTCACGGCCGTGTCCGCGCCCCTGCCCGAGGACAAGGGCTTCTTCCCGCTGACCTGCAACTACCAGGAGATGTCCTACGCCGCCGGGCGCATCCCCGGCAGCTACTTCCGCCGCGAGATCGGCCGGCCTTCGGAGCGCGAGACCCTGGTCTCCCGGCTCATCGACCGGCCCATCCGGCCGCTGTTCAAGAAGGGCTTCGCCGACGAGGTCCAGGTCATCGCCACGGTGCTCTCGGCCGGCCGCAACACCAACCCCGACGTGCTGGCCCTGACCGGCGCCTCGGCCGCCCTGCACCTCTCGCCCATGCCCTTCCTGGGCCCCATCGCGGGCGCCCGTGTGGGCTACATCGACGGCCAGTTCGTGCTCAACCCGACCTACCACAAGACCCAGGGCGAAAGCAGCCTGAACCTCATCTTCGCGGCCAGCCGCGAGGCCGTGGTCATGGTCGAGGGCGGCGCCCAGTTCCTCTCCGAGGAGCTCATCGCCGACGCCCTGGAATGGGGCCACAAGCAGATCCTGCCGCTCATCGACCTGCAGGAGGAGCTGCGCTCCAAGGTCGGCAAGCCCAAGGTCGAAGTGACCGCGCCGGAACCGGCCCCCGAGCTGGTCTCCTACGTGGCCGAAGTGGCCACCGACGGGCTCAAGGCCGCCCTGGCCATCCCGGCCAAGACCGCCCGCCGCGAGGCCAAGTCCGCGGCCGAGGCCAAGGCCCTGGCCGCCGTGGCCGAGAAGTTCGCCGAGACCCCGGAAAAGGCCAAGCTGGCCAAGAGCGTGGTCGAGGCCCTGGGCAAGAAGCTCATGCGCGGCCGGATCAAGGCCGAGGGCGTGCGCATCGACGGCCGCGACCTGAAGACCGTGCGGCCCCTGTCCATCGAGGTGGGCGTGCTGCCCATGACCCACGGCTCCTGCCTGTTCCGCCGCGGCGAGACCACGGCCCTGGTCATCGCCACCCTGGGCAGCACCCGCGACGAGCAGCGCATCGAGACCCTCACCGGCGAGGAGTCCAAGCGCTTCATGCTGCACTACAACTTCCCGGCCTACTCCGTGGGCGAGGTCCGGCCCATGCGCGGCCCCTCGCGCCGGGACATCGGCCACGGCGCGCTGGCCGAGCGCTCCATCGCCCAGGTCCTGCCCTCCCCGGACGACTTCCCCTTCACCCTGCGGGTGGTCTCCGAGGTCATGGACTCCAACGGCTCCTCCTCCATGGCCACGGTCTGCGGCGCCACGCTGGCGCTCATGGACGCGGGCGTGCCCATCAAGGAGCCCGTGGCCGGCATCGCCATGGGCCTGACCAAGGAGGGCGACGACTACCTCGTGCTCACGGACATCCTCGGTGACGAGGACGCCCTGGGCGACATGGACTTCAAGGTCGCCGGCACNNGCGACATGGACTTCAAGGTCGCCGGGTCCAAGGACGGCATCAGCGGCATCCAGATGGACGTGAAGCTCTCCACGGGCATCCCGTCCGAGGTGCTGCGCCGCGCCCTGGCCCAGGCCCGCGACGCCCGGCTGCACATCCTCGAACACATGAACATGGTCCTGGCCGCGCCCCGGCCCGAGCTCTCGGACCTGGCCCCGCAGATGGCCGTGCTGTTCATCAACCCCGAGAAGATCCGCAGCGTCATCGGCCCCGGCGGCAAGAACATCAAGGCCATCACCGCCGAGACCGGCGCGGACATCGACATCGAGGATTCCGGCAAGGTCTCGATCTTCGCCCCGACCCTGGAGTCCCTGGAGAAGACCAAGGAGATGGTCCAGTACTACGACCAGACTCCGGAGCCCGGGAAGAACTACGAGGGCGTGGTCAAGAAGATCCTGGAAGTGGGCGCCCTGGTGGAGATCCTGCCCGGCGTGG
>DFYP01000103.1 GCA_002382645.1 Desulfovibrio sp. UBA4079 | reverse complement strand
TTAGGTCCTCAAAAGTTTGTTTGATTGGTATTTGAATTTTTTTAATGTTGTTCCAGGGGGCCGGAGGCCAGCAGCAGGCGCTGCCCCGGCGCAAGCGCGGCGGTCACGGCAAGGGTCATCTCGGCCATCATCCCTCTCCTTTGTTCCGGGCCAGCCGCAGGACCGCATCCAGGAAGCGCTCCAGTTCCACGGGATCGGCCAGGAGACGCTCGTCGGCCACGGGCACTGCGGGAAAACGCTCCCGGAAGGCCCGGGCCATGAGCCCGAAGCTGCGGCCCACGGGACAGCCCGCCGCGGTGAACACCGGCACCTTGGTCACGGCCGCGCAGCTGGGCGAGCCGCTCTTGAAGACATAGCCGAAAACCGGCTCGCGTTCCAGGCGCTGGAGCCGCTGCTCCACCCAGCCCATGACCCGGAAGGTGTGGTCCCGGCCGCTGGCGTTGTCCACGAACCGGGGCCGGAGCGGTGTGCCGCCCACGTGGGCGGGCTCGCGGGGCACGGGCAGACCGGCCTCCACCTCGGGGCAGATCCCCACCAGGCGGCAGGTCCGGGCCAGCCGGGAGATGATCTCAAAGGCCAGCTTGTGGCGTCCGTCGTAGCGCACCCGCTCGCCCAGCAGGCAGCGGCTCACGGCCACCAGGGGCCCGGATGCCGCGCTCACGACAGGAGCACCGAGAGGACCCCGGCCAAAAACACACCGCCGAAGGTCCCGGCCCCGCCGATGGAGATGAGCGGGGCGTCCAGGCGGTCGCGGGTGCGCGGGTCCAGAAGATGGAGGACGTTGCCGCCCAGGAGCGCGCCCAGGGACCCGGCCACGTAGGCCACGGTGGGGGCCAGCTCCACCGGGGCGAACAGGGCCGCGGTGACGATGGTGGCAAAGGGCGGCACCCAGAGGGGCAGACGCAGGCCGAAGTGCGGCACCACCCGGACCGCGGCAAAGGAGGCCACGGCCACCAGGACCAGGCAGAGCCAGAACCAGGGCGACTGGGCCAGAACCCACTGCTGCCGGGCCAGGAGGTAGCCCGAGAGGATCACCGGCACGAGGCAGCCGCCCACGTTCACGGCCACGGTCTGCTCCGAGAGCTCGGCCAGGATCACCTCGGGCTTGGCCGGACGGCTGAACGGCGAGACATACAGGAACGGGCCCAGAGGGGACACGCCGAACTGGCGCACCAGGCGGCTGGTGCGGCGCACCGGGATGTCCAGGGCCCGGCCCAGGAAGGTCAGGAAGAACAGGAAGAATCCCTGGGGCGGGGTCAGGCCGAGCTTGGCGAAGGCCCCGGCGGCCAGGCTGGCGGGCAGGAGCACGAACAGCGCGAACACCCCGCCCAGGACGGTCAGCAGGAAGAGCACGGCCCAGAGGCCGGGAAAAAGCGGCATGCGCCAACTCCTCGGTTCCTGATCCGGAAAACGACGCGGCCGGTTGCCATCGGCGGCCCGGCCAGTTAGTCTTGCAGCTGTTCGGCTCCTCGGCTGATAGCCCAGGTGCGGGCGAATGTAAAACCGAGAAACCCCGGCGCAGGCTCCGGGCGGACGAGGGCGGCATGAAAGGGATCATCCTGGCGGGCGGCTCGGGCACGCGGCTCTACCCCCTGACCCGCGCCGTGAGCAAGCAGCTCCTGCCGGTCTATGACAAGCCCATGATCTACTACCCGCTGTCCGTGCTCATGCTGGCGGGCATCCGGGAAATCCTGATCATCTCCACCCCCGAGGACCTGCCGCGCTTCCGGGCCATGCTCGGGGACGGCTCCCGCTGGGGCCTGCGCCTGGAATACGCCGAGCAGCCCCGGCCCGAGGGCCTGGCCCAGGCCTTCCTCATCGGCGCGGAGTTCATCGGCCGGGATTCCGTGAGCCTGGTGCTCGGGGACAACCTGTTCTTCGGCCAGGGCATCACCGCCCTGCTCCAGAACTGCGCCCGGCTTGAGAAGGGCGGCGTGGTCCTGGCCTATCCGGTGAAGGACCCCGAGCGCTACGGCGTGGTGGAGTTCGACGCCAACGGCAAGGCCCTGGGCATCGAGGAGAAGCCCAAGGTCCCGCGCTCGCGCTTCGCGGTCACGGGCCTGTACTTCTACGACAACCGGGTCATCGAGATCGCCCGGGGCCTGAAACCCTCGGCCCGCGGCGAGCTGGAGATCACGGACGTGAACAACGCCTATCTGGCCGCGGGCGAGCTGCGCGTGGAGATTCTAGGCCGGGGCTTCGCCTGGCTGGACATGGGCACCCACGAGAGCCTGCTGCGCGCGGCCAACTACGTGAGCGTGATCCAGGAACGCCAGGGCGTCATCGTCTCCTGCCCCGAGGAGATCGCCTTCCACATGGGCCACATCGACGCGGCCCAGCTGGAGGCCCTGGGCCGGGAGATGCAGCAGAACGCCTATGGCCGCTATCTCCTGGACATCGCCCGGGAAGGCCGCCGGACCATCTGAGCGGACGCGGCGGAGAGAAAAAAGGCGGATGCCCGGACCAGACAGGTCCAGGCATCCGCCTTCGCGTTTGCGGGACGCCCCGGGGATGCCGGAGCGATCAGGGACTAGTGGTGGCCTTCCTTCTTGCCCTGCTGGATCCGGATCAGGGCGACGGAGATGATCCAGGCCAGATAGATGAAGATGAGGGAGACGCCAATCATGCCCTGGCCGGTGCTGTGGGCCATGTCCGAAATGAGTTCGCCGATCATGCCTGTGCCTCCTTGAATGGCTCGGTTCCTTCCGCTCGGGAAGGCGCTCCCCTTTTGTCCCGGAAGGGGAAAAAAGTCAAGGGGGTGGGCGGCCGCGGCCCATCTCCCGAAAATAATCCCGAAGCCGCATCTCCAGGCGGAGCTTGATTTTTTGCGCGCAAGGGCATAGCCCTGCAAAGTGAGGAGGCCGAGTCCGCGCCCATGNNCGCGCCAAGCCCGCTCCCAAGGGCAAGCCTGCGGCGCGTCCGGCTCCGGCCAAGGCCAAGCCGGTCAAGAAGAAACCCGACGGGCCCGCGCCCCAGGAATTCGCCTTCAGCCTCAAGACCCCGCCCAAGCCCGATCCGGCCAAACCCCAGGCCAAGCCCCAGCCCAAGCCCATGGCCCGGCCCAAGGCCCCGGAGGACGAGGACGGCGAGGCCCCGGCCCCTGACCTCGAAATCAAGAGCGGTTCGGAAAAGAAGGAGAAGCGCACGGCCTTCCGGGTGCCCATCCGGGGCCTGGACATCGCCTGCGCCGAGCTGAACGCGCGCTGCCCGGCCCTGGACATCTCGGCCACGGGCATCGGCTTCCAGTACCAGGGCCCCCGGGTCAAGGGCGGCACGGTCCTGACCCTGGACGTGCGCCTGGCCGGAAAAATCCTGGCCCAGCAGATCCCGGCCAAGGTCATGCGCCACGAGGGCGGGATCCTGGGCTGCGCCTTCCTGGAGCTGAACCGGGTCCAGGAGGACGCGGTGGGCAAGATCGTGGTCGGGGCCCAGCGCGGCACCCTGTTCCCGTCCGGCGGGGCCAAGGCCCCGGGCAAGCCCCAGGCCGCGCCCGCAAAACCCCAGGCGGCTCCGGCCAAGCCGCAACCCGCACAAGCCAAGCCGCAGCCCGCCCCGGCCAAGCCCGGCGCAGCCCCTGCCAAACCCGGACCCGCGAAGCCGGCCGCGCCCGGAACCAGGCCGGTCAGCCCGCCTGGCGCAACTCGGAAATAAAGACCTCGAGATTGTTCGGCTCGCCCGGCTTGTGCTCGTCGGGGTAGAGCAGCGCGGACATGTAGAACACGCTGCCGATGCGCAGGGAGTTGGACGCGCCCGCGGAGAAGACCTTGAGCTTGCGGGCCAGGGGCGAGGCCTGGGCCTCGGGCATCTCCGCCAGCAGGGGCTTGCCGTCCTGGGACAGGGCCGCCAGAAGCTCGGCCTTGGCGCGCATGTGCCGTTCAAAACCCGTCTGGCCCTCGGGCCCCTCCAGGGCCTTGGCGGCCTCGGCCTCCAGGGTCCGCACCCGGGCCGCGCGCTCCTCCAAAAAGACGATGAACCGTTCCAGAGCCTGATCCGGCATGGCCGCCTCCTGTCTGTGCGTTCCCGGCCACGATAGGCCAAACCCGGGCCCGGCTCAAGGGACCGTTCCCTGACTGGACATCGCCGGGAATTGGTTTTACCCAGGGACCTTCACTCGCCCCGAGCCCCACAGGAGGACCCCGTGAGCTTTCTCTCGTCCAGCGTGGCCCTGACCCGCTACCGCATCGTGGAGGACGTGCCCTCCACCCTCTACCAGGCCGTGCCCGCCCGTCTCAAGGAGTGGGCCTTCCGCGACATCGACGCCACCACCGACGAACGCTCCTTCGGCTGGACCAACATCGACGACATGCTCGACGTGGCCTTCGCCTCCTCGCCCCCGGAAAAGGCCCACTACCTGGCCTTCTCCCTGCGCCTGGAGACCCGCCGGGTGCAGCCCGCGGTGTTCAAGAAGCACTACCAGATCGCGCTCAAGGCCGAGACAGCCAAGGCCAAGGAACAGGGCAAGAACTTCCTGTCCCGGGACCGCAAGCGCGAGCTCAAGGAGCAGGTGGAGCTCAAGCTCCGGGCCCGCTCCCTGCCCGTGCCCGCGATCTTCAGCGCGCTCTGGAACACCCAGGACAACCAGATCTGGCTGGACACCACCAACGCCAAGGCCCGGGCCCTGTTCGAGGACCTCTTCGCCATGACCTTCGAACTCCACCTGGAGCCGCTCTCGCCCTTTTTCCTGGCCCTGGAGATGCTCGGCGAGGACGCCGCGGCCTCCCTGGAAAACCTCGAACCCACCCTGTTCGTCTAGGAGGCCTGCATGGACCTCACATTGGTACAGCGCGAAAACTCCCTCCTGGGCCAGGACTTCCTGACCTGGCTCTGGTTCGCCTCGGAAAAACGCCAGGGCCTGTTCAAGACCGCCAAGGGCCAGTCCTTCGCCTTGCACATGGAGCACAAGGTCTCGGTGCAGGGCGGCGAGGGCGAGACCCTGGAGACCGCCTCAGTGACCAGCCCGCGCGGCGAGCTGGCCGAGGCCAAGACCGGCCTGCGCACCGGCAAGAAGGTGAGCAAGGCCCAGCTCCGCCTGGAGATCGACCAGGACGCCTGGCAGGTGACGCTCAAGGCCGACGACTTCGGGCTCTCGGGCCTGAAGACCCCCAAGGTGGACCTGCGCGACCAGGAGGACGAGGACCCGGATTCCAAGTTCCTGGAGAAGCTCTATCTGGTGGAGAAGTGCGTGGAGATGCTGGACTCGGTCTATGCCGAGTTCCTCAAGGCCCGGCTGGCCAAGGACTGGCCCAAGACCGCCCAGCTCGTGGGCCAGTGGGTCAACCAGGACTAGGGCGTGAGCGTCCCGCGCCTGGCCTTTTTCGGCGACAGCCTGTTCGCGGGCTACGGCCTGGCCCCGAACCAGGCCCTGCCCGCCCGGGTGGAGGCCCTGCTCCGGGTCGAGGGCCGGGAGATCCGGGCCCTGAACTTCGGCGTGTCCGGCGAGACCGCGGCCGACGGCCTGCGCCGCCTGCACCGGGTCCTGGCCGGCGCGCCCGCGGCCTGCCTCCTGGAGTTCGGGGCCAACGACTCCTTTCAGGGCTATTCCCCGGCCGAGGTGGAACAGAACCTGGAGGCCCTGGTCACGGCCCTGCGCGGGGCGGACCTGCCCGTGCTCCTGGTGGGCGTGCGCTGCCTGGCCTTTGAGGACGAGTATCCGGCCGAGGCCTTCGAGGCCGTGCACCCGGCCCTGGCGAAGCGCCACGGCCTGCCGCTCTTTCCCGACATCCTGGCGCCCTATGTGGAGGACCCGGACCTGCTCCTGCCCGACGGCCTGCATCCCAACGCCGACGGGGTCGAGGCCATGGCCCGGGCCCTGCTGCCCCAGGCCCGGGACCTGCTCGAGACGGTGGCCAGCAACCCGCTCCCGCGTTGACGCGGGCCCTGCCCGCCAGTATAGCAACGGCTATTTACAGGGAGCCGCCCGTGGATCTCCGCGACCGTCTCGCGCTGACCTTCGCCTCCAGCCCGGCGCTCAAGGCCCTGGCCTACCTCCTCTGCCTGGGGGCGGGGCTGGCCTTGTCCCTGCGCTTTGGCGCGGCGCTCCTGGCCCTGCCGCTTGCGGCCGACGTCTATGGCGCGGCCCTGCTGCGCCGGCTCTATGACGGCTTCCGCGAGGACCTGCTGGAGGTCCTGGAGACCGAGGCCCGGCGGGAGTGCGGCCTGACCCCGGAGGACGACGTCTACCCGGTCTGGGAATACTCCGGCTGCCTGGACCACTGGCTGGCCAGGCGCCTGCCCGACACCCTGCTCCTGACGCTCCTGGCCCCGCGCCGCGACTTCCTGGTCCTGGCCCGCAAGCAGGGCCGGATCTTCCCGCCGCTGTCCTTCGCGCCCCTGGAATACCTGGTGGAGGACGCCGGCAGCCTGGACATCTACTACCGCGACATCACCCACGCCGAGCTCAAGGACCAGGTCATCGCCCTGCACCTCTCGGGCGGCGAGGCCATCGAGTACGAGGACCATTCCGGCGGCGGCGGCGAGGCCGTGCGGGTCCTGCGCGAACGCCTGCGGGAGCACAAGTCCCGGATCGGGGAGCGGGCATGATCTTGCACGACCTGCGGCGCGACCTGTTCACCTCCAACCACGTGCGGGGGCTTCTGCGGCTTTACGCCGCGGCCCTGGTCCTCTCCCCGGCGGCCCTGGCTGTGCTGGCCCTGGTGCTGGTGGGCGAGGAAGTCTCCACGGCCGCGGCCCTGGGGGCCATCCTCCTGGGCCTGATCCTGGCCCTGGCCGGGGCCATGTTCCTGGGCCGCCGCCTGGCCCAGCGCATCGTCGGGCCCATGGGGCTTCTCGTGCGCGCGGCCCGGGATATCCAGGAGGGCCGCTTCGGCTCGGCCGTGGACCTGAACGAGTTCCGGGACGCGCCCTTGGAGTTCAAGCTCCTGGGCATGGCCTTCAACCGCATGTCCGAGACCATCAAGGACCACATCTCCCGCCTGGAGCGGGCCTCCATCACGGACCCGCTCACGGGCCTGCGCAACCGGCGCTTCCTGGTCACCGAGGGCCCCCGGCTCCTGCACATCGCCCTGCGCTCCGGGTCCAAGTTCTCCTGCCTGATGATCGACATCGACCACTTCAAGAACGTGAACGACCAGCACGGCCACCTCATGGGTGACCGCTTCCTCCAGCACATCACCGAGCGCATCAGCGAGTCCATCCGCGGCTCGGACCTGCTGGCCCGCGCCGGGGGCGAGGAGTTCGTGGTCCTGGCCCCCAACTCCGGCTGCGAGGAGGCCCGGCTCCTGGCCGAGCGCATCCGCCAGGCCGTGGTCCAGAACCCCTACGAGGCCCAGGGCGTGCACCTGGGGAACACCGTGAGCGTGGGCGTGGCCGAATATTCCCTGGAGCCCAAGTTCGGCTCCAACCTCTTCGAGGACATGCTCGAGCGCGCCGACCGCGCCCTGTACCGGGCCAAGGAACAGGGCCGCAACCGCGTGGCGCTCTGGGAAGACGGAGACGTCGGCCCGGACATCTGAACCGATCCCAAAGGAAACCTCCATGCGCTACGAACTGCGGCTGATGGACAACGTGGCCGGAGTGGGCTGCTTCATGGCCCATCCGACCCAGAACCTGAGCTTCAACGAGATGCTCGAGCATCTGCGGCGGGAACCCCTGGACGACTTCATGCACCAGTTCCTGCTCCAGGCCATGGCCGGGCACCGCACCCGCAAGCTGGAGAAACTCATCGACGAGGTGGTCTCGGGCGAGCTTCAGGGCGACCTGGTGCTGGCGGCCCTGCTCTACGAGACCTGCCTGGCCCACGAGCGTTACGCCCACCTCCTGCCCCGGCTGGCCGGGCTGGACCCCCGGGAACTCTCGCAGCACACCCCCCTGCCGCACATCCACGCCAGCCTGCTTGCGGACCAGCCCCTGCACCGCCAGTGGACCGCCCTGTTCCAGGCCAACATCACGGCGCACGAACCCCTGCCCGATCCCGCGGCCAGCGGCCTGGCGGCCCCGGTGCAGCCCGCGTCGCGCACCCAGGCCCCGGACGCGGCCGCC
>DFYP01000189.1:289-8486 GCA_002382645.1 Desulfovibrio sp. UBA4079 | reverse complement strand
CGGACACGCCCCAGGCAAAGACCCGGCCGCCCTCGCCGCCGAACACGGCCCAGCCCGCGGCCAGGCCCGCGGCTCCTAGGCCCAGGCCCAGGGCCGCCGGTCTTCCGGCCCGCACGCGCGCCAGGCCGAGGACAACCAGGCCGACGACCACGGCCACCACCCCGACGATGACGCCCACCGCCTGACGCAGGGCCGGCTCCTCCAGGTATTCCGGCCCGGCCACGGACAGCGCGGCCAGGATGAGCAGGAGCAGGGCCAGCAGGCCGACCATGCGGTCCGCGGCCGTGGCCCCGGCCGCCGTGGGACCGCTGCCCGAGAACCGGGCCATGTAATAGAGCCGCGCCACGTCGCCGCCCAGGGGTCCGAGGGAGCAGAGATTGAAGAAGGTGCCGATGAACTCCACCCGCAGGGCGTAGGCCAGGGGCGGCTCGATGCCGTTCTGGCGCAGGATGAGCCAGTAGCGGGTCCCGGTCAGGCAGATGCTGGCGGCGATGCACAGGATGCCCAGCAGCAGCCAGGGCAGGCCGCCGACGGCCACGTGGAAGTAGCGCAGGTCCAGGGCCCGGCTGTGCACGAGCCAGGCCAGGAGGCCCGCCACGAGCCCGGCCTTGAGCAGGAAAAACAGGAGGCGTTTGCGGTCAGCGCGCATGTCTCACCAGCGGCGAGCCACGGGCGCTCCCTGCGCCCGGTTCCCGGCCTAGGACTTGATGCGGTAGGTGGCCGGATCAATGGGCTCGACGATCATCTGCTCCAGGAATTCGGCCAGCTCGATGTACGGGAACTGGTCCTCCATGGGATGCTGCATGAGCGCCTTGGGAATGACGTTGCAGCCCTTCTCCACCTGCACGTCCAGGAGCATGGGGCCGGCGGCGGACAGGGCCCGCTCCAGGCCTCCGGCCACCTGGTCCGGCCGGGTGATGCGCAGCGCCGGGATCCCATAGGCCTCCGCGACCTTGACGAAATCCGGCGTGGTGTAGCCGTGGCTCGTGGTCGAGCCCACGTAGCGCGAGCCCAGGTAGTCGTCCTGGAACTGGCGGATGAGGCCGAGGCTGCCGTTGTTGATCACGATGATGCTCAGGGGCAGGCCGTGGCGCTTGACCGTCTCCAGCTCCTGGATGTTGATCTGCATGCCGCCGTCGCCGATGACGCAGACGGCCCGGCCCAAGGGCTTGGCGAAACCGGCGCCCATGGCCGCCGGGAAGCTGTAGCCCATGGGCGACATGCCCCCGGCCGTCCACATGCGCATGTTCCCGCGCGGCTGGAGGACCTGGGTGCCCCAGACCATGTTCTGGCCCGTGTCCAGGACAACGGTGTCCTCCGGGCCGAGCCGGGCCGAGAGCTCCTCCAGGAACAGGTAGGGATTGATCGCGGCCGTGTTCCGGTACTCCGGCGGACAGGGCGGATACTTCTCCCGCCAGCGGGCCACGCGCGCCAGCCAGGGCGCGCGGTCCGGTCCGGCCTCCCGGGGCAGGGCCTCCAGCAGGGCGCGCAGAAAGACCCGGGCGTGGCAGGGCACGGCGATGTCCGGCTGGAAGCGCGCGCCCAGCTCCCGGGCGTCGATGTCCACCACGATCTTCTTGGCGAAGCGCGCGAACTTGGACGTGTCCACGCCGGTCTGGCGGGAGTCCAGGCGGCTGCCCACGGCCAGGATGAGGTCGCTGTTGGCCAGGGTGAAGTTGCCGCCCCGGTTGCCGTAGACCCCGATGAACCCGGCGTAGTTGGGATGGTCGTGGGGAAAGGCGTCGATGCCGTTCATGGACAGGCAGACCGGCATGCGCAGCCGCTCGGCCAGCTCGCGCAGCTCCCCGGTGGCCTGGGCGTTGCGCACCCCGCCGCCGGCCAGGATCGCGGGCCGCTCGGCCCACTGGAGCAGCTCGGCGCACCGGCGCACCAGGGCGTCCAGGTCGGCCGGGACCTCCGCGGCCTCGCCCTCCGGCTGGTAGTGGGGCAGCTTGTCCGGGTCCACGTCCTGGCGCTGGAAGTCCATGGGGATGTCCAGGAGCACCGGCCCGGGACGCCCGGACTTGGCCACATGCACGGCCTTTTCCAGATGCCAGAGGATGTTCTCCGGGGCGTCCACGGTGGCGGCCCACTTGGTGATGGGCCGGGCCATGCCGATGATGTCCATCTCCTGGAAGCCGATCTGGCGCACTTGGCGCTGGCCCCGGGATTCGTAGGAATTGACCTGCCCGGTGAGGAACAGGGCCGGGATGGAGTCGAACCAGGAGCAGCCGATGCCGGTGAGCAGGTTGGCCGCCCCGGGCCCGCTGGTGGCCACGGCCACGCCGATGCTCTCGGGACGCATGCGGCTGAAGCCGTCCGCGGCCATGGCCGCGGCCTGCTCGTGGGCCACGCAGACATAGCCGATGTCCGTGCGGCCCCAGAGGTGATCCAGCAGGAACGAGACGTGGCCCCCGGTCATCAGGAAGACGCGGTCAACCTTCTGGGCGGCCAGGAAGTCCAGGATCAGGTCAGAGACGTTCATGGCGTTCCGCGATCAGGAGGCCAGCAGCCGCTTGAGTTCTTCCTGCGGCAGCACGTGCGGCATGGGCGAGAGCAGGATGATGTCGCCGCTGAAGCCGTAGTCGCGCACGAGCTGGCGGGTGATCTCCTTGTAGAACATCACGCCGGTGATGATCATGGCGTCCACCGGCTTCTCGCGCACGGTGTCCGGGGCCACCACCGGGAGCCTGCTGCCGGGCAGGAACTTGTTCCACTTGAAATTGTCCTTGTCCACCACGTAGGCGATGGAGCTGGAATCCATGCCCGAGAAGGAGAAGATGGTCACGCCCTTGGCGCCGGCGCCCCAGGCCGCGACCTTCTTCCCGGCCGCGCGGTAGGAATCCATGAGCCGGCCGAATTCCTTGTTGAAGGCCTCGAACTCGTGCTTGAAGTCCTTGAGCAGGCCGTCCTTCTGGCCCTCGTAGACCACATAGGCGCCCACGTACTCGCCTTCCGCGCCATGGAACACCTCGGTGACGTGGAAGTTGTTGCGCTCCATGACCTCCACCAGGGTCTTGGCCGTGTAGTAGCCGACCCGGTCCGGGAGCACGTCGTAGTAGCGCTTGTCCAGGAGCGTCTTGGTCCAGGAGGGCACGTCGATGAGGCCCCAGGCCCCGGGCTTGAGGATCTTGCCCAGGCTGGCCAGGAAGGTGTTCGGCTCCTTGACCAGGTCCATGACCTGCTTGGTGACGAAGCCGTCGAAGCGCTCCGTGACCTGGCCGTCGATGCCCGTGTCCAGGAAGGTGTTGTAGCAGCGCACCCCGCGCTGCTCGGCCAGCTTGCAGGCCGTGGCCGAAGGCTCGATGGCCGAGACCTGGGCCCCGCGCTGGATCAGCAGCTCGCCGAAAAAGCCGTCGCCGCAGCCGATCTCCACGATCTTCTTGCCCTGGATGCCGTACTTGGCCTGGAGCGTGTCGGCCAGCTCGTTGTCATACTGCACGTAGAGCTCGGTGCAGCTGCGGCTCATGAGGTAGTCCTCGAAATACTCGTCGTGCTCCAGGCCGGCCGGGTCGATCTGGACCATGCCGCAGTCCTTGCACTTGTAGAGCGTCACGTCGAACCGGCCGCCGCCCTTCTCGTCCTGCGTGTTCAACAGCTTCTGGGCGTAGCGCGGACCGTTCTTCAGGATGAAGGCCACCTCGACGTTGGTGGATTCGCAGACAATGCACTTCATGGGGGCTCCTCAAGGGCTAGACGCCCAGAATCTCGATGATGGTTTTGCTGATGTAGTCCACGTCCTCCTCGTCCAGATAGGCGGCCGTGGGCAGGTTGATGCCGGTGGCGGCGATGCGCTCGGCCACCGGGTTGTCCACTGTCTCGAACATCGGGAACTGGCTCATCTTGGGGAAGATGGGCCGGGTGTCGATGCTGCGCTTCTTGAGCTCGGCGCGCAGGCCGTCGCGGTCCACCTTGAACCGGCCCTGGAGCAGGATGGACGGATAGGAGCAGTTGGCCCGGCAGTCGGGACGCTCCTTGAACATGGAGATGCCCGGGATCTGGCCGAGCCGGGCGTGGTACCAGTCGAACAGCCGGCGCTTCATGGCCACCAGCTCCTCCACCCGCTGCAGCTGGGCGTAGCCCAGGGCCGCCGTCAGGTTGGACATGCGGTAGTGGAAGCCGATCTCCTTGATCCAGAAGGTGTTGCCCCCGGACTCGTCGCGGCCGTCGTCCACCAGGAACTCGGCGCGCTTGAAGTGCTCCTCGTTGTCGGTGACGAACATGCCGCCCTCGCCCGTGATCATCATCTTGGCGCCCTGGAAGGAGTAGGCCGCCATGTCGCCGTAGGTCGCGGTGGACTTGCCGTGGAGCAGGGCCCCCACCGCGGGCGCGGAGTCCGAAATGATGATCAGGCCGTGCTCCCGGCAGATGGGCACGATGGCGTCGTAGTCCACGGGATGGCCGTAGAGGTCCACAGGCATCACGGCCTTGGTCCGCGGGGTGATGGCCGCCTTGAGCCGGGCCGGGTCCATGGTCCAGGTGTCCGGATCCACGTCCACGAAGACCGGCTTGGCCCCCGTATAGGTGTGCACGCTGGCCGTGGCGATCCAGGACAGGTCCGGGACGATGACCTCGTCGCCGGGGCCGAGCCCGGCGGTGGCCGCCATGAGGTGCATGGCCGTGGTCGCGGAGCTGGTGGCGATGGCGTACTTCACGCCCACGTACTTGGCGAATTCGTTCTGGAATTTCTCCAGGTAGTTTCGATAATTGGAGTAGAATCCGGTGGTCACGGCGTCCGTGACCGTGGCGATCTCCAGCGGGGTGATGGACGGACCTGCGGAATGGATGCGCTCTCGTTTCATGGTTTCTCTGGCCTCAGGGGTTGCTGCCGTGGACCGGAAGCCGCCGGTCCAGGGCCGTGGAGAATTCTTCCGGAAAACCGACAGTGCCCTTGACGACGTACAGGGGGCGGGCCTTGACCTCGTCGAATATCCTGGCCAGGTATTCACCGATCACGCCCAGGACCAGGAACAGGAAACCGAACATGAGCAGGATCGTGCAGATGATCGTGAGGTAGCCCTCCACGGCGTTGCCCATGAAGAACGAGGCGATCAGCTGCCAGGCCAGGAAGAGGAAGCTGAACACGCTCAGGGCCAGGCCCAGGACCGTGACCAGCTTGAGCGGAATGAAGCTGAAGGAGAAGATGCCGTCGATGGCCTCCTTGACGATGTCCAGCAGGGGGGCCTTGGTCTCGCCGGCGAAGCGCTCGGCGCGGTCGAACTCGATGCCGACCTGGGTGAAGCCGCACCAGGCGCAGAGGCCCCGGGTGAAGCGGTTGGTCTCGGCCATGCGGTTGAGCACCTCGTAGACCCTGCGGTCCATGAGGCGGAAGGCCGTGACGTTCTGAGGCAGGCTGGTGCCGCCCACGTTGGTGACGGTGTTCAGCAGTTTGTAAAACAGCTTGTTGCCCAGCCGGCGCGTGCGGGACACGCCCTCGCGGCTGCGGATCACCCCGTAGACCACGTCGAAGCCCTGCTCCCATTTCTCCAGGAACTGGCCGATGCATTCAGGCGGGTCCTGGAGATCGGCGTCCATGAGCACGGCGCAATGGCCCGTGGCGTAGCGCAGCCCGGCGGCCACCCCGCCGTCGGCGGTGAAGTTCCGCGAGAGCTGCACGGTCTTGAAGCGCGGGTCCTGGTGATGCAGGCCGTGCAACAGCTCAAAGGACTTGTCCCGCGAGCCGTTGTCCACCACGATGACCTCGAAGCCATACTGCGGATGGGCGTCCATGACCTGGGCCAGGCGGCGGCCCAGCTCCGGGATCACCGCCTCTTCGTTCCAGGCCGGAATGACGATGGAAACCAGCTTGCGTTCGGCGCTCATGGCAGATCCCGCCCGGTGGCCCAGGCGGCATTCCGCCGGGCGGCCAATTGTGTGTATTCGGTGATCTGCCCCAGGCAGAGCTCACGGCAGGCGTCCGTCTGCCCGCGCAGGAACGGCATGTATCCCGCCATGGTCATGGCCGCGGTCTGCTCGATGTCCAGCACGGACTTCCAGCCCAGAACGGCGCGGGCCTTGTCGCTGGACAGGCGCAGCAGCCCGGCCTCGTGCCGGGCGTTCTTTCCCTCGGAGGCGTCTTCCCAGGTCCCTGCGCCGCCGGCGCGCACGAACAGGTCCACCAGCTCCCGCACGCTGCAGGTGTTGTCCGCGGGCGCGAAATTCCAGGCCCCGCCGTAGCGGGCCGGGTCCCGGGAGAGCAGCGCGGCGAGCCAGAGGTAGCCGCCCAGGGGTTCGAGCACGAACTGCCAGGGACGCACCGCCCCGGGATTGCGGATGCCCAGGGGACGCCCGGCCAGGATGGCCCGGATGAAGTCCGGGATGATCCGGTCCGCGCCGAAGTCGCCCCCGCCGATGACGTTGCCGGCCCGCACGGTGGCCGCGGCCACCCGCCCCTCCGGCTGGAAAAAAGAGCGCGCCCAGGAGGAGCAGAGAATCTCCATGGCCCCCTTGGAGGCGCTGTAGGGATCATGCCCGCCCAGCGGGTCGCACTCCCGGTATCCCCAGACCTGTTCGCGGTTCTCGTAGCACTTGTCCGAGGTGACGCAGACCAGCGTGCTCACGGACTCCGTCTCCCGGACGGCCTCCAGCACGTTGGCGCTGCCGAGGACGTTCACCTCCACGGTCTCCAGCGGGGACCGGTAGGCCGGAAGCACCAGGGCCTGGGCCGCCAGGTGGAAGACGACAGAGGCTTGGCTGCGGACCAGGGCGGCCTTCAGGGCGGCCCGGTCGCGGATGTCCCCGTGGACATGGTCCATGTGCCGGGCCAGGCCCGTGGCCTCGAACAGCGACGGGGTGGAGGGCGGAGCCAGGGAGAAGCCGGTGACCTTGGCGCCCAGCAGGGTCAGCCAGAGGGACAGCCAGGCCCCCTTGAAGCCGGTGTGCCCGGTGACGAAGACGCTCCTGCCCTCGAAGAATTGGGAAAAGGCCTGCATCACGCCTACTTCCAGGGGGCCTTGCCGCTGGCCCACAACGCATTGAGCATGTCCAGCTCGCGGGGGCTGTCCATGCACTGCCAGAAGCCGTTGTGTTCGTAGGCGGCCAGCTCGCCGATCTCGCTGAGCGGCGCCAGCAGGTTGGTCTCCAGCACGAGGTCGTCGCCCTCGCCGAGATGCTCCCAGACGCGCCGGTTGTCCACGACCATGAAGCCGCCGTTGATGCGCTCGCGGCTCCTGTGGGGCTTTTCGCTGAAGGTCTTGACCGCGCCGTCGCTGACGCGGACCTCGCCGAACCGGCCGCAGGTATGCACGGCCGTGATGGTCATGATCTTGCCGGCCTTCCGGTGATGCTCCAGGGTGCCGGGGATGTCCACGTCCGAAAGCCCGTCCCCGTAGGTCAGGCAAAAGGTTTCCTCACCCTCCAGGTAGCGGCGCACCTTGCGCAGCCGCGAGGCGGTCATGGTGTCGTCACCCGTGTCCACCAGGGTCACGCGCCAATCGGACTCGTTGAAGGGCTCGTGGAACGTGAGCCTGTTGGGTTTGCCCAGGTCGATGGTGAAGTCGTAGATCTTGGCGTGATAGTTGAGAAAAAAATCCTTGAATTTCTCGCTCTTGTAGCCAAGGCAGAGCACGAAGTCCGTGAGCCCGGCCTTGGCGTAGTATTTCATGATGTGCCAGACGATGGGCTTGCCGCCAATGGGAATCAGCGGCTTGGGCATGTCCTCGGCGGCGTCGCGAATCCGAGAGCCCTTGCCCCCGCACAATATGACCACTTTCATCGGCGTACGCCCCCCGGCACAAATACCCGGCGTCCTGATTGCATCGGCAGTTGTTCGGAAAAATCCTCGGCCACGAGCGCAGCTCCCCACATGGATGCGGTGAGATTCTTAAACCAGAAGGCCGATTTCCAGCAAGCCACAACGGCGCAGATTCTTAAGGATAATTATATAACATGTTAGTATAATTAATAGAATATTATTAATAAATGCAAAGATTCCTTATCCCGCTTTCCCTGAAAACGCAGCGCGGCCGTTGCGGCCCTGCGCTCCCGGCCTCCGCGCCTTGGCCGCTTCTTTGCCTTTTGGCCCCGCCGATGCTACAGAGACGCCCAGCATGGAGCGCGGCATGGAGTTGTCCGGCAAACGGATTCTGATTCCCGGGACCGGCGGGCTCATCGGCCCGCATCCCCGCGGACGCCTCCTGCGCCGGTCCCTGGAATGCGCCGGAATCAACGGCTTCAAGCGCGGGCTTGCGCGCACCGG
>DFYP01000189.1:0-201 GCA_002382645.1 Desulfovibrio sp. UBA4079 | reverse complement strand
TCCAGCGTGGGCGAGTACGTGGACCGCTTCGAGGCCATGCTCCGGGAGTTCACGGGCGCGGCCGTGGCCGTGGCCGTGGTCAACGGCACCTGCGGGCTCACCGCGGCCCTGGGCCTTTCCGGGGTGCGGCCCGGCGACCTGGTCCTGACCCAGGCTCTGACCTTCGTGGCCACGGCCAACGCCATCCGCCACGCCGGGGCC
>DFYP01000029.1 GCA_002382645.1 Desulfovibrio sp. UBA4079 | reverse complement strand
GGCCGTGCCCAGGGCCAGTTCCTCGAAGACCCGGCCGCAGGCCGGGCACTCGTACTCGAAAATGGGCATGGCCCCTCCTACCAGTGGCCGGCCTTGTCCGCTTCCACGGCCGCGGGCAACATGCCGTCCTTGTACAGTTCCACGGCCCGGGCCACGTTCATGTCGCCCGAGGCCAGGTGCACGCTGATCCGGCCCTTGGACAGGGCCAGAAAGGCCTTGGGCCCCACGTGCCCGGTGATCACGGCGCTCGCTCCGGCCCCGGCCACGTTCTGGGCGGTCTGCAGGCCCGCGCCCTGGGCCAGGGCCAGGTTCTGGGTGTTCTCCAGATAGGCGCTCTGGCCCGTGTCCGTGTCCACGATCACGAACCCGGCGGCCCGGCCGAAACGCGGATCAAGGGCGCTGTCCAGCCCCTTTCCCTGGGAACTCACGGCGATCTTCATGACCTCTCCTTTTGCGGCAGCAGCCCCGGCGCGGTTTCCCGCCGCAGGCCCCGGGACCGCAGCCCGGCATTCGCAAGGTTTCCAGCTCCCCGGCCCGCCAGGCGGCCAGGACCTCCTGCGGGCTGCCCCGCAGCCAGGGCCGCACGCTGAGGCCCCGGTCCTGCAGGGCGTGCAGGAGCCGTCCGCTGACCGCCCCGCAGCAGAGCGCCTCCACCCCGGCCCGGACCAGGTCCGCGGGCAGGGACAGGGGCGAGAGGGGCGGCGGCAGCTTGCCGCGCTCTTGGACCCCCTCGTCCCGGACCTCGAACAGCCGCAGGTCCGTGGCCGTGTCCAGGAGCGAGGCGAGGCGGTCCTCGAAGCAGGCCAGACAGAGCAACATGCCGCAGGGAGAGCAGGACCCGTGCCAGAAAAAATGTCCTGGCATCCGTGGTGGTTGAAAAATGCGCCGGAGAAGATGGGCGCGTTTTGCGCCCACCCGTTCAGTCCCGGGCCAGGATGCGGCGCAGGGTGTCCTTGGAGATGCCCAGCTCCCGGCAGGCGGCCATGCGCCTGCCGCCATGGCGCTCCAGGGCGGCCAGGGCGGCCCGGCGCTTGATCTCGGCAAGCGTGCCGGAAGGCGCCGGGGCCGCGCCGCTCACGGGCCGGATGTACTCGGGCAGGTGCGCCGCCCGGATGGGCCCGGCCGGGCAGAGGATGAAGGCGTACTCGATGATGTTCTCCAGCTCCCGGACATTGCCCGGGAAGGGGTGGGCCAGGAGCACGCGCAGGACCTCGGGGTCCAGGCCGGCCACGTCCTTGCCCTGGAGCAGGTTCTGGCGCGCGACGAACAGGTCGGCCAGGAGCGGGATGTCCTCGGGCCGCTCGCGCAGGGGCGGCAGCACGAGCCGGGCCACGTTGAGCCGGTAGAACAGGTCCTGGCGGAAGCGGCCCCGGCCGACCATGTCCTCCAGGTCGCGGTTGGTGGCCGCGATGATCCGCACGTCCACGGGCACGCTTTTCGTCGAGCCCAGGGGCTCCACGGCCCGCTCCTGGAGCACGCGCAGGAGCTTCACCTGGAGCGCCAGGGGCAGGTCCCCGATCTCGTCCAGGAAGAGCGTGCCGCGGTCGGCGGCCTGGAACCGGCCGGGCTTGTCCTTTTTCGCGTCGGTGAAGGCCCCGGCCTTGTAGCCGAAGAGCTCGGACTCCAGGAGGTTCTCGGGCAGGGCCCCGCAGTTCACGGCCACGAACGGGCCCTTGCTGCGCGGGCTCAGGGAGTGCAGGGCCCGGGCGAACAGCTCCTTGCCCGTGCCGGACTCGCCCANNTGGATGTCCTCCAGGCTGTAGCGGCCGTCGAGCTTCTTCTGGAGGAGCTGCACGGCCGAGAGGTCGCGGAAGGTCTCCACCCCGCCGATGATCCGGCCCCGGCGGTCCTTCAAGGGCGCGGCGCTGATGCTCACCGGCACCCGGACCCCGTCGGCGCGCACGAAATAGAGCGAGCGGTTGGTGCGGGCCTCGCCGGCCTCCAGGCAGGACTTCAGCACGCAGGACCCGTCGCAGACGCTGGAGCGCAGGACCTCCCAGCACTTGCGGCCCACGGCCTCGGCCTGGGGCACGCCGGTGACCTGGGCCGCGGCGCGGTTGAAGAAGGTGATGTTCCAGTCCAGGTCCACGGTGAAGACCCCGTCGGCCAGGGACTCCATGATGGATTCGCAGGGGATGTCGCGGGGAATGGCCACAGGCGCCTCCGGTCGGGCTAAAAATGCGCCCGATTGCTTTGTTCAGACGCAAAACGCGCCCACATCCCTGGTAGCACCTGGAGCGGAAAAGGCAACCCCATTGGAATCGCGGGAGATTTTCCCCCGGCACGGGAAATGCTTTTGCCGGATCAGGCCGCAGCACGCGGCCGGGAGGAGATCATGCCCAATCAGGACAGAACAGGCCCCCTGGGCCAGGGACCCATGACCGGCGGCGGCTTCGGCCGTTGCGGCGCGGGACAGAGCCGCGGGCAGGGCGGATATGGAATGGGCCAGGGCGGCTCCGGCCAGGGCCAGGGCCGCGCCATGAACCGCGGCGGCTTCTGCGGCCGCCTGGGCCGCGGCCTGTGCCGGGCCTTCG
>DFYP01000094.1 GCA_002382645.1 Desulfovibrio sp. UBA4079 | reverse complement strand
GGCCTTGAGCGCCACATGCACCGCCCCGCCGTAGGCGGCCAGGGTGGCGTCCGTGCCCGGCCGGGCGATGCGCGCCCGGCCCAGGGGCACGCGCACGTCGCCCTCGGGCACCTCGCCGTGCGCGGTCCAGTAGAGCGGCATCTCCTCGATGACCACCACGGGGTCGGGGTCGAAGATGGCCGAGAGGAGCAGGCCCTTGGCCTCGGCCGGATTCGAGGGATAGGCCACTTTCAGCCCGGGCGCGTGGGCCAGCCAGGCCTCGAGATAGTGGGAGTGCTGGCAGCCCGCGGCAAAGGTCCCGGACTTGACCCGCACGGTGAGCGGGAAGCTCGACAGGCCGCCGCTCAAATAGCGCAGCTTGGCCGCGTGGTTCACGAGCATGTCCAGGGCCAGGGTGATGAAGGGGAAGAACATGATCTCCACCACGGGCCGCAACCCCATGCAGCTGGCGCCCACGGCCAGCCCGGCGATGGCCGCCTCGCTCACCGGCGTGTCGCGCACCCGCTTGGGGCCGAAGCGCTCCAGCAGGCCGAAGGTGGGCAGGTGCGGGTTCACGTGGATGGAGGTGCCGATGCCCTCGCCCGCCAGGAACACGTTCTCGTCCATGTCCATGGCCAGGGCGAGCGCTTCCGCCACGGCCTGTCCGGTGCTCTTCACGGCCATGGCTCAGCCCTCCTGGATGGGGTTGGCGTAGAGGTGGTCCAGGGCCTCTTCGGGCCTGGGCGGGGGGCTGGCCNNCCCGTCGCGGCGCAGGATTCCGGCGTAGCGGACAATGGGGTCGCGTCCGGCCCAGGCCGCCAGCTCGGCCTTGTCCACGTAGTGCTGCGGGTCGTGCTCCCCGTGGCCGTGCATGCGGTAGGTGCTGCATTCCAGGAGCGCGGGCCCCCGGCCCGCGCGGCAGTGCTCCAGGAGTGTCCGCGCGGCCTGGTGCACGGCCTCCACGTCGTTGCCGTCCACCTCCTCGCCGGGCATGTTGTAGGACGCGGCCCGGGCCGCGATGCGGCCGATGGGGCAGTGCTCCGTGTGGGCCTGGGCCCCGGCCCAGCAGTTGGACTCGCAGACGAAGAACACGGGCAGTTTCCAGACCGCGGCCAGGTTCATGGCCTCGTGCACGCTGCCCTCGGCCGCGGCGCCGTCGCCGAAGAACACGCAGGTCACGGCCCGCTCGCCCCGGTAGTGCTGGGCGAATGCCGCGCCCATGGCCAGCAGCGGCGCGGCCCCGACCACGGTGGAGGTCATGAGCACGTTGCGCGAGGGGTCGGCCAGGTGCAGGGTGCCGGACTTGCCCCGGTTCAGCCCGCCCTCCCGGCCCATGATCTCGGCCAGGAGCGCGCCCGGGTCCACGCCCCGGGCCAGCAGGTGGCCGTGGCTGCGGTGGTTGGTGACCACGACGTCCTCGGGCCTCAGGGCCCGCACCACCCCGGCGGCCACGGCCTCCTGGCCGTGACAGGTGATCTGCATGCCGGGCAGGCGGCCCTGCTCGTGGGCCATGGCGGTGACGCGGTCCTCAAAGGCGCGGATGAGCAGCATGTCGGAGAGCAGGGCCAGGCGCTGGCCGGAGTCGAGTGCTTGCATGGAGCCTCCTCGGGTGAGACGTTCCATTGCGCGGACCGGAAGGCGGCCCAAGTATGATCTTTTTGGCGCGCCCTTGTCCAGCGGGCCGGTATCCTCCTGGTGCCCGCTTGCGCCCGGGCCGGGCCTGTTCTAGCCTCGGGAAAACAGGAGGTCCGCCATGCTCACCCGCCGCGATTTTCTGCGCAGCGCCGCAATGCTGGTCGCGGCCCAGGCCGCGACCCTTGTCCCTGTCCCGGCAGCCGCCCAGGCCCCGGCCCCGGCCAAACAGGCGGGCCAGGCCCCGGGTTTCTTCCGCCTGGCCGTGGGCGGCGTGGAGGTCACCGCGCTGTACGACGGGGCCGGCCAGGTGCGGCCCGAGATCCTCCACGGCGCGGACCCGGCCCGGCTGGCCGCCCTGCTGGAGGACGCGGGCCTGGACCCCAAGGCCGGGGAGCCCATCGCCATCAACGCCTTTCTCCTGAACACCGGCACGAACCTCGTCCTGGTGGACGCGGGCGGCGGCACGGCCCTGGGGCCCCGGGCCGGGCTTTTGCCCGGGAACCTCAAGGCCGCGGGCTACGCCCCGGAGCAGATCACCCTGATCCTGCTCACCCACATGCACCCGGACCACGCCCTGGGCCTCATGGCCCCGGATGGCAGGCCGCTGTTCCCGGGCGCCGTGGTGCGGCCCGCGGCCGCCGAGGCCGCATACTGGCTTTCCGACGCGACCCTGGCCTCGGCCCCGGAGCAGCGCAAGGCCTCGATCCAGGCCCTGCGCTCCCTGGCCGCGGCCTACTCGGCCCTGGGCAAGTGGAAGCCGTTCGCCCCGGCCGAGGCCCTGGCCGAGGGCCTCGCAGTGGAGCCCCTGCCCGGCCACACCCCGGGCCACTGCGGCTTCTGGGTGCGCTCCCAGGGCCAGAGCCTGCTGGCCTTCGGCGACATCGTGCACAGCTCGGCCGTGCAGTTCGCCCAGCCCGAGGTGACCATCGACTTCGACGTGGACCAGGCCCAGGCCAAGGCCACGCGCCTGGCGCTCCTGCCGAGGCTGGCCAGGGAGTCCTGCTGGATCGCCGGGTCCCACCTGCCCTTCCCGGGCCTGGGCAGGGTGCGGGCCAGGGGCAAGGGCTATGCCTGGCTGCCCGCGCCGTACACCGCGCCCCGCGGCTGAAGGCCACGCCCCGCAATGACAACAAAGCCCCTGGAGCGATCCCGGGGCTTTTTCTTGCGCGCCAAGCGCTCCGGAGCGGTTCCCGGCCTGGGACGCGGCCCTGATTCCCCCTCCCTTTTTGTGGTCCCCCTGTAAATTTTGATTACCTGCCGGAATGCTTGCCTTTTCAAGAAATCCCCCGCCTCTTTTCTTCCAATTTTGTTATTTATTGACCAGTGTTTTCTTGCCTTGCGCCCCTGTTTTTGCTACCTGCTGGCCCCTGGGCGGACTGAGCTGACATTTTTGTCTTCTCTCAACCGCTCTGGATTCCACATCTTTTCCAAAAACCGGCGGTTCCGGGCCGACCTTTTTGCAGTCGGCCCGGGCGGGAAGCTGAAAACGCCCGGGGCACAAGGGTTCCCGGGCGCTCACCGCGCCTCCCGCCAGCGCCCAGACCGCGGCCCGGGCAGGGCCGGGGAGGAGGCCCCATGGTTCAGGCTGGGGATACCGCGTTCGTGCTCGTCAGCGCCGCGCTCGTGCTGCTCATGACCCCGGGCCTGGCCCTGTTCTACGGCGGCATGGTCCGCCGCAAGAACGTGCTCGGCACGCTCATGCAGAGCTTCATCATGATCTCCCTGGTCAGCCTGGAGTGGGTCTATCTCGGCTACTCCATGAGCTTCGGCCCGGACGTGCGGGGCCTCATCGGCTCCCTGGCCTGGGCCGGGCTGTGCGGCGTGGGGCCCGCGCCCAACCCGGACTACGCCGCGACCATCCCGCACCTGGTGTTCATGATCTACCAGTGCATGTTCGCGGTCATCACGCCCGCGCTGATCGCCGGCGCGTTCGCCGAGCGCGTGCGCTTCCCGGGCTTCCTGGCCTTCAGCCTGCTCTGGACCGTGCTCGTGTACAACCCGGTCTGCCACTGGGTCTGGGGCGCGGGCGGCTGGCTCAAGCAGCTCGGCGTGCTGGACTTCGCCGGAGGCCTGGTGGTGCACCTCACCTGCGGGGCCGCGGCCCTGGCCTCGGTGCTGGTCATCGGCCCGCGCAAGGACCACGAGAAGCGCCAGTTCTTCCCGCACAACCTGCCCATGACCCTGCTCGGCACGGGCCTCTTGTGGTTCGGCTGGTTCGGGTTCAACGCAGGGAGCGCCCTGGCCGCCGACGCCATCGCGGCCCAGGCCTTCGTGGCCACGCACCTGGGCGGCATGGCCGGCATGGCCATGTGGACGGCCATGGAATGGTTCTACCAGGGCAAGCCCACCACCCTGGGCGCGGCCTCCGGGGCCGTGGCCGGGCTGGCCACCATCACCCCGGCCGCCGGGTTCGTGGGCCCCAACTCGGCCGTGATCATCGGCCTGGCTGCCGGATGCTGCTGCTATCTGGCCGTGCTCACCAAGTCCCGCCTGCGCTTCGACGACAGCCTGGACGTGGTGGGCATCCACGGCCTGGGCGGGGTGCTCGGCACGCTCCTGGCCGGGGTCCTGGCCAGCAAGGCCGTGAACCCGGCGGGCGCCGACGGCCTCATCGCGGGCAATGCGGGCCAGCTCGGGATCCAGGCCCTGGCCGTGGGAGTCGTGGGGCTCTACGCCTTTGCCGTCAGCTGGCTCATCCTCAAGGCCGTGCAGGCCGTCCTGGGCCTGCGTTTGAGCCCCGAGGCCGAGACCGTGGGCCTGGACGTGTCCGAACACAATGAAGCCGCCTACACCGAATAGGAGACGCGCCATGAAGAAGATCGAGATCATCACCCGGCCGCACAAGCTGGACGACGTGAAGGAGGCCCTGCGGGCCATCGGGGTCAAGGGCATGACCGCCACCGAGGTCAAGGGCTTCGGCCGCCAGGGCGGGCACAAGGAGGTCTATCGCGGGGCCGAGTACCGCGTGGACTTCGTGGGCAAGGTCAAGCTCGAGGTGGTGGTGGAGGACGCTCTCGCCGCCGAGGTGGTCAAGGCCGCGGCCAAGGCCGCGCACACCGGCCAGGTGGGCGACGGCAAGATCTTTGTCTCGCCCGTGGACGAGGTCCTGCGCATCCGCACCGGCGAGACCGGGGAAGCCGCCATCTAGGCTCCTTCCGCCGCAACGCCCCCTGCACCCAGAAAAGCCCCTGGCCTGCGCCGGGGGCTTTTTGCGCCAATCCGCCTAGGCAAAAACCCCGCGCAATGCTAAAAAAGCATGGGCCTCTCCTGAAAAGAGCGGCTCCCTGAATGGGCGCAGCGGAACCGCGCCCAGGGGTCCAAACCAAGGGGGGGGGAGTATGGACAGTCTCAACAACCTGTGGAAGCCGGACTATCTGCTCAACATCGAACTCATCGACACGCAGCACCGGGGCTTCTTCGACATCTGCCTCACGGCCAACATGCTCTGCGAAACCGGCCGCAGGTCCAAGATACAACTCCAGGAGCTCATCCATATCCTCTACAGAATGCGCGGGTATGCGTTCAAGCACTTCCACACCGAGGAGGCCCTGCTCCTGGACTACAACTATCCGAAACTCTACACCCATCTCCGGCTCCACGACCAGTTCCTGGCCTCCTTCCAGGTCTTCACCGAAGAGATCCACGGGCATTTTTCCGAGAACAAAACCCCTGACCCGGCGGTTGTCCTCACCTGCGCCGAGCACATCAACGAATACGTGGTGAACTGGTGGGGCGATCACATCCTCACCGCGGACAAGGAATTCTCCGAGTTCATCCTCGCCCAGAAAAAACGCAAGACCTAGCGCGCCGGGCGCACGCGGTCCCGGCCAGGTGGGCGGCGGCAAGATCTTTGTCTCGCCTGTGGACGCAGTGCTCTCCGCACGGACGGGACCGGAAGCGGCCATCTCGCCGTGTCGGGACACGCGAGGAAAAGAAAAGGCGGGGCCGGAAGGCTCTGCCTTTTTATTAACATTGATGTCCAGAAAGAAACGCCAGCGTGAGGTGAATAGACACAAACACAAGCGCATTGCTTGGAAATTTAATACAGGTTAACAAAATACCTAGTTAGCCGACCGGTCTTGCGAAAAGGAGGCCCTTCATGCCTATCGTAAAGATGAAAAATTTTTATCTTGATGAAGAGCTGATCGCCTCACAAATTGAGCATCTCTATTCATTCTGTCGCTCTTTTGTCTATTTCCGTGCTATCTCAGCGCGCAAAATACCAGTGACCCATGCAAACAAAACATACTTCACTCATATTGCTAATGTGAGTGCTTTAAATTCAATAATACAGTTTTGCAACATATTCAATATGAATCCAAATATGTGTAAAATACACTGGACAAAAATTGCACCTAAAAATGGTATAGATATTGATGGAAATGAAGTAGATAATTCATCATTTCATGTCACTGTTTATGAAATACTGAAAAATTCTGTTGGGAAATCAAATAAAAAATATAAAGCGTATATTAAATCAATGTCGAATTTCAGAAATAAATATGCGGCTCATTATGATGTTAATGAAATTCCTGAGATGCCATTTCTTGATAATGCATTTTCAATTGCCAATGCCTACCTAACTTGGCTTCGTGATGAAATCCCCTGGAACGGTGACCCACAAAAAAATCTTGCGGAAATTAAACCTAGTTTTGAAGCGGAAATCGCTGCGGTTTTGCCTGCCGCCCCAGCGCAACAATAACCTTGCTTCCTTACGCCTTGACCAGCTCCTTCAACACCGGCACCCGGCGCACCACCCAGGCCGCGCCGAAGCTCACCGGCAGGGCCAGGGCCCCCAGGACCAGGAACTTCACCAAGACCGGGGCCTGAAGCGGCGCGACCATCTGCCCCAGAACCACCACCAGGGGCGCGTGGAACACGTAGACCGCAAAGGCCGAGCCCGTGAGCTCGCCCAGGAGCGGGTTCGTGTTGTTGCAGCGCTCGCGGAACAGGCCCAGGAGCCCCAGGGTCAGGGCCACGCCCATGACCGCTTCCCAGACGCAGAGGAACGCGCTCTGCCAGGTCCAGCCCCCCCGGTGCGGGACCAGGGCCGCGGCCACGTCCGGACTGTTCACCACGGGCCAGATCACGAAGCCCAGGATCACGAACCCGGGCAGGGCCAGGACCAGGCAGCGCCGGGCCAGGCCGGTGTCCAGGCTCGTGAGCCAGCCGTTCTTGTGCGCGGCCAGGCCCCAGAGGAAGAACACGACGTACTGGGTGAAATAGGGCAGCTGCATGTTGAGGATCGCCGAGCCCATGGGCCATTTCAGCCGCACCAGGAAGGTGCCTGCGAAGCAGATCAGCATGAGCCCCAGGGCCAGGCGTCCGGTGAGCGGCCGGACCGGGCCCGGGTCGCGGACGGGCCGCAGCCCGCGCACCCCGGCATAGACCAGACAGAAGAACAGCAGGGCCACGGCGAACCACAGGGGTCCGCTGCCGCCCAGGAAATGCGCGCTCGTGAAGTAGCCCGCCAGGAACACGCCGAAGCCCATGCGCTCCTGGATCCCGCCGAGGTCGGCCAGCCAGTAGACGATGACCGGCTGGAGCACGGCCATGTAGAACAGCGCGGGCAGGCCCAGGCGCACGAGGCGGCCCAGGCTGAACTCCCAGCCGCCCTTTTTCAGGAGCGAGGCCCGGGCGAAATACCCGGCCAAAAGGAACAGCAGGCCCATGAAAAAGGACTGGCACCCGGCCTGGAACAGGGTCAGGGCCAGGAGCGAAAGCGGGCCCCTGGGCGCGGGGTCGATGAAGTACCAGCTGCCCAGGCCGCTCTCGGTGACCCCGGCATGCACCAGGACCACGAGCACGATCATGGCCAGCCGCAGGTTGTCCACGAAAAACATGCGCTGCCGGGCCGCTTCCGCCATGCTCCACCTCGGTTGGAGAGGATCGTCGGGGAACAGAATGCTTCCTGATAGCCGTGGCGCGGCCCGGGCGCAAGCGCCTCAGGCCGTGCGGCTCCAGTTCTCGGGCAGGGGCGCCTGGCGCACGCGGTCCCGGCCGTCCTCCTTGGCCTGGTACAGGGCCTGGTCGGCCCGGCCCAGGAGCTCCTCCACCGCCGCGTCCGCAACCAGGATGGCGGCCACCCCGAAGCTGCCCGTGAGCGTGAAGCAGACGCCCTCCAGATCCAGCTCCAGCCTGGCCAGGCCCGCGCGCAGGGCCTCGGCCAGGGCCGTTGCGCCGTCCAGGTCCGTGCCCGGCAGGAGCAGGGTGAACTCCTCCCCGCCGAAGCGGCAGAACAGGTCCGGGCTGCGCAGCCGGGAGCGCACCAGCCCGGCCACGGCCGTGAGGGCCAGGTCCCCGGCGGCGTGGCCAAAGGTGTCGTTGATGGACTTGAAGTGGTCCAGGTCGATGGCCACGCAGGAGAGTTCCCCGCCGTAGCGCTTGACCCGCGAGAACTCCCGCTGGGCCGCGGCCAGGAAGGCGCGGCGGTTCAGCGCGCCGGTGAGCGAATCGGTTGAGGCCAGCAGGGCCAGCTGGCGGCCCTGGCGGGAGAGCCGCATCTGGCCGCGCACCAGGAGCACGGACAGGCCCCCGGCCACCAGCACCAGGGCCAGGGCGGCCCCGCCGTAAACCAGGGCCTGCCGCCGCCAGGAGGCCAGGACCTGCTCCAGCCGGAAGCCCGCAAAGGCCAGCAGGGGGTAGCGGCTCACCCGGGTGCTCCCGGCCACCACCTCCTCGCCGGTGAGCGGCGAGGGCCCCACGTACGTGCCGCTCCGGACCCTGTCGCGGAGGTACGCGTCCATGCCCGCGGCCCTGCGGCCCACGTGGCGCTCCTGGCCCGGGGCGTGGATGTAGATGTGGCCGTCCAGGTTCGCGACCACGATGCCCACGCCGGGCGGCAGGTCCAGGTTGCGGAAGACCTCCAGCAGGGGGTCCAGGCCCACCAGGGCCACGGCGATGCTCGTGAGCTCCCCGGCCTCGTTGCGCAGGCCCAGGCTGATCCCGAAGACCCAGTCCCCGGGCTGGCGCAGGTTGACCACGGGCGCGCCCACGAAGATCCCGCGCACCCCGGACTGGTGGGCCAGGACATAGTCCCGCCGGGACACGTCCGGGGGCTCGCCGTCGCTGGTCCAGTCCGTGACCCGGCCCTTGGGGTCGGTGAGGAACAGGCCGCGGATATAGGGCCGCTCCTTCTGGAGCGCGCTGAGCAGGGAGCACAACTGGCGGTCGTGGTCCCCGAAGCCATGGTCCGGGAGGACCCCCAGGAGCCGGCCCATCTCCTCCAGGCTGTCCTCGATGTCCAGGAGCACCATGCTCATCTGCCCGGCCACCAGGCTGGACACGAAGCGGGCGTTCTGGCGGGCGACGTCCATGGTGGCGCGGTAGCTGGCCACGGCCATGGCCGTGGCCAGGACCAGGACCGTCACGGTCAGGCCGCAGGCGGCCAGGACCACGAGCACGGTCTGGCGTCTGCTGTCCTGGGCTTCGGGCTGGTCGGTCATGGGAAACTCCTGCGCCAGGATAACATCCCCTCCGGAAAAAAGGAAAATGATAATCCTGGATCAGGTTCCGCGCCGGGCCCGGGCTTTTTATTCCCCTTGACCTTTGCCGGGTCTGCTCTATGTTCTGCGCACCCGGCGCTTGCGCCGCAACCCTTGCCTCCCACGGACTCCCGGCCCATGCCCCATCTCGTGCTGATCATCCTTTTGGCCGCGTTCCCGGCCCTGTCCACGGACATGTATTTGCCCGCCATCCCCGCGCTCCAGTCCCTCTGGGGCGTGAGCCTGGCCGAGGCCAACCTGTCCCTGTCCCTGTTCTTCCTCTGCTTCAGCCTGTTCCTGCTCGTCCACGGCCCGCTCTCGGACCGCTTCGGCCGCAAGCCCGTGCTCCTGGCGGGCATCGTCTGCTACGTGGCCGGCAGCCTGGCCTGCGCCGGGGCCCAGTCCCTGGCCCAGCTGGTGGCCGCCCGGATGCTCCAGGCCGCGGGCGCGGCCGCCGCCGCCACCCTGGCCCTGGCCCTGGCCAAGGACCTCTACTCCGGCCACGCCCGGCAGAAGGCCCTGGCCTGGATCGGGGTCATCGTGCCGCTCTGCCCCATGGTCGCGCCCATGATCGGCGGCTTCCTGCTCAAGGTGGTCTCCTGGCGGGCCATCTTCCTGCTCCAGGCCCTCTCGGCCCTGCCCGCGCTCTACGGCGGGCTGCGGCTGGCCGAGCCCGCGTTCGAGCGCAGCTCCGGCGGGCTGGTGGCCGTGTTCCGGCGCTACGGCGTGCTCCTGAAGAACGGCCCGTTCCTGGTCCTGGCCCTGGCCTTCGCCTTCATGGCCACGGGCTTCTACGCCTTCATCGGCGGCTCGGCGGACATCTACATCGCGGGCTTCGGGGTGGGCGAGCAGGCCTTCGGCCTGTTCTTCGGGTTCAACGCCCTGGGGCTCATGGCCGGGTCGTTCCTGGCCTCGCGGCTGTGCGTGGGCATCGCCTCGCGGACCATCCTGCACGTGTCCCTGGCCGGAATCCTGCTCGGGGCCCTGGCCATGCTGGTCCTGAACGGCGCGAGCCCGGCGGCCTTCGCCCTGCCCATGTTCACGGTGTCCTTCTTCCTGGGCATGAACCGGCCCATCAGCAACAGCATGATCCTGGACCATGTGCCCTCGGACGTGGGCGCGGCCTCGGCCTTCATGACCTGCGCCAACTTCCTCCTGGGCGCCCTGGCCATGGAGGCGGTGTCCCTGGGCGGCGGGTTCAAGATCGCCTTCATCGGGGTCCTGGCCCTGGCCGGGGCCGTGATCCCGCTCTGGGCCCTGCGGGCCCTGCGGGGTCCCTCCGGGACCTTCACGGAAAGGCACAAGAAGGGTGGCCGGTGAAGCCGGACAGGTCCGCCCTGATCGCCCTGGCCGCCACCGCGCTCATCTGGAGTTCCGGCGGCCTGGCCATCAAGCTGGTGGACGCNNCGGGGCAGGCTGGGCCTGACCTTTTCCCGGGCCCAGGTCCTGGGCGGCCTGGCCTATGCCCTCATGCTCGTGACCAACGTGGCCGCCACCCGGCTGACCACCGCGGCCAACGCCATCCTCCTGGCCTACACCGCCCCGCTCTGGGTGGCCCTGGCCGCGCCCAGGCTCCTGGGCGAGCCCACGCGGCCGGGCGACTGGGGGTTCGTGGCCGCGGTCTGCGGCGGCATGGTGCTCTTTTTCCTGGACCGGCTCTCCGCGGGCGGGCTCTGGGGCAATGTCCTGGCCTGCGGCACGGGCCTGGCCTATGCCGGGTTCACCCTGGCCATGCGCGCGGAAAAGGACGCCTCGCCCCTGGCCACGGCCTTCCTGGGCCATGCCCTGGCCGCGCTCCTCTGCCTGCCCTGGATCGCGGGCGCGGCCCTGCCCGGGCCGGGCTCCCTGGCCGGGCTGTTCTACCTGGGCGTGGTCCAGCAGGGCCTGTCCCTGGCCCTGTACGCCTGGGCCATCCGCCGGGCCCGGGCCCTCACCGCCATCCTGGTCATGACCCTCGAGCCCGTGCTCAACCCGCTCTGGGTGGCCCTGGGCCTGGGCGAGATTCCCGGGCCCTGGGCGCTCGCGGGCGGGGCCGTGGTGCTCCTGGCGGTCACCTGGCGCGGCCTGGGCTCCACCCGGAGCGCATGAAAAAGGCCGCCTTGCGGCGGCCTCTGTTTCCAACGCTACGCGCCGTTTCTACGGCTTGATCGTGGAGCCCAGCACCTCCAGGAACTTGCGCATCCATTCCGGGTGCGCGGGCCAGGCCGGGGCGGTAACCAGGTTGCCGTCCACCACCGCGTTGGAGAAGGTGGCGTTGGGGCCCACGTAGGAGCCGCCCGCGCCCTCGATGTCCGGCTGCACCGCGGGGTAGGCCATGCAGGTGCGGCCGCCCACCACGCCCGCGGCCACCAGGACCTGCTGGCCGTGGCAGATGGCCGCGATGGGCTTCTTGGCCGCGGCCATGGCCTTGACGATCTCGATGACCTTCTTGTCCAGGCGGATGTATTCCGGGGCCCGGCCGCCGGGAATGACCAGGGCGTCATAGTCCCCGGCCTTGACCGCATCGAAGTCCGCGTTCAGGGCGAAGCGGTGCCCGGGCTTCTCGCTGTAGGTCTGGTGGCCCTCGAAATCGTGCACCGCGGTGGCCACGGTCTCCCCGGCCTTCTTGCCCGGGCACACGGCGTGGACCTCGTGGCCCACCATGAGGAGCATCTGGAACGGGACCATGACCTCGTAGTCCTCCACAAAGTCCCCCACGAGCATGAGGATCTTTTTCTTCGCCATTGCCGCCTCCTTGGTTCAGGGGTGTCGCTGCCCCGCCAGTCTAGCCCCGGGGCATCCCGGAGTCCAGGCCCGTGGAGCGCGGATTCCCGGAGCCCGGCAGGTGTCGCACGATTGTCACCAGGAGTCCGTCAGCCGGCCATGGATATCCAAGTAGGGCTTCAGCTCCTCGACAGCGATGTATTTCCCCAGCAGGTAGTGGGCGAACATGAGCTTGCGGCTGTAGGAGGCCGCAAGGGTGCCGTCGTCGGGGAAGCTCAGCCAGTTGAACACGATGTAGTTGTAAATGTAGCGGTACTCCTTGTTCTCCTCCCGGAGCAGCCACTTGAGGAAGCCCTGCACGCTCTCGGGCACGCGCACGTAGAGAAACGGCTTGAGCAGGTGTACGGCGCCCGTGGCGCCTGGGTCCTGCCAGGATCCGAAAAAAACGCACTCCCCCTCCTTTTCGCCCTTCTTGTGCAGCCGCTCGGTGCGCTCCCTCATCTCATTGTCCTTCATGCCCGCGTGCGGCAGGAGCCCGTCGTCCTCGTAGTGTATCGCCATGTGCTGCACGCCGAGCAGGGTGGCGGCCTGTTTCTTCAGGGTGCCATAGTCCCCGAACTCCCGCTTGGGATCATACCCATCGTCGGAGATGATGAGCAGGTCCACGCCGCGCTCCATCAGGGCCAGGGCCCCCAGGTTCTCGCTGTGCCCACCGTCTGAGACGATGTACCTGGCCCGGAAGTCCGTGCAGCGTCCCTCCAGGGTCAGACCCTTGCAGCCGGGCGGGGCGGCCACCCCGGGCATCCCGGGCATGCCTGCCGGTCCCTGGTCGGCCAGGGTGGTGTGCGGGTACGGGCCGCAGTCCGCGTTGGCCAGCGCGCCCTCCTCGTGGATGGGCACGGGCCAGTCCATGGCCATGGTGTACTCCGCCGGGATCACCGCGCTGGCCATGGCCATGGCGTGGGACAGGGACAGCGGGCAGTAGCCCTTCTCTTTCAGAACCAGAAAACGCGCGGGATATTCCCCGGCCGGTTTGGTGCAGTAGTCCGACCGCCAGGGAATCGAAGGCTCCCGGGTCTTGTCCGGGGGCAGGCCCGCCCGGGTCTGGGTACCGCAGTCCACAATGGTCCCGATGCTGAACGCCGTCATCTCAAAGGGCATGTTCAAGCGGCCCCAGGTCTTGCCTTCGCCCTGCTGCGCGGCCAGCAGCGGCTGTTCCTGGGACGAGTCCCTGGTGTCGTGGGTCCCGTTGAGGATGAGGATGGGCTTCTGGTAGGGGTCCTTGGTCTCCACCTCGGACAGGGGCCGGTCAAAGACGCCGCGGGAGCCCCCGGAGGCTTGGTCCTTGTTCACGGTGAGGAACTGGCGCACAAGCATCCTGCGCCAGCCCTCGCGGCAGGTATAGCCCTTGTTCAGGTCCACCAGCTCCAGGTGCTTCTTGGCCTCGGTAAAGACCTGGGAATAGGAGTTGGGCAGGAGCCGGAGGGGGTCGCTTTCGCCGCATTCGCGCCGCTCAGGCACCGGGGAGAAGTCCTCACAGTCAAAGAACTGCGCCTCGTCGCGCACCACCTCGTCCAGGGCCGAGAAGTACTGCTGCGGGCAGAGGGACGAGGCCTTGTAGGCCGCGGCCGCCCAGAGCCCACCGGATACGGCCGAGATGTGCCCCACCTTCTCCAGGAAGCCGATCTGCTGGAGCCCGCTCATGAACCCGGCCTGGAAGGCGTTGGAGCGCAACCCCCCGCCGGACAGGGCCAGGCCGATGCGGAGCTTGCCCCGCTTTTGCAGCTGCCCGATCTCCTGCGCAAAGGCCTCGGGGCGGTGCAGGAGCCGGGCGTCGGAGCGTTCCAAGGTCCAGTAGTCCCTGCCCTTGATCCGGTCCCGCTGCAGCGACCCCTTCTCCTGCCCCTTCTCCGGGCCCGCCTCGGGTCTGCTATAGCAATAGCAGGCGTTCGCGTCCGGGAAAGGGTCTTTCTCCGGGCACGGGGGCAAGGGTGCGCCCCCGCCGTACCGGCACCACGGGCCGGTCTTGTTGATGGGACAGCCCGCAGCCAGAAACACCAGCGCCAGAATCCCGAGAATCCAGGTCCGTGTCCGCATGGTCCTCCCCTCCCTTCTGGATGTGAGTACCCGCACATTTTTCCGGATTTGCATAGAAAATACGATATTGCATCGCCCGTCAAGCCCCTGGCCGGGCCCGCCGCGCCGACCCTTCCGGGGTTCCTGCCCGGATTCCGGCCCCTCTCCTTGACACGGGGCCCGGCCATGCCCTAGCCCTCGGCGATACGTTTTTTGAAGGAGGCCCTGCATGGGCAAGCAGCAGCTCATTTCCTCGGGTTCCAAGTGGGAGCCGGTCATCGGCTATTCCCGGGCCGTGCGCGCCGGGAACACGGTCTATGTCTCGGGCACCGTGGGCGTGAACCCGGACGGCAGCGCGCCCGACGGGGCCTATGCCCAGACCAGGCAGGCCCTCTCGATCATCAAGGCGGCCCTGGAAAAGGCCGGGGCCAAGATCGAGGACGTGGTCCGCACCCGGGTCTTCCTGGCCGACATCAAGGACTTCGACGACGCGGGCAAGGCCCACGGCGAGGTCTTTTCCGAGATCCGGCCCGCGCTCACCATGCTGGCCGCGGGCGGGCTGGTGGGCGGCTTTCTCGTCGAAGTGGAAGCCGTGGCCGTGATCCCCTAGCCCCTTCAAAAACCGCGAGGCCACGCGGTCGGCGCGGAATTTTCAACGTCCTGCCGGGGCGGCCGGGCTCGGGATGCCGCTCTCCCGCGCTCCCGGCCGCATTGGCCGGGGCACATGCGCCGTTCCCGGGGGACCGGGGCGCAACACCATGCGTACAAAGGAGTTTCCGCAGTGGACATTCCACGGATATTCACCATTACCGAAAGTGCTCATCGCATCCACAATCCCTTCACACCGGAAAAGCTGGCCGCTCTCGGCGCGGCGTTGCGTTTGGAGCCGGGGGCCCGTGTGCTCGACCTCGGCAGCGGTTCGGGCGAGATGCTCTGTACCTGGGCGCGCGATTACGGAATCACCGGCATTGGCATCGACATGAGCCGGTTGTTCACCGAACAGGCGAAACGCCGCGCTGACGAACTGGGCGTCGCGGACCGGGTCGAGTTCATCCATGGAGACGCTGCCGGCCACGTCGCCGGCGAAAAGGTCGATGTGGCGGCCTGTGTCGGCGCCACCTGGATCGGCGGGGGAGTCGCCGGCACCATCGCGCTTCTGGCTCAGAGTCTCCGCGCGGGAGGGATCATCCTCATCGGTGAGCCCTACTGGCTGCGATTGCCGCCGACAGAGGAGGCCGCCAAGGGCTGCCACGCCGGTTCCATCGCGGACTTTCTCTTGCTTCCGGAACTTCTCGCCTCGTTCGGCAGCCTCGGCTGCGACGTCGTGGAAATGGTCCTGGCGGACCAAGACGGCTGGGACAGGTACGAGGCGGCCA
>DFYP01000160.1 GCA_002382645.1 Desulfovibrio sp. UBA4079 | reverse complement strand
GTGAGCAAGTAGGCTTCGCCTCGTTTCGGAACGGCACAACAAGAGGCCGGGGATCGCTCCCCGGCCTTTTTGTTTTCCGTGAAACCCCCGGAGGGGGCTAGGGCTTCTTGCCGAAGATCTGCGGCGGCTTTTCCGTGGACCCGCCCGCGCCCGGGTAGTTGGGGTACACGAAGGCCTTGGTGTTGGTCTCCAGGAGGTGGTTGGCCATCTCCATGAACTTGTTGTAGCGCTTCTTGCACTCGTAGAACCCGTGCCACCAGGAGTAGTCCGGGGCCATCATCATGGCGCCCATGCGCGCGCGGCGCCCCTCGTGGTGCCAGAGCTCGTAGAACTCCACCTCGATCTCCTCGTCGAAGAACTTGTCCGTGCTCACCAGGCCCTTCTGGACCAGCTCGTCGAACTTGGCCTTGGCGGGCTTGTAGTAGACCTCGTTGTAGTCCTGCACCACCTTGTCGAAGGCCGTGTAGTGGCCGTCGGTCCAGGACTTGCCGTGGCACTGGAGGCACACGGCCTTCATCTTGTCGCGCTCCACCTTCCAGTCGGTCTTGGCCGGGAAGGCCGCGAAGTCCGAGGGCCGCACCGTGAGCGGGGCCTGGGTCTCCCAGGACAGCCGCTCGGTCACGTCGTGGGAGCCCTTGACCTTGCCCGAGCCGGACATGTGGCAGGCCGCGCAGGTGGGCGCGCGGTAGTCCGTGCCCGCGGTCCAGGCGCCGCCGGCCGTGTTCCAGTTGTAGGTCTCCTTGAAGGCCGTGTAGATGTCGCCGTGCTTGGACTCCATGAAGATTTCGATCTGCGGATGGTCCGGGCCCAGGTGGCACTGGCCGCAGGCCTCGGGCTTGCGGGCCTCCATGACCGAGAAGCGGTGGCGGGTGTGGCAGGAGGTGCAGGAGCCCAGGCTGCCGTCGGGATTGAGGCGGCCCACGCCCACGTTGGGCCAGGTGGCCGGGTCCAGCTCGCCGTTCTTGTCCAGGGCGATGACCGTGCCGTGGCAGACGAAGCAGCCGGCCTTGCGCTCATCGTCCGAGTTCATGCCCTTGTTCAGCCAGGGGTCGATCTTCCAGATGATCTCCATGGTGTTGGCGTGCTTGGACTTGGCGTACTGGGCGGCCTCGTCCGGGTGGCAGCGGGAGCAGTCCTTGGGCGAGACCACCGCGGTCACGGGCACGAAGAACTCCCGGGACCCGAAGGGCAGCTCCTTGCGGTCGTAGTACTTGGCGTGGCCCTGGCTCACGTCCTTGTCCGATTCCTGGGCCTGGTGGCAGTCCAGGCAGGTGATGTTGGCCGAGGCGTGGCGGCTCATGGCCCAGTCCGCGAACAGGCCCGGGGTCTCCTGGCGGTGGCACTGGATGCAGGCCTCGGCCTGTTTGGGCATGCCGCGTTCGATGCGGTACTCCTTGGGCTTGGGGAAGGCCTGCTGGGCCAGGGCCGGGGCGGCCAGGACCGTTCCGGTCAGGGCCAGGCAGAGCAGGGTCATGGTCAGCGTCCTCATCGTTCCTCCTCCTCGCGTTGCAGCGTCCGAAAACGGTTCAGGCGCGGTCAGAGCGCGCCGTGGGTTCCCAGGGTGGTCAGGCCCGTGGCCCGGTAGGGCGGGGCGTACTGCTTGTATTCGTAAACCGCGCGGTCCACGTGCACGAGGTTGCGGTGGCAGTCCGTGCACCTGCGGTTCTCGCCCTCGGCCGGATAGAGGACCGCCCGGTGGGCCAGCATGGCCCCTCGGTTGTTGGGGATGGACAGGATGTTGCGGTGGCACTTGAGGCACTGGTCGTTCTTGAACGAGGCGTAGGCCTTGAGCCGGTTCTCGGCCCGGTCGTAGCCCGCGGCCCCCTGGATCACGTGGGCGGCCACGTCCTTCATGCCGTGGAGGGTCTTGTTGTAGAAGAAGTCCACGGTGTCGTGGGGCGCGGGCAGGTGGCAGTCCATGCAGTCGGCCACCAGGCCCTGGGCGTTGTTGCGGTGGGTGGAGGTCATCCAGGCGTTGAACGCGGGCTCGATCTCGTGGCAGGAGGCGCAGAACCCCGGCGTCGAGGTCCGGACCATGGTGTAGTAGGTCATGCTGAACACGGGAAAGGCCAGGAGCACGCCCAGGCCGACGAGGAGCAGGGGTTTCACGTAGCGCCGCATCTGTCCTCCAGGGTTCAGGGGATGGGAATGAGCGGGACATTAGCACGATTCGGGGATTCGCGCCAATGATAACCGGAAAACCGGCTTGAGAAAATTGACTTGGGTCAAAAATGGAGAGGGATCGTGCGGATTTTATGGCAAAAAAACAAAAAAGGCAGGGTCGCCCCCGCCTTTTTCGTCGATGTCCCCAAGGGACCTATTCCCAGTGGATGCACTGGGCCGGACAGGTGTCCATGGCCTCCTGGATCTTGTCCTCGGGAGCGCCGTCCGGGTTGGTGACCCGGGCCTTGTTGCTGCTCTCGTCCATGGCGAAGACCTCGGGGCAGATGCCCACGCAGGATTCGCAGCCGATGCATTCGTCCTGATCGATGTACACAACCTTGGCCATTGTCATACCTCCTTTTGAGGCGCGCGCGGTCAGATCCGCGCCACGCCGAGAAAAACCGCGTGCAGGCTCACGGCCAGCACCAGAAAAACCATCCGCGCCGCCGCCGGGGACAGCCCCGGCAAACGGTAGCCCAGGCAGCCGTGGCCGCAGGCCCCCAGGCAGTCGCCGCAGAGCGTGCAGGACAGGCCCGGCCGGCCCTGCTCGATGTCGCCCGGCAGGAGCGCCGCGTAGCGGCAGCGCATTGCGCAGGCCCCGCAGCGGGTGCAGTCCTGGCCCAGGCGCAGGCGCAGCGGGTTGAGCCGGCCCAGCACATTGGCCACCAGCCCCATGGGACAGAACGTGGCGCAGTGTACCATGATTCCGGCTCGCCGGGACAGGATAACCATGATTCCCACTCCGGCAAGGCCGAACAGGGCCGCCAGCCACACGGCCTGGATTCCCGGGACCCCGGCCGCGCGCAGGCCCAGGGCCGCGGCGCAGGCCAGGACCAGCGTCGCGCCCCGGCCCCAGACCGTGAAGCGCCGGATGCGCGCTGACGCGGCCAGCCGCTCCGGAGCCGTTGCCCGGGCCTTGGCCGCACAGGCCCCGTCCCAGGCCCCCACGTAGCAGAGCCAGGAGCACCAGGCCGGGCCCAGGACCAGGGCCGAGGCCGCGAACAGGATGGGCATGAAGAACCCGTCGCCCCGGAACAGGGGTCCGGCCGCGATGAGCGCGGGCACGGGCAAATGGAGCCTGCCGGTCATGAGGAAGCGCTCGTCCAAGATCAGGCCCAGGGCCAGCTGGCCGAAGAACACGAGGGAGAACAGGAGCCAGAGCCGCAGCCGCAGCCGGGCCGTGTCCCGGGCCGCCACGAGCAGGCCGCAGGCCCAGGACGCGTACCAGGCCAGGCCCAGGATCTCCAGGACGCCCGAGCCCGGGACGAAGCGGTCGGCCAGGAGCACGGGCAGGGGGCTCATCTGCCGGGCCAGGATCAGGAGCCCGGCCGTGAGCGCAAAGGCCCAGGCCCGGGCCGCGTCCTGGTCCGAGACCTTGCAGAACCAGGCCCTGGCCCGGGGGGTCAGGAGCAGGGCGGAGCTGAGCGCGGTGAGCGCCAGGACGCCCCCCAGGATGAGCGCCAGCCGCAGCCAGGGCTGGCCCAGGGCCAGGCGCAGGCGCAGGAATTCGGCCCCGGACNNAGCCAGGCGCGCCGGGAAAAGACCGCGCCGCAGAGCAGCAGGAACACGGCGGCCAGGGCCCAGTCCCCGGGACGCAGGGCGTGGGCCGCCAGGAGCAGAAGGGAGATGCTGGTCAGGGCCGCGATCATGAAAGGGCGCCTCCGCCCCCTGGGTAGCAAGGGAGCGGAGGCGCCGCCATGACCTGGGTCAAATCCCAGGGGATCAGGCGCTCTTTTCGTGGCGCTCCCAGTCCTGGACCTCGCCTTCCTCCACGTCTTCCCAGCCCGTGAACATGGCCGCGACGTGGGCCGTGAGCGTATGGCCCGTGGTGGTCATGTACACGTGCACGATGAAGAAGATGAGGATGGCGAAGGCGCAGGCCATGTGCACCGCGGCCACCGCCCCGAGGCTCAGGAAGCCCAGGCCCCAGGCGGCCCAGCTGTTGTAGGTCCAGTAGAGCAGGCCCGAGAGCATCTGCACCGGCAGGAGCAGCGCGGCCAGGCCCAGGTAGGTGAGCCGCTGGAGCGGGTTGTGCTTGGCCTCGGGCTGCTTCTTCACCGGGTGCGGCTCGCCCTTGAAGATGCCGCTGGCATAGTAGCGGATCACCTCGAAGAGCTTCTTGGTGGTGGGGATGTACTGCTTCCACTGGCCCGTGGTGAACAGCCAGAACACGAAGAAGGCGAAGAGCACCAGCCAGGTGACCCCGAGGAACTCGTGCCAGGCCACGGCCCGCTTGAACCCGAGCAGGGTGAAGGCCCCGTGGATCTCCAGGCCGGTGACCAGCAGGAGCATGATGAGCAGGGCCTGGATCCAGTGCCAGAAGCGCTCGTAGCGGGTGTACAGATAGATCTTGGTCATGCGCGCGGCACTCATGACTTGTCCTCCTTCTTGCGGCGGGAGAAGGCCCGGGCCAGGCCGTGCAGGCCCACTCCGGCCAGGGAGCCGATGACCCCGAACCAGCCGAGCCAGTCCAGGGGCTTCAGGTTGTCGCGGCCGGGCATGTAGAATCCGGCCAGGTTGGCCAGGCGTCCGGTGCGGGCGTGGCACTGCTCGCAGTTGAGGGCCTTGTCCTTGGGCGCCACCATGTGGGTGGTGGGGTAGACGTACTCGGTCTCCACGAAGTCGAACTGGCCGCTGAAGGGCAGGTTCACGTAGTCCATGCCGGCCTTGAGCGCCGTGGCCCAGTCGTAGCTCTTCCAGTAGGCCGCGTCGTCCTTGCCGAACAGGTGGGGCACGAGCATGGTGCGGTTCACCGTGTCATAGGGCGTCTTGCCGCGGTGGACCTTGAACGGCATGATCCGGGAGTTGGGATCGCTGCGGTCGCCCCGGGGCCAGGCCAGGCGCACGGGCTTGGACGGGTCGATCTTGTCCTTGGCCGTGGTGTTGGTGATGCTGCCGTTGAACCAGTGGTATTCCGGGATCACGTTCTTTTCCCAGACAAAGTCGCCCTTCTTGGTGTCGTAGGAGGGCTTGCCCAGGGGGCCGGTGGTCTTGAACGGCTTGCCGTCCTTCATCTTGCCCGCGGTGGACCAGTCCCAGCGCATCTTGGTGGGGATGACCCGGGCGAATTCCGGGATGTGGCAGGACTGGCAGGCCACCTTGTCGGTGTGGTCGTTCATCTTGGCGGTCTTGTGCGGGGTGGCCGTGTGGCAGGACTCGCACATGATCTTGGGCGCCAGGTCGTCCTGGACCAGGCTCTTGCGGTCCTTGGCCGCGGGCGTGGAGTAGATGCGGCCCGCGATGTTGTGGAGCTTGGTGGAGTGGCAGCGGGAGCAGTCGAAGTCCTGGCCGCCGGAGGCCTTGGAGCCCATGTGCACGTCCAGGTCCTTGGCCGGATGGGTCATGGACGAGTCCAGGTCGCCGTGCTTCACCGCGTCGCCGCCGCCGCCGTAGAAGTGGCACACGCCGCAGTTGGCGCGCTCGGGACGGCCCACGCTCTGGGCCACGGCGTTCCAGTCCGGGGGCAGGTATTCCTGCTTGTCCTCGGGGAAGACCGTGGGCTCGGTCACGGGGTTGCCGGCCATGGTCGGGAACTTCTTGTAGGTGCCGGTGCGCTCGTGGCAGACCAGGCAGTCCACCTTGGTCACGTCGCTGAAGTCGTAGTTCTTGTCCTTCCAGCCGTAGCCCGCGTGGCAGGAGGTGCAGCGGGGCTCGTTGGAGGCCAGGGCCACGCAGAAGTTGTTCACCGTGAGCCCGCCCTTGCCGACCTTCTTGTCCGGCGGCTCGCTGGGGTCGAGCCAGGTCCAGTGGATGGTCTTGTGGAACTGGATGGCCGCCTGGTTGTGGCAGGACAGGCAGGCCTGGGTCACTTCCGGTCCCGAGGCGAAGGGCTTTTTCAGGGCCTCGTGCTTGGCGTGGTCGGCCGTGATCCAGAGCTGGCGCTCCTTGGTGGCCTGGCGGGCCATGATCCGGCCCTGGGCCTCGTCCCCGGCGGCCTGGGCGGCCGGCGCGGGCTGCGCCGGGGTCTGGGCCCAAAGGGGCGCGGCCCAGAGCGTCGCGGCCAGCAGAAGCAGGAGCGCTGGACGGGTTGGGGTGAACATTTCCTCCTCCTTACGTTGTCATGAACGCC
>DFYP01000165.1:3403-3601 GCA_002382645.1 Desulfovibrio sp. UBA4079 | reverse complement strand
CGAGGCCGCGGCCGAGAGCCCGCCCGCCAGTCCCGCGGCCAGCCCCCGGGACACATGGCCCACCCCGCCGCGCCAGGCCCCGCCCGAATGCCAGGACGGCGCATAGCTCTCCGGGTCCCGGCCCATGGCCCGGAGCCGGGCCGCGAACCGCTCGGCCCACTCGCTTTCCACGTCCAGGGCCAGGGCATAGGGCAGGAA
>DFYP01000165.1:0-3363 GCA_002382645.1 Desulfovibrio sp. UBA4079 | reverse complement strand
GAACAGCGCGCCCAGGCAGGCCGAGGCCAGGAAGAGCACGGCCGCGGCCCCGCCCGCGCCCTGGACCAGGAGGAACAGCCCGAACAGTTCGCCCCCCAGGAAGGGCAGGGCGAAGGCGAGCGCGCCCAGGCCCCGGAAGAACCCGGCCGCGAAGCTCTCCGGGATGCGCGCCGTGAGCTTCCACACGGCCATGGTCCAGCCCGTGAGCCAGATCCCGATGAACCCGGTCTGGACGCGGGAGCCCTGGTCCGGNNCCCCCAGGGCCAGGGCCGTGAGCCCCAGGCCCAGGGCCAGCCATTGGCGGTTGGTCTGGAAGGCGTCCTTGGCCGCGCCGGATTCCAGGGCCCGGGACAGGGCCGGACCGGCGTCGCGCACGGCCTTGCTCGGGCTGCCCAGCTCCAGGCTGCCCGAGCCCAGGGGAAAGAGCCGGGTGAGCACCGCGCGCTCGTCCGGCGGCAGGTTTTCCGGGACCTGGCCCGAGGCCGTGAGGGTCCAGTGGTCCTTGCCGGAAATGGTCAGGGCCTTCTTGGCCGCCAGGGAGAGCACGGCCGCGGCCAGACAGGCCCGGTCGCAGCCCAGTTTCCAGAGGCGGCGGCAGGCCGCTGCCGAGAGCCCGTCCGGCGGCTCGAACAGCGGGATGACCGGCCCCCTGGCCGGGTCGCGGCCCACCAGGGTCCAGGCGATCATGTAGTAGGCGAACACGGCCACGAACCCGGCCAGGGCGATGAGGGCCGGGGCGTTGTCCCCGAACAGGCCGCGGGCCTTGTCCTGGACCGTGGGTTCGGGCACCAGGCCCTTGGGCCAGGACACGGCCACGGTGAGGTTCTCGCCCGGGGCCAGGGCCCGGGTGGTCTCGAAGATGACCGTGTGGTTCTCGCGGAATTCGCGCGCCGCGCTCTCGCGGGAGCCGGGCGGCCCGGTCCAGGCCACGGTCTCCAGGACCTCGCCCGGCGGTTCGATGACCGCGCGCACGTGCTCCAGGGGCAGGATCCAGCCGCTGCCCGTGACGTTCCAGTTGAGCTCGTCGTGGTCCGCGAAAAAGCCCACCTGCCGCGAGGTCACGTAGGANNCTCCTCGAACCAGTCCTCGGGCTCGTTGTCGAGGCGCACGGCCTTGACCGCGAAGCCCACGCGCACGGTGTTGCCCAGGCGGTCCTGGTAGTCGGTGGGGAAGTCGCGGAAGATGCCGTGGCGGAAGACCTTGCCCTCGNNCGCGCACGGCCAGGATCTCGGTCACGTCCAGGGAGCCGTTGCGGAGCACGCGCACCCGGCCCTCGAAGGACAGGATGGCCTCCTCGGCCAGGACCGGCACGGAAACGCAGAGCAGGGCGAGGGCCAGGCCGAGGACAAGGGCGGCGCGGCGCATGGGGGCCCTACTGGAAGGACACGCCCGGGACCTGGCGATCGGCAGCGTCCTCCAGCTCGAAGTACTCCACCCCGCCGAAGCCGAAGGCCCCGGCCACCAGGTTGGTGGGAAAGGACTCCACCGCGATGTTCTGGTCGCGGGCCGCGCCGTTGTAGTAGCGCCGGGCCAGCTGGAGCTGCTCCTCGATGGCCGCGAGATCGGTCTGGAGCTGGCGGAAGGAGGCGTCGGCCTTGAGGTCCGGGTAGGCCTCGGCCACGGCGAAGAGATTGGCCAGGGCCCGGCCGAACTCGGCCTGGACCTTTCCGGCCTCGGCCGGACCGGCNNTCCGTGACCTTTTCCAGGGCGGTCTTTTCGTGGGCCGCGTAGCCCTTGACCGTTTCCACCAGGTTGGGGACGAGATCGGCGCGGCGCTTGAGCTGCACGTCGATGCCGCTCCAGGCCTCGCGCACGAGGTTGCGGCCGCGCACCAGGCGGTTGTAGGCCAGGATCAGCCAGAGCAGGACGGCCGTGCTCAGGCCGAGAAGGACGTAGAGGATGCTCATGACCGGGCCCCCTTTGCGCTGGGGCTCCTTATCCGACATCCGGGCCGGGGTGTCAAACCGGGCNNGCCGCCCGCGCTCGCGCCGGACGCCCGAGCCGAGGAGTAATGGGCCGCTGAAAATTCCGCGCTGGCGGCGTTGCTGCAAAAAACCCAAACCCTCGCGTATGTCCTGATACGCGTCGGGTTTGGTTTTTTTTCGCGCCTTGCCCTGGCGTTTTTTGAGCGGCCCGGGAAGCGGAAAACTCCGCGGCGGGCTTGCGCTGTTTAATCGGCCCGCTAGCTCAACTCCTGCTTCATGCGCTCGAAGTCCTCTCGGCTGATCTCGCCCTTGGCGTAGCGCTTCTTGAGGATGTCCAGGGCGGTTTCGCCGCCCGCGCCGCCGCTGGGGGACCGCCGCAGGAGCCAGACCGCCAGCATGATGATGAGGACCAGGCCGAGGATCATGAACAGACCGCCGCCCAGGGGCGACATCATCTGGTAGCCGCCGGGGCCGAAGCCTTGGCCCTGGCCCTGGCCCGGACCCAGGCCCGGGCAGAGCTGGGCCAGGAATTGGAACCCGTTGAGAACGCTTGCCATGGGAAGCCTCCTTGCATTGGTTGCATCTTACGCCATCCGGCCGGTGGTGGCGAGTCCGGCCAGCAGGCCGTCCTCCATGTGGGCCACCTGGTCGGCCAGGCCGGCCCAGTCCGGGTCGTGGGTGACCATGACCACGGACAGACCCTCCCCGGGCAGGGCCCGGAGCAGTTCCATGACGCCCTGGCCCGTGGTCTTGTCCAGACTGCCCGTGGGCTCGTCCGCGAAAAGCACCTTGGCGTTCTTGACCAGGGCCCGGGCAATGGCCACGCGCTGCTGCTCCCCGCCGGAGAGCGCGCCGGGCAGGCGGTCCTCCTTGCCGGAGAGCCCCACCCGGGCCAGGGCCGCGCGGGCCCGCTCGCGCTGCTCCCGGGTCACGGGCCGCAGCCGGTGCAGGAAGGGCAGGAGCGTGTTCTCCAGGGCCGTGAGATAGGGCAGCAGGTGGTGGAGCTGGAAGATCACGGCGAAGTCCTGGCGGCGCAGGCGGTCCAGCTCGGCCGGGAGCAGGTCCGTGAGGTCCTGGCCCTGCCAGGTGAGGCTGCCGGAATCGGGCCGCAGCAGGGTGGACAGGATGTTGAGCAGGGTGGACTTGCCCGAGCNNAAAGGTCTTGGCGATGTCGGTGGCGATGAGCACAGGGGACTCCTAGAGCGCGATGAGGGCCTGGGACGGCTCGATGCGTGAGGCCTTCCAGGCCGGGAACAGGGTGGACAGGACGCAGACCAGGGCAGCGGCCAGGGCCGTGAGCGCCAGGGCCTGCGGGTCGAAGGCCGGGGCCGCGCCCTCGGCGTGCAGGGCCGCCAGGATCGGGCCGCCCGCCGCGAACCCGGCCAGATGCCCGGCCAGGCCCGAAACCAGGCCCAGGACCAGGGCCTCGGCGCTGAAC
>DFYP01000043.1 GCA_002382645.1 Desulfovibrio sp. UBA4079 | reverse complement strand
TGTTCAGCGGCAGGAACCAGGCGTACAGCCCGGCGGCCTGCTCGGCCGAAAGCCCCAGGTCATAAGCCTGGGAGCGGAAGGCCGCCAGCACGTCCGGGTCCGGCTCAAAGTCCTGGTCCAGGGGGAGGTCCGGGAACTCGTAGTCCTCGGGCTTGTCCGGCCGGCCGGCCGGGGCGGCGTCCTTGCGGCCCAGCAGGCGCTGGGCATGGGCCAGGGCCTTCACCGCCTCGTCCTTGCTGGCGTACTTGGCCAGGGCCGGGTGCTCGCGCAGGGGGAGCTTCCGCTCCACCCCGTCCTCGCCGCGCCAGTCCACGGTCCAGTCCTCGGGCAATTCCTGACGCCAGTCGCGCTTCTCGCTCTGCATCACGTCCTCCTTGGGCCCGGGCCCGCGTCGGAAATCCGGCGCAGGACCCCATGCCCTGCGCCCATCCCCGGGTGTGCAGCCCGTAGACCCTTGCTGTGCAACGATTCTCCGTTTCGGCACGGCTCTGGCAATGGCTCCGTCCAACGGAGGTTCGCCATGATCCGCAGCCTGTTCCGCGGCCTGTCCCTGGGAGTGGTCCTGTTCCTGGCCGTGGTGGCCTTCAACACCTGGGTCTCCATGGTCCAGACCATGTATCCCCCGCGCTAGCGGCCCGGTTCCAGCGGGTCGAGCATGGCCCGCACGTGCAGCCACAGGCTCCGGCGTCCGGCATTGAAGGCCGCGCGCCAGGGGTCGGCCGAGAACGCGCAGGCCCTCCCGAATCCCCGTCGCTCCAGATCCTCCAGCACCCGTTGCCCGTCCGCACAGGCGAACAGCCGCGCATAGCTCGCGCGCAGCTCGCGTGTCGCGTCCTCGTGGTCCATGGGGCCTCCTTCCGGCCTGGCCGGTTCAGGGGAGCCTAGCCCGGGTTTTCCGGGTGCGCGGAAAGGGACGGGAAAATGGCGGTCAAAAGCGCGGAAAAAGCGTGTTGACAGGGCTGCCCAGCGGAGGGGTGAACCGGAAAAAGGCGGGGCCCGCACCCCGCCTTTCCGTCTTTCCGCAACACCCCCGAAGGGGGCCGGAGTGACCTACGGCCGCGCGGAATTGGCCGTGCCCCGGAGCAGGGCGTCGACCCGCTCCGGGGTCATGGTCTGGGACAGGGGCTGGTTGTCGAACTTGGTGAGGAACACGCCGAACAGGCGGCTGCCGTAGCGCGTGGTGAGCACGAACTCCACGGGGTGGGCGTCCAGGCTGCCGGTGACCTCGGACAACCGATAGCCCCCGCCCGTGTCCTCGCGGAAGATCCGCGCCCCGGACAGGGGCCCCCGGGGCAAAAGCCGCCGCTCCAGGACCAGGGCCAGGGAGGGCAGCTGGTCGCAGTCCTCGCCGCAGGCGCGCCAGCGCACGCCGCAGCGCTGGTCCAGGCGGGGGTCGCCGGTCCTCGGGCCCGTGCAGAGCACGCGCTCGGCGTAGTCCTCGGGATTGTCCTCGGCCCCGGTCCAGGAAAAGGCGCGGAACTCGCCCAGGGTGGGATAGGGCCGGTCCAGGGCGCGGAGAAAGGCGCGCACCGCGGCCAGCTCCTCGTCCTCGGCCAGGGCCGGGGCGGCCGCCAGGACCAGGGCCAGCAGAACCGCGATGAGCACACGCGCGAGGTGTCCGGACGTCTCCACGCTCCCTCCTTGCCGGGACGGTCACGGCCAGCATAGCCGGACTTGGCGCAGAGTCCATTGTGGGAACCTAGGCATTTGTTAATTAAAATTCAGTCCTGCCCCGGCCGGGCGCGGGCCGGCAAAAAACAGCTCCCTCCAGGACCTCCACGACAAAAGGCGGAGAGACCCTCGCCTCCCCGCCTTTCGCCTTTCCGTGAAAGCGGCGAAGCCGCCGGGCCGCTCAAAAACCGCGTTTGCTGTGCGCGAAAAAAGGCCAAGCCCGACGCGTATCGGTCATACGCGAGGGTTTGGCCCTTTTTTCAGCAACGCCGCGATCGCGGAATTTTCAGCGGGCCGTTAGAAGCCGCCCTTGTCCTTCATGTACTTGGCCAGATCCGCCACGCGGCAGGAATAGCCCCACTCGTTGTCGTACCAGACCACGAGCTTGGCCAGGTTCTTGTCCTGGACCCGGGTGTGCTCCTCCTCCACGATGCCGGAGTGGGCGTTGCCCTTGAAGTCCATGGAGACGAGCGGCCGGGTGTTGTAGCCCAGGATGCCCTTGAGCGGGCCCTCGGCCGCGGCCTTGAGCGCGGCGCGCAAGGAATCGGTGTCGGTGTCGCGCTCGAGCACGCAGGCCATGTCCACCAGCGAGACCGTGGGCGTGGGCACGCGCAGGGAGTAGCCGTCGAACTTGCCCTTGAGCTCCGGGATGACCAGGGCCACGGCCTTGGCCGCGCCCGTGGTGGTGGGGATGATGTTCAGCGCCGCGGCCCGGGCCCGGCGCAGGTCCTTGTGCGGCAGGTCCAGGATGCGCTGGTCGTTGGTGTAGGAGTGGATGGTGCACATGAGGCCCGAGCGCACCCCGAAGGTCTCGTGCACCACCTTGATGGCCGGGGCCAGGCAGTTGGTGGTGCAGGAGGCGTTGGACACGATGCGGTGCTTGGCCGGGTCGTAGGCGCCCTCGTTCACGCCCAGCACCACGGTCACGTCCTCTTCCTTGGCCGGGGCCGAGATGATGACCTTCTTGGCGCCGGACTCGATGTGGGCCATGGCCTTGGGCCCGGTGGTGAAGATGCCCGTGGACTCCACGATGAGGTCCACGCCGAGCTCGCCCCAGTGGCAGTCGCGGGGGTCGCGCTGGGCCAGGCTCTTGAGGGCCCAGGGGCCGTAGTGGATGACCCCGTCGCCCGCGGACACGGGCACGTCCGCCTGGCCGTAGTTCGTGTCGAACTCCAGGAGGTGGGCGTTGGTGTTCACGTCGAAGAGGTCGTTGACGGCCACGACCTCCAGGTCCTCGGGCCAGCGCTGGTGCATGGCCTTGACCACCTGGCGGCCGATGCGGCCGAAGCCGTTGATGCCGACGCGCAGCTTGCTCATATGGTTGCTCCTAATCGAAGGTGCGGTAGTCGAAGGAGAGGACCGACTCGTACTCGCGCTTGAGGGCCTGGTGCAGCCGGGCGTTCTCGATGGCCAGGGCGCTCATGGCCGCGATGCAGATGAGGAATTCCTCCTCGCCGGGATCGAACTCCCGGGGCTTGGCCGTGTACACGCGCATGACGCCCACGGGCTTGTCCTCCACCCGCAGGGGCACGACCAGCACCGAGGCGATGCCCTCGTCCTTGGCCGCCTTGCCGTACTGGAAGCGGGGGTCCGTGGCCGCGTCCTTGACCTGGACCACGCGGCCGGAGAGGACCTCGCGGTCCACGGCCGACTGGTCCACGTCCACCGGTCCCTTGCGCAGGTACTTGTTGGACAGGCCGAACCCGGCCCCGGGCAGGAGCATGCGGCCGGCGCGGTCCAGCAGGCGCAGGGAGCAGGCCTTCACGTCCATGGCCTTGGCCGCGCATTCCACGATGGTCTTGAGCACCAGCTTGGGGTCCAGGCTGGAGTTCACGGCCATGGCCGCGGCGTACAGGGAGCGGTAGTAGGATTCGTAGCGGTCCACCGGAACCTCCTTGGGCTTGGGGGGCGGACGCCCTGGCGGGAAATACGATAAGAAAAACAATATGCTGAAAACGCGGGCCCGGTCAAGAAGCGAGCGCTCAGTCCAGGCAGCAGTCGTCGAGAATCCGCCGGATGGTCTGGTTGTTCAAGAGTTCGGGCCGGGTCAGGCGCAGGCCGCACTGGCCGTCCTTGGCCCAGACCACCGAGGCCTCCACGCCCTCCAGGACCCAGGCCACGCACTCCGGGCAGTCCGAGAGGATCACGCGCTCGCCCAGGGTGGGGGAGTAGCCGCCCCGGGGCAGCTCCAGGCGCAGGCCTCCCAGGCAGACGTCGCGCACGATGGCCACGAAGGTCCGGCCGCCCTGCGGGGTCACGTCGCAGAACAGGGGCGCGTCCAGCGTGGCCCGGCGGTGTTTGCGTCGCTCGGTCATCCTGTCTCCCGGCTAGAACCGGATGGGCTCCCGGCGCTTGGCCCGGCGGGCCAGGAACTCCAGGAAGCGCCGGGCCACGGAAAGGTCCGGGTTCATGGACAGGGCCCGGGTCAGGCAGCCGCGGCAGCTCTCCACGTCGCGGTTGTCGTAGTGCGCCCGGGCCAGGTTGAACACGAGGTGGTCGTCGCGGGGCGCGATCTCCAGGGCCTGGGACAGGTAGGCCACGGCCCGCTCGGGCTTGCGCGCCCGGCGCAGGGCCACGCCCTCCTGGTTGATGGCCGAGGCGGCCTCGAAGGGGAACTCGGCCATGTCCGGGGGCAGGCTCTCCAGGAGCACGCGGGCCGCCTCCATGCCGTCGGCCCAGGGCCCGGGCTCGTCCAGGGACAGGGCCCCGAGGGCCTGGGCCTCGTCCAGGGTCATGTCGGCCAGGGCGGCGCGGCCCGCGTTCAGGCGCGCGCGCAGGGACACGAGCACGGGCAGGAGGCGGTCGCGGAACAGCGCGGGTTCGGGCAGGTAGGACACGGCCAGCTCGCGGCGGGCCAGCGGGGGGCGCACCCTGCCGGGCAGGCCGTTCTCGCCGAGCGGCAGGGCCAGGCAGCGGTCGTTGTCCAGGGCCAGGACCAGCCAGAGCAGGCTCTGGGTGAATTCCCGGGTGGCGGCCACGGTGCGGCCGGCCTTCTGGACCTTGTCCTGGCGGAACGCGCCGAGTATGGCGGGGCTGTCCTGCATGGACCCTCCTGGGGCTCCGACGACGGCCCGACCATACCTCAAAAGAACGGCCCTTGGAACCGCTTTCCCCTCGCCCTTCCCGGCCTATTCCCCGGACCCGCCCCGGCCCAGGTGGTGGTCGCGCTGGACCAGGAGCCAGGCCTCCAGGTCCCGGGGCAGGGCCCGCCAGAGCCCCCGGCCCCCGCGTTTCCAGGCGGGCAGGCCGGACTCGCGCACGAGCCGCAGGATCTCGCGGGGATTCTCGCCCACGGCCGCGCAGATGGCCTTGGACCCGCACAGGCACAGGCTCATGACGACGCCTCCAGGGGCCGCACCAGCAGCTCCAGGTCCGGGTCCCGGCCCACGGCCTCCAAAAAGGCGCGCATGGCCTCGGCGCTGCCGAGCAGGGCCCGGCGGCCGTCCAGGGTCCCGGGCCGGGAGCCCAGGAGGATGCAGCCTTCCGTGTCCGCGGCCGTGTTCCCGGCGTGGAACAGGATCTGGCTGCGGCCCGGCACGTCCCGGACCGCCACGGCCCGGCCGAAGCGGGGCGAGGCCGCCCCCTGGCAGCGGTAGCGTCCCGGCGGGATGCAGGAGGTTTTCGGGGCGTTGCCCCGGTCCGGGGGCTCCAGGGTCAGGCAGAACAGGCGGCTGTCCAGCAGCAGCGCGCCCAGGGTCGCCTCGTCCGTGGACTCCAGGCGGATGATCTCGGCCAGCATGGGCACCTCCGTGGTTTCCGGAGGTGCTAGCGCGGGCGGCCGGAGCGGGTCCGGCCACATGGGGCCCGGGGCGGAATTTGTTTTTCCGGCTCCGGCGGTCTTATTTTTTTTCGCCGCCCATTGCCCGGAAATCCCTGGCGGGTATACCCCGGAGAAAACCGGTGGTGCGCCATGGGACGCCTGACCTTCTCCTCCATCCGCGCGGCCTTGCTCACGGCCGTGCTCCTGGCCGCGCTCCCGGCCCTGGGCCTGGTGCTCAATTCCGGGGTGGAGCACGCCCGGCACCTGGAGCAGGAGGCCCGCACCGAGGCCCTGCGCACCGTGGAGTCCCTGGCCCAGGTCCAGGAGCGCATCACCGAGAACACCCGCCAGATCCTCTCCACCCTGGCGCTCATGCCCGCGTTCCAGAGCCCGGCCCGGGGCCCGGACTGCCCCTGCGCGGCCCTGCTCCGTAAGGTCCTGGCCGACAATCCCCTGTTCCTCAACGTGATCAAGGTGAACCCCCGGGGCGAGGTCCTGGCCACGGCCCTGGCCCAGGAGGGCGTGAACATCGCGGACCGGCCGCACTTCCGCCTGGCCGTGGACAGCGGGGCCTTTGCGGCCGGGGAGTACATCGTCAGCCGGTTCACCCAGGAGCCGGCCTTCGCCTTCGGCCAGCCGGTGCCCGGCCCGGACGGACAGCTGGCCAACGTGCTCGTGGCGGCCTTCCGGCTCTCGTCCTACGCGCCCCTGTTCGAGAGCCTGCGCCTGCCCCAGGGCGGATTCCTGGGCCTGGCCGACCGCAACGGCACGCGGCTGTTCTACCATCCGCCCAAGCAGACCAACCCCCTGGGCCGGCCCGTTCCCCCGGCCATCTGGACCTTGGTCCAGGCCGGGCCGGACAAGGGCCTCACGGTGCAGATGGGCCTGGACGGCGTGCGGCGGCTGGTGGCCTACAAGAAGCTGCGGCTCGCGCCCCGGGGCGCGCCGTACATGGTCCTGTTCCTGGGCCTGCCCGCGGACGAGGTCACGGCCCCGGCCCGCGAGGCCATGGCCCGCAACGTCGTGCTGCTCGTCTGCCTGGCCCTGTTCAGCCTGGGCTGCGCCTGGCTTTTCGACCGCACCGTGCTCGGACGGCGGCTCAAGGCCGTGACCGCCACCGCGGCGCGCATCCGCGCGGGCGACCTCTCGGCGCGCACCGGCCTGCCCGCCGAGGACACGGACCTGGGGCTCCTGGCCCAGGCCCTGGACAGCATGGCCCGGGCCCTGCAGGAGCGCGAGACCGAGCGGGCCCAGGCCGCCGAGGCCACGGTCCGCTCCCTGCGCGAGAAAGAGACCCTGCTGCGGGAGATCCACCACCGGGTCAAGAACAACCTCCAGCTCATCCTCTCCCTGGTGCGGCTCCAGGAGGTGCACCAGGGCGATTCCGGGGGCGCGGACTTCCCGGCGCGCATGGAGAACCGCGTGCGGGCCATGGCCCTGGTGCACGAGATGCTCTACGAGTCCGCGGACCTGGGCGGGGTGGACCTGGCCGGATACATCCCCAGGCTGGCCCAGGCCGTGGTCCGGGCCTCGTCCCCCGCGGGCGGGGTGCGGCTTTCCGTGGAGGCGGTCCCGGCGCGGCTCGTGCTGGACCGGGCCGTGCCCTTTGCCCTGCTCCTGAACGAGCTCTTGACCAATGCCTGCAAGCACAGCCTGCGGCCGGGCCAGGCCTGCGACCTGCGCGTGGAGCTGATCCGGGACGGCGCGGACCTGGTGCTCAGCGTGGCCGACTCCGGGCCGGGCCTGTGCCAGGACTTTGACCCGGGACAGTGCCCGAGCCTGGGCCTGCGGCTGGTGGTCAGCCTCTCCGAGCAACTGGGCGGCGGCCTCACCTGGGAGAACCGGGGCGGGGCCGTGTTCCTGGTGCGCTTTCCGGGCGGCTAGCCCTACTTCCGCGTCATGTCGCTCCAGGCGAAAAGCACCCGTCCGGCCAGGATACCAATTGGGTTAATCTAACAATGTAACAATAAAAAAGTATGCGAATTTTAAATCCGCAACAGCATGCTGGCATATACCAAGTTTAATTATAACTAAATTTTATAATATAAGAATAACAAACATAGTAGCTGCATCCTCATTTATTCTTTGGTTCATATCGTTTCATACCAAAATAAACTCTCACTCGTTGAATTAACTCGAGTGCATAGATTTGTAAGGCCTTATTGTATGATTTATACATCTCGCTTGTTATTATTATGTGTTTATTCTTCTTCAATCGCAACCTTGGGCAGCAATTAACAATTTTTGTGTCTGCTATCCCGCGGCGATGAACAAATATATTTCTGATATTATATAATTCAAACAAATATCTTTCTGTTTTTGAATCAACCTGTGATGTTAGGTTAAAAAGCTTCATCACTGCTTCAAATCTATTAATGCCACGCTTTATCTTCGCCCCTATACTCTCTTCAAGTAAATCATAAATATAATTATATCTGTCAATTTTATCTAGCGCCTCGTACTCTCCAAATTTTATTTTTATCCTTTTCAATTCCTGACAGCTTCTTGCTTTAGCATTATTAATAAGTAATGCTACGATGAAATTCTTTACTAGCATCTCCAATGATGTCCAGTAACCTATCAAGCTCTGGCTATATATAAGTTGAAATCCATTTTCAATTTCTTCTTTTGCAAATTCTGCGTGCTGCTTTGCCTCTTCAATCTGTTTTGAATTACTATGTATATCTTCATTTTCTTCTGCATCTAGCAATGCAATAAATAAATTTGGAAGATGCGGAAGCCTTGTAACCCCAGCAATTGTGATTATTAAAAATTTATTTATTCTGTCTATATGATTTAAAAAATCATCAAAATGTTGCACAGCCCATTTGGGGATTCTCTTCCGCTTCATACTGCCCCCATTATATTTCATGCAATTTCGTTCATTTCCGCGTCATGTCGCTCCAGGCGAAGAGCACCCGCCCGGCCAGGGCGGCCGCCGGGTCGCCCGCCAGGTCGCGGCCCACAAGCAGGCTGTGCGGCGGGTATTCGCGGGGATTGTCGCTGTAGAGCACCAGCTCGCTGTCGCTCTCCAGGGGCCGCACGGCCACCCGCCGGATGCGCGCCGCGCCGGCCGGGCCGTTC
>DFYP01000042.1 GCA_002382645.1 Desulfovibrio sp. UBA4079 | reverse complement strand
GAGGTAGTCTGCGGCCGGGACCTGCCACTGGCCCTGATGGCCTTCCCCGGCCTTGATGATCAGGAGCAGATCCGGCTTCTTGGTCCGGAAGCCTTCGGGAATGGGAAAGGACCACTTGCCCTCGTCGTCCGTGGTGCCGGAGAGGAGCAGCTCGTTGCTGCCCGCGTCGCGCACCTCCACCGTGCCCCGGGTCACGGGGCGCTTGCCGCCGAAGCTGCTCTCGGTGTGGATGACCCCGGCCTCCGCAAAGGCGAAGATGTTCACCTTGTGGGCCAGGGCCGGGGCGGCCAGGGCAAGGACCAGGAGGGCGGCCAGGGCCGCGCGCGAAAGGGAACGGATCATGGACGCTCCTCGGATACGATTTGACGATCCCTGAGCGATGCGTAGCACGAATTTTATTGTCGTGGCAACAGGCGGGTCAGGCGAAGTCCGCCACCAGGGCCCCGATGTGCACGCCGGCCACCACGGGATTCTCGTGGAACTGCTGGCGGATGCGCCAGCAGGCCTGGGTCAGCTGGTCCGAGGTGATGCCCGTGCGCAGGGCGGTGTAGGCCTCGATGAAGGCCGCCAGCTTGTCGCACATCTTGAGCAGCTCGCCGTCCTTGGGGTCCAGTTCGTCGCGGTTGCAGGGACCGCCCAGCTCCTCGCTGGTCACGGCGCGCACCCGGCCGTTTTCCTGGACCGTGGCCGCGAATTCGCTGCCCGCCTCCAGGCCCAGGAGATAGGCCAGCCGTCCGGCCACGTCGGAGAAGCCGTTGTTCTGCAGGGGGTCCATGACCAGGCGCTGGAGCTCGCGGTTCTCATAGTTCTTGATGAGGTCGGCGATCTCCGGGGCCGAGAGCTTCACCGGCGAGATGATGTCCCGGGTGAGCAGCTCGGGCAGGTCGTGGAACAGGCCGGAGAAGAAGTTGTTCTGCCGCCGGGCCGCGCAGGCCCCGACCTCCAGGCTGAAGAACCAGGCAAAGGCGGCCACGATGAACACGTGGCCCAGCACCGAGGTCTCGGGGATGCGCGGGGTCTGGGACCAGCGCTTCTGGAAGCGCAGGTGGCCGCACATGCCCGCGAAGCGGCCCAGCACCGTGTCGCCCCCGGCCAGGAGGTCGGCCACCCCGACGAGGTCCGTGAGCTTCTCCAGACGGCTGGTGAAGCTCTTTTCGATCTCGCTCATCTCCTCGTCGAGGCGGTTGAGCGTGGTGAGGAGCTTGAACTCGGAGTAGCTGGCGAAGAGGTGCGCGGCCTGGAGGATGCGGCGGGCCGGGGTCTCGTCCAGCGGGTTCATGAGGTACTCGGTCATGCGCGCCCAGGTTTCCTCGCCCAGGGGCGTGACCCGGGGCCGCAGCTGCTCCAGGACCCAGGCCGTGAGCTTGCGGTAGTCCGCGGGGTTGGAGCGGATCTGGTAGAAGACCGGCGGCTTGATGTCGGTGATGACCAGGCGGTAGAAATAGTCGAACAGCCCGCCCTCCACGATCTCGTCGCCCAGGCGCAGGCGCTCCTCCTGGGGCAGGTCCCGGGAGTTGAGCAGGAACAGGAGCCAGGCCGCGATCATCTTGTGGGCCTGCTTGTCCACCTCCACCAGCTCCATGGGCCGCAGCTTGTCGTTCCAGCGCTTCATGAACGAGCCGGAAAAGACGAGTTCCAGGAGGCTTTTGCGGATGATCGTGTACATCGTGCCTCCCAGTGTAGCCTAGGCCCGGCGCCGGAGCAACGCCACGGTCTCCACGTGGGCCGTGTGCGGGAACAGGTCCACGGGCCGCACGGCCGCGAGGGCGTAAAGCGGATTGAGCCGGGCCACGTCCCGGGCCAGGGTGGCCGGATCGCAGGACACGGCCACGATGCGTTCCGGGGTCATGTCCTGGAGCAGGGCCAGGGCCGCGTCGTCCAGGCCCGCGCGCGGCGGGTCGCAGACGACGACCTGAGGCCGGGGCAGGTCGCGCACCAGCTTGGGGCCCACGCGTCCGGCCAGGAATTCGCAGTGGTCCAGGCCGTTGCGCCGGGCGTTTTCCTGGGCGTCGGCCACGGCCTCCTCGGAAACCTCCAGGCCATAGACCCGCGCGGCTTTCGGGGCCAGGGTCAGGGCCAGTCCGCCCACCCCGCAGTAGAGGTCGTAGACCACCTCGGCGCCGGTGAGCCCGGCCAGGTCGCGGACCTCGGCGCAGAGCAGTTCCGCGGCCTGGGTGTTGGTCTGGAAAAAGGCGTTGGCCGAGACCTTCAGGGTCAGCCCGCCCAGGTTCTCCAGGAGATGGTCCTGGCCCAGGGCCAGGATGCCCTGTTCGCCCGCGGCCAGGGCCGTGCGCTGGGCGGTGGTCGAGTGGGCGAAGCCGACCAGCCCGGGCACGGCGGCCTTGAGGGCATGGCCCAGGGCCTGGGCGGCCTTGAAATGGCGCGGCTCGTGGGCGGTGATGCAGTGGGCCAGGATGCCCTGGGCCGCGGTGCGCACCACGAGGTGCCGCCAGAAGCCCCGGCCCCGGCCGTCCCAGGCCGGAACCTTGGAGTTGCGGCAGAATTCCCGGGCCGCGGCCAGCAGGGCCATGGCCTCGGGGACCTGGAGGCCGCACGCGGTCACGTCCACCACCCGGTGGCCGCCGCGCTCCTTGAGGCCCAGAGCCAGGTCCTGCCCCTGTCCCTGGAAGGCGTATTCCATCTTGTTGCGGTAGGCCCGGGTCTGGGGCGAGGCCAGGATCGGGCGCATCTCCGCGTCGGCCACCCCGCCGATGCGGGCCAGGCTGTCGGCCACCTGCCGGGCCTTCCAGCGGAGCTGCTCGGCGTAGTCCAGGTCCTGGAACAGGCAGCCGCCGCAGACGCCGAAGTGCGGGCAGAACGGCTCGACCTGGGCCGGGGACGGGGTCAGGATCTCCTCGGTGCGGGCCTCGGCAAAGCGCTTCTTGACGCGGTCCACCCGGGCCAGGACGCGCTGGCCGGGCAGGCCGCGCTCCACGAACAGGACCATGCCGCCCACCCGGGCCACCCCCCGGCCGCCCAGGGCCAGGGCCGTGATCTCGCATTCCACAAGGCTGTTTTTCTCGATGCCGGGGGAAAGGGTCACGGACGCTCCAGATAGGGGTTGAAGTAGCCCAGGCCCANNGCCGGGGCAGGCTTTTTTCAGGCGTTTGCGGAAGTGCAGGAAGCCCATGGCCGGGCCCGGGTCGAATGGCCGGGTCAGGGCCAGGTAGAGGTCCGGGTCCAGGTTCAGGTTGCGCAGCTGGATGAAGTCCACCCCCAGTTCCGTGACCAGGCCGACCAGGGCCTCCAGCTCGGCCTCGGTGTCGGTGAAGCCCGGGGAAAAGAGCAGGTTGAGCGACACGAACAGCCCGGACTCCTTGGCCGCCTGGATGCTCGTCCGCACGTCCGAAAAGCCGTAGCCCTGGGGCCGGTAGTAGGCCTCGTAGGGCCCGGGACGCGCGCTGTTCAGGCTCACCCGGATGGAGCTGACCCCGGCCCGGGCCAGGTCCGGGATGGTCGCGGGCAGGCTCGCGTTGGTGTTCACGTTCACCGTGCCCGGACCGCCCGCGGCCCGGTACAGGCGCGTGGATTCGGCCAACAGCGCGGCCTCGGTCAGCGGCTCGCCCTCGCAGCCCTGGCCAAAGGAAAGGATGGGCCGGCGTTCGCGGCCGGCGTGGCGCAGCATGATCTCGCTCACTTCCCGGGGCGTGGGCTGGAAGGCGATGCGGCACTGGGTGGCCGGGAATCCGGAGTCCTCGGGCTGGAGCGAGATGCAGCCCAGGCAGCGGGCGTTGCAGACCCGGGACGTGGGCAGGGGGGCTTCGAAGCGGCCCAGGGCCAGGTTGCGGGCCGCGGGGCAGCCGTAGGTCAGGGCGCAGTGGGTCAGGTGCCGCACCAGGCGGTTGTCCGGCAGATCGCGGAGCATTTCCTGGGCGCCCTTCTCGATGCGCGCCCGGGGGATGCCGCAGAAGACCTGGCGCTTGTCCTCGTCCACCTGCTTGGCGCAGACCCAGAAGCGGCCCTCTGCGAAACCCACGGCCCCGTAGGCGAACAGCGGCAGGACCGGAGCCCCCGGATCCTTCTCGAAGGCCGCGTGGGCCGTGAGGGTGTAGCCCGGGGCCACGAACGCGGCCACGGCCGACTCCTCGAGCACCTCCACCTGGCCGCTCTCCGGGTCCAGGCCCAGGGCCCGGCGGCCCGGCAGCAGGAAGAACTCGCTCTCCTCGGGCAGGGGGATGAACTCGTCGGGCCGGGGCAGGGACAGCTCGCCCGCCCGGCCGCAGAGCATGAGCAGGTCCGGGTGGTCGTAGATGCTGCCGTCGGGCCCGGCGAATACCAGGTTCGGCAGGGTCTTTTTGCGCGCGCTCACGGGGTCTTCGGCTCCGCGGGCCGGGGATGCAGGGTGCCGCCGCCCAGGAACAGGGTGTCGTACTGCACGTTGTCCCCGGGCTTCTCGAAGTAGCCGTCCTGCACGGTTTCCACCGGACCGGAAAGGAGCAGGTCCGAGACCGTGACGCAGCGGTAGCCCTGCTTTTCCAGGGCCGCGGCCAGCAGGGGCACCACGAGCTGGGTGTTCTTGGGCACGGCGTTGGCGTGCATGAGGATGATGGAGCCCGGCCGCACGGATTTCAGGGCGTGGGCCACGCTCTTTTCCGGGGCTCCAGAGCCGTCGTTCCACTCGCCCAGGGCGTCCCACTGGATCACGGGCAGGCCCATGGCGGCCAGCAGGTCCAGGGTGTGCGCGGCGTTGCGGCCGTAGGGCAGGCGGAACAGGCGCAGGCTCTCGGGCACCGCGGCCATGTCCTTGGCCAGGCCCCTGGCCGCGGCCCGTTTGCCCAGCTCCTCGCGCAGCAGCTCGTACTGGGCCTGGGTCCAGAGCACCTGGCGCGCGACCTCGGCGTCGTCCACGATGGCCATGTTGGCATGGGTCCAGGAGTGGTTGCCCAGCTCGAAGAGCGGATCGGCCATGAGCTGCATGGCCTTTTCCGGGTGCGAGCGCATCCACTTGCCGCCCGCGAAGAAGGTGGCCGGGATGCGGTGGGCGCGCAGGAAGTTGATGATCTCGTTCTGGTAGCCGGAGACGTTGCTGGCCCGCTCGCAGAGGTCGAAGGTCAGGGCCACCAGGCGTTCGCCCCGGGCCGGATCGACCCGGCGGACGACCCCGCGCAGGTTCGCGGGCACGGGCTCCAGACGGCGCAGGGGGTCCAGCCGGGCGGGCGGGGTCAGGTCCGGGTCCTTGGACCAGGGCTTGGTCACCACGCGGTCGGCCGGGGTCCCGGCCAGCTGGGCCTCGGTCCAGAGGCCGTGGAGCAGGGCGCTGGAACCAAAGGACCCGGCCCGGGCGGGCAGGGCCAGGGCCAGGACCAGAATCAGGGCCAGGAGCGGGCGGGTCATGTTCATGGGCGGCAACATACGGCGAAGCCGGGGGCCTGACAAGGCGCGGCGGTCAATAGGAAAAGGGGAACTTCCGGCCTTCCCGTTCGTAGCTCTTGGTCTTGTCGAAGTCGAAGCGGGGCAGCTCCATGGGCGGTCGGGGCTGACGGCGCAAACAGACCAGGCCGCAGAGCGCGGCCAGCACGGCCAGGGAGACCAGGGCGGAGAGCCAGGAGGACATGGGGTTCCTTGGTTCTGGAAGCGCAAAAGGCCGGCGCCGCGAACGGCGCCGGCCTTGGATATCTGCGCTGCAATCGACTTAACGCTTGGAGTACTGGAAGCGGGCGCGGGCGCTCTTCAGGCCGTACTTCTTGCGTTCCTTCTGGCGGGCGTCGCGGGTCAGGAAGCCGGCCTTCTTGAGCACGGCGCGCAGCTCGGGGTCCAGGTTGATGAGCGCGCGGGCGATGCCGTGGCGCACGGCCTGGGCCTGACCGGCCACGCCGCCGCCCGAGACGTTGATGGCGATGTCGAACTTGTCCATCGCCCGGGTGATCTTGAGCGGCTGCTGCACGATCATCTGGAGGGTCTTGCGGGGAAAGTATTCCTCGAAGGCCCGGTCGTTGACCGTGATCTTGCCCGTGCCCTTGTAAAGGCGGGTGCGGGCCACTGCGTTCTTCCTCTTGCCGGTTCCGTACTTGAAATCGCTCATTCCTGACTCCCGAAAGGGATTTTAGGGGCTCTTCTTACAGTCCCGATCTTACAGATCGAGGGGCGTGGGCTTCTGCGGGGCGTGCGGATGCTCGGTCCCGGCATAGACCTTCAGCTTGGTCAGCAGGCGGCGGGCCAGCCTGTTCTTGGGCAGCATGCCCTTGACCGCGGCGCGGATCACTTCCTCGGGCTTCTTGTCGAGCATCTGGCGCAGGGTGCGCTCCTTGAGGCCGCCCGGGTAGTTGGTGTGCTTGTAGTACATCTTTTGGTCGAGCTTCTTGCCGGTGACGGCCACCTTGGCCGCGTTGATCACCACCAGGAAGTCGCCGTTGTCCACGTGCGGGGCGAACTCGGGCTTGTGCTTGCCGCGCAGGCGATGGGCGAGCTTGGAGGCCAGGCGGCCGAGGATCTGTCCCCCGGCGTCGACCACGAACCACTCGCGCTTGAGTTCGTTCTCTTTGGGCGTGTAGGTCTTCATCCAATTGCTCCTTCTCGAAACTGGGAACCCGGACTTTTACGGCGTTTGTCCGCCGCTGTCAACAATTCAGTGCACTTTTTTTCCGGCCCCGGGATCAGCCCGCGGCGGCCACCAGCTCCAGGACCTTGGCCAGGGCCCGGTCCATGCCCGCGGGGTCCGTGCCCCCGGCCTGGGCCTGGTCCGGACGGCCGCCGCCCGAGCCGTTCACCTCGGCGGCCACGTCCTTGATGAGCGAGGGCGCCGTGAACTTCCCGTGGAGGTCCTTGCTCACCGAGAGGAGCACCGTGACCTTGCCGCCCTCGGCCGGGGCCACCAGGCAGATGACGCCCGAGGGCAGCTTGGACTTGAGCGCGTCCATCTGTTCGCGCAGGGCCTTGACGTTGGAGACCTCGGACTTGAGCGCCAGGACCTTGACCCCGGCCACGTCCTTGACCTCGTCCAGCAGGTCGCGGCCCGCGCCCGAGGCCACCTTGGCCTGGAGCTTGTCCATTTCCTTCTGCAATTCCTTGGTCTGGGCCTGGAGGGCCCGGACCTTGTCGGCCAGGTGCTCGGGCTTGGCCTTGAGCAGGGCCGCGGCCCGCAGGGCCTCTTCCTTGTGGGCCCGGAAGTGGGCCAGGGCGTTCAGGCCCGTGGCCGCCTCGATGCGCCGGATGCCCGCGGCCACCCCGGCCTCGGACAGGATCACGAAGCTGCCGGCCTGGCCCGTGGCGCGCATGTGCGTGCCGCCGCAGAGCTCCATGCTCACGCCGGGCACCTCCACCACGCAGACCTCGTCCCCGTACTTCTCGCCGAACAGGGCGGTGGCGCCCTTGGCCACGGCCGCCTTCTGGCTCATGACCTGGCGGTCCACCGGGTGGTCCTCCAGGATGGCCCGGTTGACGAAGTCCTCCACGGCCGCGGTCTCTTCGGGGGTCAGGGCCGCGATGTGGGTGAAGTCGAAGCGCAGCCGGTCCGGGCCCACCAGGGAGCCGGACTGCTTGGCGTGCGGGCCGAGCACGTCGCGCAGGGCCGCGTGCAGCAGGTGCGTGCAGGTGTGGTTGCGGGCCGTGGCCGCGCGGGATTCGATGTCCACCGCGAGCTTGGCCTCCTGCTCGGGCAGGATCTCGCCCTCGTTGACAAAGACCTTGAGGGCCGTGAGTTCCGGCGAGGGCTTCAGGGCGTCCAGCACGTCGGCCGCGCCGGTCAGGGTCAGGACCTGGCCCGTGTCCCCGAGCTGGCCGCCGGACTCGCCGTAGAACGGCGTGGCGGCGCTCACCAGGAAGCCGCCCTGGCCCTGGATGAGCCGGGGCACCTGGCGGCCCTCGGCGTCCAGCAGGGCCAGCACCGGGCTCTCGGCCTCCAGGGTCTCGTAGCCCACGAAGCGGCTCTTGGTCCCGGCCTCCAGCAGGCTCTGGAACAGGGAGGCCACGTCCTTCTCGCCCGAGCCCTTCCAGGCCTTCTTGGCGCGTTCCTTCTGCTCCTTCATGCAGGCCCGGAACCCGGCCTCGTCCGTGGTGAAGCCCTGCTTCTCGGCCACGTCGTTGACGATGTCCAGGGGGAAGCCGTAGGTGTCGTAGAGCTTGAAGGCCAACTCCCCGGGAATGCGGTCCTTCTTGGCCGTGCGCAGGGAGGCCATTTCCTCTTCGAGCAGCGCCAGGCCCTTGTCCAGGGTGTGGGCGAAGCGCTCCTCCTCCTCGCGGACCACCTTGAGCAGGAAGTCCCGGCCGCTGACCAGTTCGGGGAAGGCCTGGCCCATCTCGTCCACCACCTTGCCCACGGTCTCGTGCAGGAAGGGGTCCTTGAGCCCGATGAGCCGGCCGAAGCGCGAGGCCCGGCGGATGAGCCGGCGCAGGACGTAGCCCCGGCCCTCGTTGGAGGGCAGGATCTGGTCCGTGATGAGGAAGGCCGCGGCCCGGCTGTGGTCCGCGATGACCTGGAGCGCGGTGTCCGTCTCCTTGTCCTGGTGGTAGGTCACCCCGGCCTTCTTGCAGGCGAACTGGATGATCGGGGTGAACAGGTCGGACTCGTAGTTGGAGCGCACGCCCTGGAGCACGGAGGCGATGCGCTCCAGGCCCATGCCCGTGTCGATGGACGGCCGGGGCAGGGGCACGCGCTTGCCGTCCGCGCCCTGGTCGTACTGCATGAACACGAGGTTCCAGATTTCCAGGAAGCGGTCGCAGTCGCACTTGCCGATGCCGCAGTCGGGCCCGCAGGCCATGTCCGCGCCCTGGTCGATGTGGATCTCGGAGCAGGGGCCGCAGGGGCCGGTGTCGCCCATGGACCAGAAGTTGTCCTTTTCCCCGAGCCGGAAGATGCGCTCCTTGTCCACGCCGGCCACCTTCTGCCAGAGCTCGGCGGCCTCGTCGTCGTCGCGGAAGATGGTGATGTACAGCCGGCTCTTGTCCAGGCCGAAGCCCTCGGTGAGCAGGCTCCAGGCGAACTTGATGGCCTCGGCCTTGAAGTAGTCGCCGAAGGAGAAGTTGCCGAGCATCTCGAAGAAGGTGTGGTGGCGGGCGGTGCGGCCCACGTTCTCCAGGTCGTTGTGCTTGCCGCCCACGCGCAGGCACTTCTGGGTGGTGGTGGCCCGGGAGTAGGGGCGCTTCTCCTGGCCCAGGAAGACCTTCTTGAACTGGACCATGCCCGCGTTGGTGAAGAGCAGGCTGGGGTCGTCCTTGGGCACCAGGGGCGAGGAGGGCACCACGGTGTGGCCCTGCTTCTCGAAGTATTCCAGGAAACGTTGGCGGATCTCGGCAGCTTTCATGGGGTTGCTCGCTTCAGTCTGTTGCTCTCGAAAAAAGGGCCCCGGAATGCCCCGGGGCCGTTGTTCTTTTCCGGAAAAAAACGAGTCCTATTGCTCGGGCTCGGCGGCCGGGGCGTCCTCCACCCGGGTCATGCCCAGGTGCTCCAGGAGCTTGTCCTCGATCTTCTGGCGCAGCTCGGCGTTCTCGACCAGGAGCGCGCGCACGTTCTCCTTGCCCTGGCCCAGGCGCTCGGCCCCGAAGGCGAACCAGGAGCCGCTCTGCTCGATGATCCCGTGCTCGATGCCCAGGTCGATGAGCTCGCCCTCGCGGGACATGCCCTGGCCGTAGAGGATGTCCAGGGTGGCCTCGCGGAACGGCGGGGCGACCTTGTTCTTGACCACCTTGATGCGCACCCGCGAACCGTAGGCCTCTTCCTTGTCCTTGAGGCTCTGGATGCGGCGGATGTCCAGGCGGATGGAGGCGTAGAACTTGAGCGCGTTGCCTCCGGTGGTGGTCTCGGGGTTGCCGTAGCCGGTCATGCCGATCTTCATGCGGATCTGGTTGATGAAGATGACCGCGGCCCGGGACTTGTGGATGGTGCCGGTGAGCTTGCGCAGGGCGTGGGACATGAGCCGGGCCTGGCCGCCCACCTGGGTCTCGCCCATCTGGCCCTCGAGCTCGGCCTGGGGGATGAGCGCGGCCACCGAGTCGATGACCACCACGTCCACGGCCCCGGAACGCACGAGCAGGTCGGCGATCTCCAGGGCCTGCTCGCCGTAGTCCGGCTGGGAGATGAGCAGCTCGTCGGTCTTGACCCCCAGGCGCCGGGCGTAGGCCATGTCCAGGGCGTGTTCGGCGTCGATGAAGGCCGCGGTGCCGCCGCGCTTCTGGATTTCGGCGATGACGTGCAGGGCCAGGGTGGTCTTGCCCGAGGACTCCGGGCCGTAGATCTCGGAGACGCGGCCCTTGGGGATGCCGCCCACGCCCAAGGCCAGGTCCAGGCCGATGGACCCGGTGGGGATCACCGGGATCACGTGGCTGGCCTCGCCGTCCATGCGCATGATGGAGCCCTTGCCGAACTTGCGCTCGATGCTCGTGAGGGCCGTGTTCAGGGCCTCTTTGCGCAGGTCTTCCGGGGCGGCGGTCTTCTTGGCCATGGCTCCTCCTTCCTTGGGACTTGGATGGCGTAAGGAAGCATTGAGTAGCAGATCAACGGCCGGGCGGCAACTGGCCCCGGGGTGGCCGGGCGGCCTTTGCATCGCCGCGCCGAACGGCTACAAGGGGATCATGCGGCGAGGAGGGGACATGGCCCAGGCGAAAAAATCCTCCAAGGACACGGCGGCCGAAAACGCGGCCCTGCGGCGGCGCGTGGCCGAGTTGGAGGCGGCCCTGGCCAGCGGGCCGGGCCGGGAGCTGGACATCATGCTGTTCGACGGCATGGGCATGGCCATCTACGTGGCCGACATGGACACCCACGAACTGCTCTACGTCAACGAGGAGATGCGCCGCCTCTTCGGCAAGCCCCTGGTGGGCGGCCTCTGCCACCGGGAGCTCCAGGGCCGCGAGGAGCCCTGCCCGTTCTGCACCAACGACATCATCCGGGCCCTGAACGGCGAGGTCTACCGCTGGGAATTCGACAACCCCCTGGTGAACCGGCACGGCCTGCTCATGGACCGGGTCATCCGCTGGGGCGACGGCCGGGACGTGCGCCTGGAGGTCTGCCTGGACATCAGCGAACGCCGCCGGGTGGAGCAGGAGATCCAGTGCCGCGACGCCGTGCTCCAGGCCGTGAGCCTGGCGGCCGAAACCCTGCTCGGCAGCGAGGACTGGCCCCGGGACATGCAGACCGTGCTGGCCGACCTGGGCCGCTCCGTGGGGGCCCACCGGGCCTATATCTTCCGCAACCGCACCGCGGCCGACGGCCGCCTGGTCATGGACCAGACCTTCGAGTGGTGCGCCCCGGGGGTCACGCCCCAGATCGGCAATCCCGAGCTCCAGGGCGTGGTCTATGAGGAGGCCTGCCCGCGCTGGGAGCGGAGCCTGAGCCTGGGCCAGCCGATCCACGGCCCGGTGGCCGGGTTCCCGGACAATGAGCGGCTGGCCCTGGAGGCCCAGGGCATCCGCTCGCTCCTGGTGGCGCCGATCTTCGTGGCCGGGTCCTGGTGGGGCTTCATCGGCTTCGACGACTGTTTCCGGCCGCGGGCCTGGTCCTCGGCCGAGGCCGACGCCCTGGTCACGGCCTCGGGCCTCATCGGCGCGGCCCTCTCCCGCCACCGCACCGAGGAGGACCTGCTGCGGGCCCTGGCCTCCCAGGAGGCCCTGCTCCAGGAGGTCCACCACCGGGTCAAGAACAACCTCCAGGTGGTTTCGAGCCTCCTGGACATGGCCGCCCGGCGCGCCGAGCCGGGGCCCGCGGTGGAGGCCATGCAGGACGTGCGCCGCAAGGTCCAGGCCATGGCCCTGATCCACGCCGGGATATACTGCGGTTCGCGGCTGGACGTGGTGGACTTCGGGGCCTACGCGGGCATGCTCTACAGCCACCTGGCCAGCTGCTATCCCGATGCCGCCCGGCGCATGACCCCGGTCTTCTCCCGGCGGCCCCTGCACCTGCCCCTGGCCCAGGCCGTGCCCTGCGCCTTGATCCTCAACGAGGCCCTGACCAACGTCTTCCGCCACGCCTGCCCCGGGGAGGGCAGGGGGGAGGTGCGCGTCACCTGGGACCTGCTGCCCGACGGCCGCATCCGCCTGGCTGTGGCCGACCAGGGCCCGGGACTGCCGCCGGAGGTCCTCCCGGGCGGCCGCGGGGGCATGGGCTTCAAGCTCCTGCGCGGCCTGGCCGAGCACCAGCTGGGCGGCAGCCTGAGCCTGTCCCCGGGGCCGGGGCTCACGCTGGCCGTGGAATTCCGCCCCGGTTCCTCCGCAACGGTCCCGTCCGGCGAGGAAAAAAATCCGGTTTGACGGAGACCGGTCCGGTCGGTATATGGTCCGGTAATTTCCCCCGGGAGATCCCCGGATCCCAGGACCCGACAGGCCCGAAAGCGGGCGCCGCTGCGGTGCGGCAAAGGCAGGCCGGAAGATGCACTGGACCACACAGGACACGGGCGGACCGTCGCCTCGGCAGGTGTTCGCCTGCAACGGCGAGACCGGCGCGGACGCGCAGCGGGCCGTTCCCTTCATCCTGGTGGCCGACGACGAGGCGCTCATTTGCGCCCAGCTCGGCGAGCTGCTGGAGGGCGCGGGCTACCGCCTGGCCGGCACGGCCGCCAGCACGGACCAGGCCGTGGCCCAGGCCCGGGCCCTGCGGCCCGATCTAGTGCTCCTGGACATCGTCATGCCCGGCCAAGGCGACGGCCTGGAGGCCTGCCGCACCATCCAGGAGGAGCTGGGCATTCCGGTGATCCTGGTCACGGCCCACGGCTTCGGCTCCTACATGGGCCGGGTGCGCGGCACCGCGCCCTACGGCTACGTGCTCAAGCCCTATTCCGACGAACAGGTCCTGGCCGCCGTGGAGGTGGCCCTGGCCCGCTGGCGCAGCGAGCGCGCGGTCGCTGCCGCCCAGGACATCCGGGTGCGCGAAAGCCACCACCGGGCCAAGAACAGCTTCATGCTGGCCCACAGCCTCCTGCGCCTGCGCCAGGACATCGCCGACTCCCCGCAGACCCGCGAGACCCTGGCCGAGGCCGCCAGCCAGATCCACTCCCTGGCCAAGATCCACGAGCATCTCCACGGCCAGGGCGGCCTGGACAGCGTGGACTGCCGCCAATACCTGGAGGAGCTGGTGGGGGGCCTGTGCGCGGCCGCCGGCCCCGCGGCCGAGCGCGTGGGCGTGCTCCTGGATGTGGAGGATCTGCGCCTGCCCGCGGCCAAGGCCATCCCCTGCGGCCTGATCCTCAACGAACTGCTGACCAACTCCCTGAAGCACGCCTTCCCCGGCGCCCGCAACGGCAACGTGCGCGTGACCCTGACCCGCGAGGGCGACAGCGTGCGCCTGGAAGTGTGCGACGACGGGGTGGGCTTCGCGCCCGGGGCCTGCCGCGAAGGCAGCCTGGGCATGGAGCTGGTTTCGGCCCTGGCCGAGCAGCTGGGCGGCTGGTTCCGGCGCTCCTCCGGGGAGCGCGGGGCGACCTGCCGCCTGGAATTCCCCCTCTCGTCCTGACCGGCCCCTCCCGGGCTTGCCTGCCGGGTCGGCCTCGGGTAAGGGTCCCGGCCTATGGAAACCCGCTACGACGTCCTGGCCCTGTTCTCCGGCGGCCTGGACAGCATCCTGGCCTGCAAGGTCCTCCAGGGCCAGGGCCTGCGCGTCCTGGGCCTGCATTTCGTCACGCCCTTCTTCGGCAAGCCGCGCAACATCGAGCGCTGGAAGGAGCTCTACGGCCTGGAGCTCATGGCCGTGGACATCTCCGAGGACTACGTGCGCATGACCGCGGCCCCGGCCCACGGCTGGGGCAAGGCCCTGAATCCCTGCGTGGACTGCAAGATCCTCATGCTCTCCAAGGCCCGCGTCCTGATGCCCGAGTTCGGGGCCCGGGTCCTGGCCAGCGGCGAGGTGGTGGGCCAGCGGCCCATGTCCCAGCGCCGCGACGCGCTCAACATCATCAGCCGCGACGCCGGGGTGCGCGACGTGCTCGTGCGGCCGCTCTGCGCCCTTCAGGTGGAGCCCACGGCCGTGGAGCGCGAGGGCGTCGTGGACCGGGAACAGCTCCTGAACTTCGCGGGCCGGGGCCGCAAGAACCAGCTGGCCCTGGCCGCGGCCCTGGGCATCACCGAGATTCCCACGCCCGCGGGCGGCTGCTGCCTCACCGAGCCCGAGGCTGCGGCGCGCATCTGGTACGCCTTCCGCACCCGGGACCTGCCCACGCCCGGGGACTGCCGCCTGGCCGGGGTGGGCCGCCAGTACTGGGCCGGGGACCGCTGGCTGGCCGTGGGCCGCAACGAGTCCGACAACCGCCGCCTGGAGGCCCTGGCCGATCNNCCGCCACTTCCCCGGACCCCTGGCCCTGGGCCGGGGCGGTTCCGGGGCCTGGGACCCCGAGGCCGTGCGCGACGCCGCGTCCTTCGTGGCCTCCTTCTCGCCCAAGGCCGCGCGCCTGGACGCGCCCGTGGAGGTGGGCCTGACCCGCGACGGCCGCCTGGCCCAGGTCCTGGTCCGGCCCGAACGCCGCACCCCGCTCGGCTGGACCGAGCCCGTGCCGGACGGCCTCAAGGAGTGGAAGGCCGCGCGCGAGGGGCACGGCCCCGCGGGCCGCGGTCCCGAAGGCCGCTGAACCGCTTTTTCTTGCCAGCCGGCGGGAAAGGACTTATCGTTTTGGGTGATGCGTCCCGTTGACGCGATCATGACACGTGTAAGGAGGATGACCATGGTTTCCTATTCCACCCAGACCGCCCGCACCCGCACCGAAGTGCTCAACGCCTTCATGCGCGGCGTCTACGGCTGGATGAGCGCGGGGCTGTTCCTGACCGCGGCCGTGGCCTGGCTCACGGCCACCTCGCCGGCCATCTTCAGTTTGGTCTTCAACGTCAATCCGGCCACCGGCGCGGCCGGTCCCACGCTGCTGTTCTGGGGCCTGGTCATCGCCCAGCTCGGCCTGGTCTTCGCCCTGTCCGGGGCGGTGCAGCGCATGTCCGGCGGCACGGCCACGCTGCTCTTCCTGGCCTACAGCGGGCTCACCGGCGTGACCCTGTCGTCCATCTTCCTGGTCTATTCCCTGGGCTCCATCGCCAAGACCTTCCTGGTGGCCTCAGGCATGTTCGGGGCCATGAGCGTCTACGGCCTGGTCACCAAGCGCGACCTCACCGGCATGGGCCAGTTCCTGTTCATGGGCCTCATCGGCATCGTCCTGGCCTCCCTGGTGAACATGTTCTTCCGCAGCGCGGCCGCGGACTTCGCCATCTCGGTCATCGGCGTGATCATCTTCACCGGGCTCACGGCCTACGACACCCAGCGGCTCAAGGACATGGGCGAGGTGGCCTCGGGCGACGCCACCACCCTGCGCCGGGGCGTCATCCTGGGCGCGCTCACCCTGTACCTCGACTTCATCAACCTCTTCCTCATGCTCCTGCGCTTCATGGGTCAGTCCCGCGAGTAGCCGATCCAAAGGGGAGGTCCCGCACGGGGCCTCCCCTTTTTGAGGCCATGCAGCGGCTCCTCCGGATACAAAAGGCCTTGCGGCCCGTGCTCAACCCCCTGGGCGGCCTGTACGCCGGGGTCATGGCCCTGCGCCGGGAACTCTACCAGCGCCGCCTGCTGCCGGTCTGGTCCCCGCCCGCGCCCACGGTGGCCGTGGGCAACATCGGCTGGGGCGGCTCGGGCAAGACGCCCCTGGCCGGCTGGCTCCTGTCCTGGGCCGGGGAGCGCGGACTGCGCGCCGCCCTGCTGACCCGGGGCTACCGCGCCCGGCCCAAGGCCTATCCCTTCCTGGTGCCGCCCGGGGCCCTGGCCGAGGAGGCCGGGGACGAGCCCCTGCTCCTGGCCCGCGAGCATCCCAAGGCCGCCGTGGTGGTGGACNNCCCGGAGCGCTCCCGGGGCGGCCGGTTCATCTGCGAACAGCTCAACCCGGACCTCCTGGTCCTGGACGACGGCTTCCAGCACCTGGCCGTGGCCCGGGACATGAACCTGGTGCTCCTGCGCGCCGAGGACCTGGGCGAGGAGTGGAACCGCGTCCTGCCCGCGGGTTCCTGGCGCGAGGGCGCGGGCGCGCTGACCCAGGCCGAAGCCTTTGTGTTCAAGGTTACGCCCCGGACCTTCGAGCGGCTGACCCCGCAGATCACCGCGCGGCTGGCCGCCCTGCGGCGGCCGGTGTTCAGCTTCCGGCTCTCGCCCCAGGGGCTGCGCCCGGCCCTGGGCGGGGAGCGCGTGCCGGGCCTGGACGGCTCCTATCTGCTCGTCTCGGGAGTGGGCAATCCGGGCCAGGTGGAGCGCACGGCCACCGAGCTCCTGGGCCGGGCTCCGACGCGGCACCGGGCCTTTCCGGACCACTATTTCTACACCCGCCGCGACGTCCACGAGCTGCGCGCCGAGGCCCAGCGCCTGCGCTGTTCCTTCGTGCTCTGCACGCCCAAGGACGCGGTCAAGCTCGGGCCCATGGCCGATGAGAGCTTCTGGGTCCTGGACCTGGAGCTGGTCTTCGGGCCCGCGCTGTTCACGGCCCTGGCCTTCGAGGACTGGTGGCGGCACCGCTGGGAGACCTTGGGCCTGCGCCGGGACGACCGCCTGGAGCGGGACGCCGAGCACCGGCGAAAGGGCGGCGACGCCCAGGGAGGCGAGCATGGGCCGGAAGCGTAGGGAAAAGAAGGTTCGCGAGCGTACCGGGCCCCTGGACGGCCGGGAGCTCATGGCCCTGTTCCGCGAGAGCAAGAAGCCGCTCTCGGCGCGGGAGATCTTCAAGGCCCTGGACCTGGCCAAGCCCGACCGCGAGGCCGTGCGCGACGCCCTCACCGAGCTCCTGGAAGCGGGCAAGATCATCCAGATCCGCAACGCCTTCGGCCTGGCCGAGCGCATGCGCCTGGTCACCGGACTCCTGGAGGTCCACCGGGGCGGCATCGGCTTCGTGATCCCCGAGGACCCCAAGCGCAAGGACGTGTTCATCCCGGCCCAGGACATGGCCGGGGCCTGGCACGGCGACCGGGTGGTGGCGGCCATCGTGCGCGAGCGCAAGGACCGCCGGGCCGAGGGCCGCATCGTGCGCATCCTGGAGCGCGGCCGCAAGACCCTCACGGCCAAGGTGGTCAAGCGCATGGGCCAGGTCTTCCTCTGCCGGCCCACGGACCCGCGCCTGGACTTCGGGGTCATGGCCGGGCCCGCGGACAAGGCCCTCAAGCCCAAGCCCGGCGAGGTGGTCCTGCTGGTGCCCGGCGACCAGGTGGAGTTCCGGCTCTGGGAGGGCGAGATCACCGAGGTGCTCGGCCCGGAGCAGGACGTGACCGTGCAGGAGGCTCTGGTCAAGACGAACCACGGCGTGCCCACGCGCTTCCCGTCCCCGGCCCTGGACCAGGCCGCGGTCCTGCCCGAGGCCCCGGGCCCGGAGGACTTCGCGGGCCGCGAGGACCTGCGCGGCCTGCCCTTCGTGACCATCGACGGGGCCACGGCCCGGGACTTCGACGACGCCGTCTTCGTGGAGCGCCGGGGCAAGGGCCACCGGCTCTGGGTGGCCATCGCCGACGTGGCCCACTACGTGCGGCCGGGCACGCCCCTGGACCGCGAGGCCGAGGAGCGCGGCAACTCCTACTATTTCCCGCGCTCGGTGGAGCCCATGTTCCCGGAGCGGCTGTCCAACGGCCTGTGCAGCCTGAACCCCGACGTGCCCCGGCTGGCCATGGCCGTGCGCCTGGAGGTCTCGGCCCAGGGCCAGCCCGGCGAGTTCGCCGTGTTCCCGGCCGTGATCCGGAGCCAGGCCCGGCTGACCTACGGCCAGGTGAAGCGCGCGGTGCTCGACGGCGACGCGGGCGAGCGCGCGGCCCTGGGCGGGCTCCTGCCCATGCTCGAGGAGGCCGAGACCCTGGCCCGGCGCATGAACGCCCGGCGCCTGGCCCGGGGCACCCTGGACTTCGACCTGCCCGAGCCCGAGATCCTCTTCAACCTCTCGGGCGAGACCGTGGACATCCGGCCCAAGGTCCGGCACTTCGGGCACCAGATCATCGAGGAGTTCATGATCGCGGCCAACGAGGCCGTGGCCGAGTTCCTCTCCGAGCGCGAGTCGCCCTGCCTCTACCGGGTGCACCCCGAGCCCGACGCCGAGAAGCTGGAGAACCTGTTCAAGCTCCTGGAGCGCACCCGTCCGCCGGACCAGCCGAAAAGGCCCCGGCCCAAGGAGATCACCCCCGAGGACCTCCAGAAGCTCCTGGAGGAGGTCCGGGACACGGACCGGGAATTCCTGGTGAACCGGCTCCTGCTGCGCTCCATGATGCAGGCCCGCTACTCCCCGGTGAACGAGGGCCACTTCGGCCTGGCCTCGACCTGCTACTGCCACTTCACCTCGCCCATCCGGCGCTACGCCGACCTGGTGGTCCACCGCCTGGTGCGCGTGGCCCTGGCCGGGCCCAAGCAGGTGCGCGAGCCCGTGCCCGGGCACAAGGCCCTGCTCGGCCTGGGCACGCACCTGAGCCGCCGCGAGCGCACGGCCATGGAGGCCGAGCGGGAGATCCTCAAGCGGGTCACGGTGCTCTTCCTCAAGGACAAGGTGGGCCAGACCTTCGAGGGCGTGATCTCGTCCATGATGGACTTCGGCTTCTGGGTGGAGTTGAAGGAGGTCCTGGCCGAGGGCATGGTCCGGCTGTCCAGCCTCTCGGATGACTACTACGGCTATCTCCCGGACCAGGAGATGATCCTCGGCAGCCGCACGGGCCGGGTCTTCCGCCTGGGACAGGTCGTGCGCGTGGTGCTCGAGGACGTGAACCTGGACCGCCTGGAGGTCAACCTCCGGCTGGCCCCGGAAGGCCGCAAGGGATCGACGCGCCGGGAAGGCAAGTGAACCTCGCGGGCCTGATCGCGGCCCACGGCTACTGGGCCCTGGCCCTGGGCACCTTCCTGGAGGGCGAGACCATCCTGGTCCTGGCCGGGGTGGCCGCGCACCGGGGCTACCTGGACCTGCGCCTGGTCATGCTCGTGGCCTTTGCGGGCAGCCTCACGGGCGACCAGTTCTTCTTCCTCATGGCCCGGCGGCACGCGGGCTGGCTCACGCGGCGGCTGGAGGCCTGGCGCGGCAAGGTGGAGGCCGTGCACCGCCACCTGGAGCGGCACCAGATCCTCATCATGCTCGGCTTCCGCTTCGTCTACGGCATCCGGGTGGTCACGCCGGTGGTCATCGGCCTGAGCCGCATCCCGGCGGCGCGCTTCGCGGTGTGCAACGCGCTGGGCGCGGCGGTCTGGGCCGTGGCCGTGGCCTGGGGGGGATATCTTCTGGGCAACGCCGTGAACGTGTTCCTGGAGAACGCCCGCGCGGCCGAGCTGGCCGCCTTCGGTCTGGTGGCGGTCCTGGGTCTGGGGCTCTGGCTCCGCCGCCGGCGTCGCCGCTAGCAGGTCTCCCGCTTCACGTCCAAGGGGCCCTGGCGGGCCTCGATGAGCTCGAAGGCCATGTTCGTGAGCACGGTGATGTCCGGCTTGGAGACTTGCCCGTCCGCGCCCACGGCCTCGCCCTTGTGGCGCAGCCGGTCGGTGATCAGCGAGGAGAAGAGGATCACCGGCAGCTCCTTGAGCACCGGGTCCTCCTTGATGCGCTTGGTCAGGTTGTGGCCGTCCATGATAGGCATCTCGATGTCCGAAACCACCACGTCCACGTAGTCGTAGAGCGGGCGCTGCTCCTCCGCGGCGTGGGACTTGTGCGAGGCGAGCAGGTCCCAGGCCTCCCGGCCGTTGGTGGTCTGGGTCACCTGGAATCCGGACTTCTCCAGCATGGCGGCGATCATCCGCCGGATGGAGGCCGAGTCGTCGGCGATGAGGGCCTTGAGGCAGTCCTTCTGCGGGCGCACCTGGCGGAGCTGGTCGGGCTCCAGGTGCATGGCCAGGCTGGGGTTCAGGTCGCCCAGGACCTTTTCCATGTCCAGGATGAGCAGGATGCGGTCCGGGAAGCGCACCACGCCGGTGACCGAGTCGTTGGAGAACGAGGTGAGGTGGCTGCCCGGGGGCTCCACCTCCTGCCAGCTGATGCGGTGGATGCGGGTCACGCCCGAGACCATGAAGGCCGCGATGGTCCGGTTGAATTCCGAGACGATGACCTTGGTCTCGTCCGAGGTCTTGATCTTCTTGCTGAGCCAGCGGGAGAGGTCCACCAGGGGGATGACCTTGGAGCGCAGGTTGAAGGTGCCGAGCACCGCGGCGTTGGAGCGGCCGGGCATCTTGGTCACCGAGGGCATGCGGATGATCTCCAGGACCTTGGCCACGTTCACGCCGTAATAGCCGCGGTAGGGCTCGCCGCCTTCGGGGTTCTCCTCGTCGATGTAGAACTCCACCAGTTCCAGCTCGTTGGTGCCGGACTCCAGCAGGATGTTGGTCTGGGCCATGGACGCGTTCCCCCCGCTCAAATGTTTTTCAAGCCATTCCCGCGTGTATGAAGCTAGAGGAGTTCCCAGGGCTTGTAAATGAGGGACCCGGCCGGGGGACAAAATAATAACGCATCCAGGGGAGTTGACACGATGTTTAATTTTGGTTAAGCGGTTGTCAACCGAGGGACACGCATGCACCAGAACGATGGATTCCAGGCCTTTTTCCAGCGTCTGACCCGGGAGACGGAGATCGCCTCCCAGTCCGATCTGGCCCGCGTGCTGGGCCTGGGCCGGGCGGCCGTGTCCCTGGCCAAGCGCAAGGACCAGGTGCCCAGCCGCTGGGTCCTGGACCTGGCCCGGCAGTACGGTCTCAATCCGGTCTGGCTGGGCTCGGGCCTGGGCGCGGCCCGGCTGGCGGCTCCGGCGCCCGCGGCCCAGGCTGTGGACGAGGAGTTCGAGCGCGTGCCCAAGGTCCAGGCCCGGCTCTGCGCCGGCGACGGCTCGTTCGAGACCGAGGGCCAGGTGGAGGGCTGGCAGGCCTTCCGTTCGGACTGGCTGCGGGCCCGGGGCAATCCCGGTCGCATGGTGCTCATGTCCGTGGTGGGCCGGAGCATGGAGCCGGAGATCCGCGACGGCGACACCGTGCTCATCGACCAGTCGCGCTCCGAGGTCCTGGCCGGGGGCATCTACGCCGTGGGCGTGGAGGACACGGTCATGGTCAAGCGCATCGAGAAGCTGCCCGGCGAGCTGGTGCTGCGCAGCGACAACCCGGAGTACACCCCCATCCACCTGGCCGGGGATCAGCTGCGCAACGTCCGGGTCATCGGCAAGGTCCTCTGGGTCTCCCGGGAGTACCGCTGAAGGGGGCGGGAAATTTTTTTGGCCGGGATGTCAATTTTTGATTGACGGAGTTGGGAAAATGCGTTTAGNNAACCCGATTTTCACGGCAAGGAGGCATTCCATGCAACAGCGATTCTGCACTTGCGGCGCGCCGGTCCTGGTGGAGTACAAACTCATGAGCGCTCGTCCCTGGGAAACCCAGTTCTGGCGGCAGGAGCCCCTGCGTCAGAGCATCGCGGCCTGCCCCTGCTGCGGCCGCAAGCTGGACATCCACTCCCTGCGTTAACCCCGCCCGCCTCTCCCTCCCTGCTGGTCCGCGTCGCCTTGCCCGGGGCGGCGCGGACCGGCCTTCCGGAGCCCAGGTCTATCGCTCCAATACTCAGGTATTTTTGGACTTATTCGCGCCCATCCGGTTCCGCTTCCAGGGGTCCGGCGGAGGGAACCGAAACAGGGTGTTTGTGCGGATTCCGGCCCAATGCAGGCCGGCCGCCATGTCCCGCCGTTTCTGGACTCTTTCAAGCTTCTGACCGGAAGATGCGATGGGGTATGAATTCTCTGCAACGACGTTAGAACTTAGAGGGATTTGGCTTTCATTTGTCGTGTTTTTTGGCTATGTCTTAAAAAATGTCTAAACAAAGTCGGGAATAGTTTACATGAACAGATTCTGCAGGCAGGCGCAGCGGGGGCGGGGCCCCGGGGCCCGGAAGCCGGGCGGCCTGTGCTGTTTTTCTCCGAACCCACGAAAAGAATTGCCGATTTTTTGTCATCGTCAGAGGCCGCGATCGGTTGCGGCGGCGCGCGGCGTCTGACGGCGTGAAGGAAGGCTGGTGAACAAACGGGACAGGATCGACTCCACCGCGGCTCTGCTGCAGGTCATCCGTGAGGGCGCCCCCGACGGGACGGCCGCGCCGGAATCGTCCGCAGCGGCTCCTGTCCCGGAGACCCAGACCCCGGCGGTCCCGGCCGGGAAGTTCCGCAAGATCCGGGTGCCCCGGCCCTCACTGTCCGCGCTGTTCGGGTTCAACGGGCTGCGCCGGGGCTCGACCCTGGGCGTGGACCTGCGCGAGGACAGCCTGGCCGTGATCCGCATGGCCCGGAACGGTCCGGCCCGCGTCCTGGACGCGGCGCGGTTCCCCTATCCGGCCGGAGTCCAGCCCGGCGCTCCCGGATTCCCGGCCTTCCTGGCCGCCTGCCTGCGCCGGTTCAACGGCAGCCTGGCCCAGGCCCAGGTCTGGACCCTGGTGCGCAGCAGCGACTTCGACATCCTCCCGGTGCTCGTGCCCAAGATGCCCGCCCGCCGGGTGGAGGAGGGCGCCTACTGGAAGCTCCAGAAGGAGCAGAAGTTCTCGGACGCGGAACAGGTCCTGGACCTGCGCGTGCAGGGCCCGGTGAGCGACAAGGGCGTGGACAAGATCGAGGTCCTGGCCTGCCTGGCCCGGCGCGAGGAGGTCGAGACCCAGCGCCGGATCTTCGCCGAGGCCGGCATTGCCCTGGCCGGCGTCACCACCATCCCGGGCGCGCACCAGAACGTCCTGCGCAACGCCCCCTCGGCTGGGGCCGGAGAGGTGGCCGCCACCCTGCACATGGACGCCGGATTCTCCTGCATCACCATCAGCTCCGGCGGCAAGCTCCTGTTCTGCCGGACCATCAAGTCCGGGGCCAACAGCATGGCCGAGGCCCTGCTGGAGAACCTGGGCAGCGCCGTGGAGGTCCAGACCCTGGACCTGGCCGCGGCCCGGCGGCTGCTGGCCGTGAAGCTCCTGGGCCTGCCCGAGGCCGAGGGCAGGCCCGGCGCGGACCTGGACCCCGAGACCGTGTTCCAGATCGTGGAACCGGCCATGGACCGGCTGGCGCGCCAGGCCGAACGGACCCTGGACTACTTCTTCGCCAACTTCGGCAAGCGCGTGGAGCGCCTGTATTTCTCCGGCGAGATGTTCGCCTGCGCCCAGGTCCGCAACTTCATGGCCGGGCAACTCGGGCTGCACGAGGAGGTCTTCGACCCCCTGGCCGGGATTCCGGGCCTGGACCGCTTCGGCCTGGCCGGAGAGCGCGATCGCCTGGACATGGCCCAGGCCGCTGCCCTGGCCGCCTCGGACCAGACCGTCACCCTGAACCTGCTGCGCAACTACCGGGACCGGGCCGCGGTGAACCGGCGCAAGCGCCTGGGCGACCTGCTGGCCGCGGCCGCGGCCCTGCTCATGGTCCTGGCCGGGGGCCTGTATTTCCTGGGCGAGGTCCAGGTGCGCTCGCGCATGGCCGAGCTGGAGGGCCTGAAGAAATCCCTGGAGCGCTACCAGCCGCCCATGGAGACCACGCGGCTGCTCAACATGGCCGCGGAGGTGGTGCGCAAGCGCAGCGAGTTCAAGGAGGCCGCCGACCGCCTGGAGACCCTGGCCGTGGTGGCCGAACTGGCCAACGTGCTTCCGGCCAACGTCAAGGTCCTGAACCTGACCCTGGATTTCGGCAAGGAGCAGCCGCAGGAAGCGGCCCCGGCCAAGCCCGCCGCGGCCAAGGCCCCGCAGGGGGGCGAGGCCAAGCCTGCGGCAGCCTCCTCGCGGATCATGGTGGTGGACGCCATGATCCTGGGCGATCCCGGGGAGTTCGACACCACCCTGTCGCGCTTCCTCATCGACCTGGACGCCTCGCCGCTGTTCGGGACCCCGGTGATCCACAGCAACGCGGTGCAGGACTTCGTGCCCGACGGCAAGGTCATGCACGTGATCCTGCACATCAGTCTGGCGTAGGGGGCGGGGATGATGCTGCGCTGGAAACTGACCAACGAGGACAGCAAGCTGCTGCTCAAGGCGGTGCTGACCCTGGTCCTGTTCTCGGGCCTGGCCGCGGCCCTCGTGTTTCCGACCCGGCAGCGCCTGGCCGCCCTGGACGCGGACATCGCCCGGGTGCGCGGCGAGATCGCCCGGCAGCAGTCCTTTGCCCCGATCCTGGCCAAGCTCCAGCAGGCCAAGGTCCAGGAGGACGCCGCGGGTTTCGGTTTCCCGGCCCGCGCGTCCCTGCCGCGGACCCAGCTGCAGGACCTGCCGAACCTGGTCCAGAGGGTGGCCGAGTCCTCGGGTCTGACGGTGCTGGAACTGAACCTGGACGCCGCCTCGGTGCTGGCCGAGCACAACCGCATCCAGCTCCAGGGCGTGTTTTCCGGAAGCCTGGGCCAGTTCCGGATGTTTTTCGTGGCCTTGCAGAACGAGCCCAGCCTGAGCCGGGTGGAAAAAGTCGAGGTGCGGGCCGTGGCCGGAGGGTTGGAGTTTTTCATGCAGATGCGCTTCGCGCTGGCTTGAGCCGGGGTGATCGTTGGTACTGCCCAAGCGCCAGGTCATCCTCGTGGCACTCATGCTCGCCAGCGTGGGGTATGGGGCCTTTGAACTGCTCACCGGTCAGCGGGGCGTTGATGCGCCCATGGCCGGGAAAAAGGCGGACACGCAGGAAGCGTCCAAAACGGTGGAGATGGTCAACCAGATGCTGGACAAGGCGCCCATGAGCGAGAGCGAGCGCTACCGCGTGGAGCTGCTGCGCCGGGAGAAGCTGGTCTCCCCGTTCTACGCCGCGGACACGGAGTTCTTCTTTCCGGGCGCGGGCGGCACCGCCGAGGGCGAGACCCTGCGCTACAAGGGCTACGTCCGCCTGGGCGACAAGGTTCTGGCCGTGATCAACGGCGTGGAGTACGCCGTTGGCGAGGAGGTCGAGGCATCGGGCTACGTGGTGGCCGCGATCCAGCAGAATTTCGTGGAACTGGCCCGGGGGGAGGGGGACAGCTCGAGCCGGCGCAAGCTGCCGCTGGCCGAGGACGCCTTCAAACCCCTGGACGTGAAGGTGGGCAGATAGGCATGGCACGCATCCTCCGTCACCACGCGCTGTTCGGCGCCCTGCTGTGTCTTTTGTTCCTGGCCGCGTCCTGCGCGGAGAAGAAGACCTCGGAAATCGACCCGGCCACGGACAAGTACAAGGTCATGTCCGAGCAGGCCCAGGGCCACTCCGTGCCCAAGTCCGCGGCCGTGTACCCGGACCGCCGGGAAGAGGTGCACAAGCAGAAGCTCGTGACCCAGCCCACCGAGGAGACCGAGCGCCCCCTGCCCAGGATCAAGGTCTCCCTGCGCATGCACGACGCCAACGTGGTGGCCGTGATCCAGGCCCTGGGCCGGGCCGCGCATCAGAGCATCGTGGTCAGCCCCAAGGTCGAGGGCACGGTCAGCGTGAACATCCAGGACATGCCCTGGGACAGCGTGTTCCGCGGCGTGCTCCGGTCCAACAAGCTGGCCTTCGCCTGGGAGGGCGAGATCATCCGGGTCATGACCCTGGAAGACATGGACGCGGACCTCCAGTACGACGTGCTGCGCAAGAAGCGCCGCACCGAGCAACTGGCCATGGAGAAGACCGCGCCGCTGACCACCAGCGTCATCAAGGTCAAGTTCGCGGACGTCAAGACCATGCGCGAGGGCCTGGAGAAGTTCCTGGCCAAGGACGCCGAGGGCAAGGCCATCGGCTCGGTGGACGTGGACTCCTTCACCAACTCGGTCATTGTCCAGACCCTGGCCGGGGACCAGGACAAGTTCCTGCACCTGGTGGAGAGCCTGGACCGGCCCCGCTCCCAGATCAAGCTCAAGGCCCACATCGTGGAGACCACCCAGGACACGGCCCGGGCCCTGGGCGTCCAGTGGGGCGGCGGCTACAGCGGCCGCGTGCGCAGCGGCAACAACCTCTGGGTCGTGCCCGGCGGCTCCAGCACCACCACCACGGACCCGCTCTCGGGCGGGGGCACCTACAACCTGGGCACGGGCCTGTCCGGCCTGGGCTATGGCCTGGATTTCGTCCCTGAAGGCTATCCGACCACGAGCGGCAGCACCGGGGCCACGGCCCTGGGGCTCATGTTCGGCAAGGTCGGCGGAAGCATCCTGGAGGTCCAGCTCAAGGCCCTGCAGGACGAGGGCAAGCTGAACATCATCTCGAGCCCGTCCATCACCACCCTGGACAACCAGAAGGCCTACACCGAGAGCGGTGCCCGCGTGCCCTACCAGACCATCGAGGGCACGGGCGCGGACAAGACCATCTCCGTGGAGTTCCAGGACGTGGTCCTGCGCCTGGAGATCACCCCGCACATCATCGACCAGCAGTTCCTCAAGATGACCCTGCTCATCAAGAAGGACGAGGTGGACTCGACCCGGGCCGTGGACGGCAATCCGTACATCATCAAAAAGCAGACCGAGACCACGCTCATCGCCCGCAACGGCGAGACCGTGGTCATCTCCGGCCTGACCAAGCAGACCACCTCCACGGGTTCCTCGGGCGTGCCCGGGCTCAAGGACGCGCCCGGCGTGGGCTGGCTCTTCGGCAGCAGGTCCAAGAGCGAGAACCTGGACGAGTACCTCATCTTCATCACCCCCGAGGTCCTGGCCGAATGGCTCCCGGGCGAGACCCAGAAGACTTTCGGCCAGATCGAGCAGGAGCTGGAGGCCCAGCGCCAGAGCGAGGAGGCCGCCGCAGCCCAGACCGCAGCCAAGAGCACGGGGGAACGCGAGGTGACGCGGTGAACTATTTCGCCTCCCTGGGACTGGCCCGCGAGCCCTTTTCCAATTCGCCGGACCCGAACTTCCTGTACGATTCCCGGCAGCACGCCACCTGTCTGCAGCAGCTGGAGATCTCCGTGCGCCTGCGCCGCGGCCTGTGCGTGGTCACGGGCGAGATCGGCACGGGCAAGACCACGCTCTGCCGCCGCTTCGTGCGCCTGCTGGGCCAGGATTCCGGGATCCGCGTGCACCTGCTTCTGGACCCCTACTTCGCCACGGGCGAGGCCTTCCTGCGCGTGCTCTTCGGCTTCTTCACCGGCCGCGAGCCCGCGCCGGGCCTCTCGGCCTGGCAGCTCAAGGAAGGCATCAAGAAGTGCCTGTTCCACCAGGGGGTCAAGGAGGGGCGGCTCTCGGTGCTCATCGTGGACGAGGGCCAGAAGCTCACGCCCGAGTGCCTGGAGCTCATGCGCGAGCTCTTGAACTACGAGACCAACGCCCAGAAGCTCCTGCAGATCGTGGTCTTTGCCCAGCGCGAGATCGAGCCCGTGCTGGAGGAGATGGAAAACCTTCTGGACCGGGTCAACTGCTACCATCGCCTGACGCCGCTCGACTTCTCCGAGACCCGGGCCATGATCCGCTACCGCCTGCAGGAGGCCGCCGCGGACAGGAGCGCCCCGCCGGACCTTTTCTCCAAACTCGGCTACTGGGCCGTGTACCGGGCCAGCCGCGGCTATCCCCGGCGCATCGTGCGGCTTTGCCACAAGGTGGTCCTGGAACTGCTCATCCGTCGCAGCGCCCGGGCCGGATGGCGCATGGTGCGCGCCTGCGTGGGCCAGGAGCGGCGTCAGGTGCGCCGGGTCTTCAGCCACGCGGCCACGGCCCTGGTCCTGTTCGTCCTGGCCTGCGCCTCGGTCTGGGGCCTGTACCGCTTCGACGTGGGCGGCATCCGCCAGAGCCGGACCGTGGCGGGCCTGAGCGAGGCCGCGGCCCGCATCCTGCCCGGCGCCCCGGCCCTGGAACAGCGCCAGACCCAGGAAATCCCGGAACCCCAGGTCCGCATTGCGCCCGAGCCCCCGGCCCCGGTTCAGGAGGCCATTGAGCCGGCCCGGATCGAACCCGAGGCCCGGCCCGTGGCCCCGCAGCCCGCGCCCCAAAAGGCCGCGGCCCCGGAGTCCGAGCGGCTGGGCTCCCTGCGCCTGGCCCCGGGCGAGACCCTGGAGGCCGTGGTCCGCAAGGTCTATGGCGCGGCCGATGCCGAGCTGCTGGCCCGCGTGCGCGCGGTCAACCCCGGCATGGAGGGGGAGCCCAAGCCCGGCATTCCCCTGGTCCTGCCCCTGGTGACCGACTCCCAGGACCCCGCCTTCAAGCGGTTCATCTGGGTCCAGGTGGCCCGGGCCCGGACCCTGGAAGCGGCCTATGAGGAGCTGCGCGCCCTGGATCGCCTGCCCGCGCCCCTGCGCCTGCTCGTCTGGCAGGAGCGGCCGGGCGTGAACCAGTTCGCCGTGACCACGGACAGGCCGTACCTGAGCGAGGCCCCGGCCCTGGCCCTGATCGGCTCCCTGCCCGGAAAGCTCCGGGACGAGGCCCGCATGCTCCAGTTCGCCCGCAAGGACGTGCGCTTCCTGGGCCGCCTGGACGAGGCCTCCCGCCGCCTGGCCAAGGGTCCGGACAAGGGTCCGCAGGAATGAAGCGCGAGCGCAAGCGCCTGGGCGAACTTCTCCTGGAGGGCGGGCTCATCAGCCAGGCCCAGCTGGACCAGGCCCTGGCCGGACAGAAGGACTCCAGCCTCAAGCTCGGCCAGTACCTCATCCAGAACGGCCTGCTCAAGGAACAGCAGATCGTCGAGCTGGTCAGCCGGCAGCTCAAGATTCCCCGCTATTCCCCGGACAGCCACCCCTACGAGGAGGGGGCCTCGGACCTGATCGGCGAGGACCTGGCCCAGAAGAACCACCTGGTGCCGCTCTGCCGCAAGGGCAACCGGCTCATCGTGGCCATGCCCGACCCCATGGACATCAATGCCCTGGACACCGTGGAAGTGGCCACCAACATGGAGGTGGAGCCGGTCATCTGCTCGGAGAACGACTTCGAGCTGCTGTTCGGTTCGGTCTATGGCCGCAGCGGGGTGGCCGAGGGAATTTTCGAGGGCCTGGACGTGGGCGAGGACGCCGCTCCCGCCGAGGAGGAGCAGGACATCGCCGTGGACGCCCTGCACGACCAGGCGGACCAGGCCCCGATCATCCGCATGGTCAACTCCATCCTGAACCAGGCCGTGCGGGAAAAGGCCAGCGACGTGCATTTGAGCCCGGAGCGCGACTACGTGCAGGCCCGTTTCCGGGTGGACGGCAAGCTGCGGGCCGTGCCCGCCCCGCCCAAGAACGCCTTCCTGCCCCTGGTCTCGCGCATCAAGATCATGGCCAACATGGACATCTCGGTGAGCAAGATTCCCCAGGACGGGCGCTTCTCCTTCCGGGCCCAGGACCGGGAGTTCAACGTGCGGGCCTCGTCCCTGCCCACGCTCTACGGCGAGAACATCGTGCTCCGGCTCTTGGACCGCAACGCCCACGGCCTGACCCTGCCCGAGCTGGGCCTGGCCGAGCAGGACTTGGCCAAGGTCCGGCGGGCCATGAAGAAGCCCTATGGCCTCATCGTTTCCGCCGGCCCCACTGGCTCGGGCAAGACGACCACGCTCTATTCCATCCTGCGCGAGATCAACAAGCCGGAGATCAACATCATCACCCTGGAAGACCCGGTGGAGTATCGCATNNCAGGACCCGGACGTCATCCTGGTGGGCGAGATCCGCGACCTGGAGACGGCCTCCATCGCCACCCAGGCGGCCCTCACCGGCCACCAGGTCCTGACCACCCTGCACACCAACGACGCGGCCTCGGCGGCCATCCGGCTCATCGACATGGGCGTGGAGTCCTTCCTGGTTTCCTCGGTCATGCTGGTCACGGTGAGCCAGCGCCTGGTGCGCCGCAACTGCCAGCATTGCCTGGAGGAATACGAGCCCTCCGCGGAGCTGCAGCGGGCCTTCGGCCTGGACCCCGCGGCCAAGAAGTACACCTTCAAGCGCGGCACGGGCTGCCGCCAGTGCCAGCAGACCGGGTTCTCCGGCCGCCGGGCCCTGTTCGAGGTGCTCGAGGTGGACGATGCCGTGCAGGAACTCATCCTCAAGCGCGCCTCGGCCCGGGAGATCACCCGCATGGCCGTGGCCTCCAAGCGCATGCGGCCGCTCAAGGTGGACGCGGTGCGCAAGGCCGTGAGCGGCGTGACCACCCTGGAAGAGGCCGCCTCCGCGGTCATGCTCTAGGAGGGGCCCATGCCGGTTTTCGCCTACAAGGCCCTCACCGACAGCGGTTCCAAGGTCAGCGGCAGCGTGGAGGCCGAGAGCCTGGAGGCCGCCCAGCGCCTGATCCTGGACAAGGGCCTCATCCCCTCCTCGGTGCGCCAGACCCGGGCCGCGGCGGCCTCGGGCAAGCCCGGTTCAGGGGCGCGCGCCCCGGGGTTCCTGTCCCGCTTCGAGTCGGTCAAGGCCCAGGACGTGATCCTGTTCACCAAGCAGCTGCGGACCATGCTGGCCGCGGGCATCGCCGTGGTCCAGACCCTGGAGGTCCTGGAGAACCAGACCGAGAGCCCCAAGCTGCGCGCCGCGATCATCGCCATTGCCCAGGACATCCGCCAGGGCACCTCGCTGTACAAGGCCTTTTTCAAGCATACCAACGTGTTCTCGCCGCTCTACTGCAACATGGTCCGGGCCGGGGAGATCTCGGGCACGCTCACCGACGTGCTCGAGCGGCTCATCTACATCGTGGAGCACGAGCACAAGGTGAAGCAGGACATCAAGAGCGCCCTGACCTATCCGTTCATCGTGCTCATCGCCCTGGTCATCGCCTTTTTCGTGCTCATCCTGTTCGTGTTTCCCAACTTCATCAATCTGTTCCAGAACGCGCACATCGAGCTGCCCCTGCCCACCCGGATCATGATCGGCATCCACGGCGTGCTCATCCACTGGTGGCCCCTGCTCCTGGTGGGCGTGGGCGGTGGCGTGTTCGGCCTGGCCTCCTGGTTCCGCACGATCCAGGGCCGGTTCTTTCGGGATACGCTGCTTCTGCGTCTGCCCATCCTGGGCAAGGTCTTCACCAAGGCGGCCATGGCCCGCTTCGCCAGCATCTTCGCCATTCTTCAGGCCAGCGGCGTGACCGTGCTGGAGTCCATGGAGATCATCTCCGGAACCATCGGCAACGCGGCCATTTCGGCCCAGTTCGACACGCTCAAGGAAAAGCTGGAGCAGGGCCGGGGCCTGGCCGAGCCCCTGCGCTCGGCCCGCTACTTCACGCCCATGCTCATCACCATGATCGCCATCGGCGAGGAGTCCGGCCAACTGGAGGACATGCTCAAGGAGGCGGCCCGGCACTATGACTACGAGGTGGAATACTCGGTGTCCAAGATGAGCGAGCTCATCGGGCCCGTGCTCGTGGCCGGTCTCACCGGCGTGGTGGGCTTTTTTGCCCTGTCCGTGTTCCTGCCGCTCACGGACCTCATGCAGCACTCCATGTCCGGGGTCTGAGGTGGCGAAAAATTGACTGGCGGGGATGCGGAATGCCCACAGCAATGACCTTGGCGTGCGGAAATAGTGATGGTTTGCAGCGTTGCGGTCCGGGCATGATTTTATGCCCGTCCTGGCACGAAACTTGTTAGTCCAGGGCTGGAAGACCGAACCGGCGGGTGCTATGAAGAAGGCGACGGCACCGCCGAAAAGACAAACAGCCGCTCCAGGGCGGCAGAGCAGGGAGGCATCATGATCGAGAACAGCATCCAGATCAGAAGGCAGAGGGGCTTCACACTCATCGAACTGATTTCCGTGATCATCATCCTGGGCATCCTGGCGGCCGTCATCACGCCGAAATATCTGGACATGTCCAAGCAGGCC
>DFYP01000041.1:1824-3718 GCA_002382645.1 Desulfovibrio sp. UBA4079 | reverse complement strand
TGGCCGCGGTGAAGCCCTCGATCTCATGCAGGGGCCGGACCACCAGGCGGCTGATGACCAGCATGATGGCCAGCACCAGGATGAGCACCGCGGCCGCGCCCAGGCCCAGGAGCACGTTGCGCTGGTTGNNTCGCCCTTCCAGTCGTAGAACAGTTCGCCGTTCTTCATCTCCAGGGCCTTCTTGACGAACTCCTGGTCGGAGAAGTCCTTGAGCATGAGGGACTTGTCCATGGCGTGGGCGATGAACCGGCCCTTGGCGTCGAACATGAAGCCGTAGCCCCGGTCGCCGAACCGCGGCGGGTCGATGAAGGCCCTGGTGAAGGCCTCCCACCTGGGGAACGCGCCCACCCCGCCCAGGAGCTTGCCGTCGGGCGACTTCACGGCCCGGGCCAGGGCGAACACGAACAGGTCCTCGCCCCCGCCGCTCTTGGCGTTGAGCAGCTCCTTGTCCACGAACAGGTCCTGGCCGCCGAGGATGGCCTTGACGTAGGCCCGCTCGGAGCGGTCCAGGCCGGCCATGTCCTCGCCCTTGGCGTTGTATCCGGCCACGACCTTGCCCTGGGTGTCGAACAGCAGGATGGCCCAGTAGTCCTTGTAGACCTTGATGTACTCCCTGATGCGGGCCTTGGCCCGGGNNCGGGTCCCCGGCAAAGGCCTCGGTGACGGCCTGCTGCACGGCCAGGGTTTCCACCAGGGTCTTGGTGCCGTCCATGTACACGGCCAGGGCCGTGTTCGTGGTCCGGATCATCTGGCTCATGGCCTGTTTCTCCTGGTCCAGGGCCAGATGGTAGGTGGACCGCGAGACATAGGCCACGATGGCCGTGACGGTCAGGATCACGGCCAGGGCCACGGCCGTGATGAGCACGGAGCTGATGCTCTTTCTGAACATGGTTCCCCCGAACTGTTGAATGTGCCGCTGCCCTGGAAGTCGTCAAACCGGCCCCCGNNGCCCCTTGCGAAAAAGGGGACGGATTCAAGACCATAATGCCACAAAAAGGGTGGTTGCACACGTTTTTTTTGAAATTTCGGGAAAAGTCCCGCCCCGGGAGCGAATTCCCCCCCCAATCCCTACCGGAACGGGAGAAAATCCCGGGCCTGCTCGCGGCGCGGAGCACACCTTTCCCCAACGACTCATTGACAGAATTCCTGCTTCCGGGGATGGTCCAAGGTGGAGAACCGCATTGTCGTGTGAGGAGTCAGTGCTTCCATGATTCAGGTCGTTGCCAGCGACATGCCCACCCTGCCCGGCAGGGGCCGCGCCCTGCTCGGGGCCCTGGCCGCCGCCCTGGTCCTCTGTCTCTGCCTGGCCCTGGCCAGCCGCTGGCAAGGGGAGCGGGTCCTGGCCGAGGAGCGGCAGGAGCTCGGGGAGAGCATCCAGGCCCCGGCCCGTTTTCTTTCCGANNCAGGTACCTGCATTACGGCTCCGAGGATGTGCGCGTCCTGGGCCTGGCCCCGGGCGGGGTCTTCCGCTACGTCTATCCCCTGGCGGGCAACGAGACGGTCCTGGGCCACGACCTGCTCCACGACTCCCGGCCCCAGGTGCGCGGGGACGTGGAACGGGCCCTGGCCACGGGCCAGGTGACCTTCAGCATACCCTACGAGCTGCGCCAGGGCGGGCTGGGGGTGGTGGCGCGCCGGGCCCTGAACGTGGACGGGAAGTTCTGGGGCCTGGCCGCGGTGGTCCTGGACGTGCCCGCCCTGGTGGCGGCCACGCCCCTGCCCAACCGCACGGACATCCGCTTCAGCCTGGCCCGGGAGGGCCGGATATTCTACGGCGACGCGGACCTGGCCGAGGCCCGGCCGGTGATCGCCACGGTGCCCCTGCCCGAGGGCCAGCACTGGGAACTCTGGGCCGTGCCCAGCGAGGGCTGGGACGCCCGGGCCTCCGAGAGCT
>DFYP01000041.1:0-1732 GCA_002382645.1 Desulfovibrio sp. UBA4079 | reverse complement strand
TCGGCCAACCCCGCGGCCTGCGCCATGCACGGCCGCCGCGGCATGGAGAGCCTCACGGCCCGGGACTTCGTGCACCCGGACTCCCTGCCCCTGTTCCAGGAGTTCCTCACGGTGGCGGACCAGGGCCGGGAATTCCACGCCGAGGCCCGGGACCTGCNNGGGGCCGCCTTTGCCGTGGCGGGCGGGCGGCGGCTTCTGGCCGTGGTCCGGGACCGGAGCGAGCAGGAGCGGCTGCGCGTGGAGCGCGAGCGCTTCTTCGGCCTGACCCTGGACCTGGTGGGCGTGAGCGACCTGGAAAAGGGCCTGTTCCGCCAGGTGAACCCGGCCTGGACCCGGGTCCTGGGCTACGCGCCCGAGGAGATCATCGGCCGGCCCTGGCAGGAGTTCGTGCACCCCGAGGACCACGCCGCCACCGCCNNCGCGGGCGAGGAGGTCCGGGGCTTCGTCAACCGCTGGCGGACCAAGGAGGGGGGCTGGCGCTGGCTGTCCTGGAACGCCCAGCCCGACCGGACCCTGGGCGTGGCCTACGCCGTGGCCCGTGACGTCACGGGCGAGCGCGAGGCCGCCCAGCAGCTCCGCGCGGCCAACGAGGAACTGGCGGCCATGAACGAGGAACTGGCCTCCTCCAACGAGGAGCTGGCGGCCATGAACGAGGAGATGACCTCCTCCAACGAGGAGCTGGTGGCGGAGATGCAGCGCCGGAGCACGGCCGAGGAGCGCCTGCGCGCCTCCCTGGCCGAGAAGGAGGTCCTGCTCAAGGAGATCCACCACCGNNGGGTCAAGAACAACCTCCAGGTGGTCTCCAGCCTCCTGGGCCTCCAGGCCGGAACCGTGGAGGACCCGGCGGTCCTGACCCTGTTCGAGGAGGGCAAGAACCGCATCGCCTCCATGGCCCTGGTCCACGAGGAGCTGTACCGCTCCGACGACCTGTCCCGCGTGGGCCTGCGCCAGTACCTGGACAAGCTCGTGCGCCGCCTGGCCGGGAGCCTGGCCGGGGACGCGGCCGTGGACCTGGTCCTGGACCTGGGCGACATCCANNCCCTGCGGGCTGTTGGTCAACGAGCTGGTGACCAACGCGCTCAAGCACGGGCTCGCGGGCCGCGCGGCCGTCCGTCTGGAGGTCCGCACCCGGCTGGACCAGGGCCGGGTCTTTCTGCGGGTGGCGGATGACGGGCCCGGATTCCCGGCACAGATCGACTTCCGCGGCACCGAGAGCCTGGGCATGCAACTGGTGGTGCACCTGGCCGAGCAGCTCCAGGGCGAACTGGACCTGGAGCCGGGCCCGGGCTGCGCCTTCTCCCTGACCTTCCCCCTGAGGAAATCATGAACCACGTGGCCAGTATCCTGCTGGTGGAGGACGAGCGGATCATCGCCCTGGAGATGAAGCTCCATCTCCAGCGNNCTGGGGTACCGCGTGGCCGCCAGCCTGTCCGCGGGCGAACAGGTCCTGGAGCAGGCCGCGGTCCTGTGCCCGGACCTGGTGCTCATGGACATCATGCTGGCCGGGAGCCTGGACGGCATCGAGACGGTCCGGCGGCTGCGCCCGGCCTGCACCGCGCCGGTGATCTTCTGCACGGCCTACACCGACTCCGAGACCATGCTCCGGGCCCGGGACGTGCTGCCCGTGGCCATCCTGACCAAGCCCGTGGACATGGAGGCCCTGCGCCGGGCCATCCGCGAGGGGCTCGACCCGGGGGCTGCGCGGCCCTAGCAGGCCGTTGAAAATTCCGCG
>DFYP01000037.1 GCA_002382645.1 Desulfovibrio sp. UBA4079 | reverse complement strand
ATGCGGAACGACGGGGTGAGCGGGTCCACGTCCCGGAACTCCTCGGGCTCGGCCACCAGCGCGGGCATGGTCCCCGCGCCGCCCGGCAGGCGCCGGGGCGCGAGCACGGCCGCGACCTCCTCGTCGGCCAGGAGCCGGGCGCAGAAGCCCTGGAGCGCGGCCACCGGATTGCCGTCCTTGACCTCGATTCTGGCGATGCTTCCCATGACGGACCTCCAAACCCGGTTCAGAGCAGGGGCAGGCGCCGGGTGTCGATGGGCCCCAGCTCCCGGATATCGGCCGCGAAACGGTTGACCGTGGCGGCGAACTCGTTGCCCTCGCTGGCGCCCACCCAGGTCAGCTTGAGGCGGCGCTCGTCGATGCCGAAGCGGGGCAGGATCTCCTTGAGCAGCTTCATGCGCCGCCGGGCCTTGTAGTTGCCGTTGATGTAGTGGCAGTCCCCGGGATGGCAGCCCGAGACGAGCACGGCGTCGGCCCCTTCCAGCAGGGCCTTGATGATGTACTTGGGGTCCACCATGCCGGTGCACATCATGCGGATGAGCCGGACGTTGGGGGACTGGACCATGCGGGCGGTGCCGGCCAGGTCCGCGGCGGTGTAGGTGCACCAGTTGCAGACAAAGGCCACGATGGCCGGCTCGAAGGCGGCCTCGGGCGCCCCCAGGGGGGCCGTCTCCGGCGTGACGATGAGCTCTTGCATGTTCTCCTCCCTCTGGTTGCGGATCAGGCCACGTCGGCCCCGGCGGGTTCCCTGACCGGGGGCGCGGGCCGGAGCAGGCCCTCCAGCTCGGCGAAGACCTGCTTCTCGTTGAAGTGCCGCACCTGGGCCGCGCCGCTGGGACAATGCCCGGCGCAGCTGCCGCAGCCCTTGCACATGGCCTCGTTGATCACCGAGACCTTGCGCCGCTCGTCGAACTCGATGGCCGAGTAGGCGCACAAGCCGATGCAGATCTTGCAGCCCACGCAGATGTCCGGGTTGATCCAGGACACCGTAGGCGAGATGCTCACCTCGCCGCGCGCGGCCAGGGCCAGGGCCTGGCCCGCGCCGCCCGAGGCGTGGGCCACGGCGTCCGGAATGTCCTTGGGCCCCTGGCAGGTCCCGGCCAGGAAGATGCCGTCCGTGGCCGTGGACACGGGCCCGAGCTTGGGGTGCTCCTCCAGGAAGAAGCCGTCCTGGCCCTGGCTGATGCCGAAGACCCGGGCCACCTCGGCGGCGTCGCGCCGCGGCTCCATGGCCGTGCAGAGCACCACCATGTCCACGGGCACGCGCACCGGACGGCCCAGCAGGGTGTCCTCGCCGATGACCACGAGCTTGCCCTCCTCCTCCGGGCGCTGGGCCTGGTCCGTGATCTCGGCGGGCCGGCCGCGGATGAAGGTCACGCCCTCCTCCTGGACCCGGCGGTAGAACTCCTCGTAGCCTTTCCCGAAGCAGCGCATGTCGATGTAGAAATTGAAGACCCGGGCGTGGTGCCCGACCTTGTCCTTGATGAGATGGTCGTACTTGAGCGCGTACATGCAGCAGACCCGCGAGCAGTACTCGTGGTGGTTCGTGTCGCGGCTGCCCACGCAGTGCAGGATGGCCACGCTCTCCGGGGGCTTGCCGTTCTTCATGACGATCTTGCCGCCCGTGGGCCCCACGGCGTTGTTCAGGCGCTCGAACTGGAGCCCGGTGTAGACCTCGGGGTAGCGGCCGAAGCCGTACTGGGACAGGGAGCCGGGGTCGAGGATGTCGAAGCCCGTGGCCAGGACGATGGTGCCCACCTGGAGATCCAGGAAGGACTCCTGCTGCTCGAAGTCGATGGCCCCGGAGGGGCAGTACTTCTTGCAGGCCCCGCACTTGCCCTTGACGAACTGGAGGCAGACCGATGGGTCGATGACCGGGGTGTTGGGCACGCTCTGGGGCGAGTTGCGGTGGATGGCCTTGCGGGTCCCGATGCCCTCCTCGAACTCGCTGGGCACCTTTTTGGGGCACTTCTCCATGCACAGGCCGCAGCCCGTGCAGAGGTCCTGGTTCACGTAGCGCGGGTTGTTCCGCACGCGCACCGTGTAGTTGCCCACGTAGCCCTTGACCTCCACCACCTCGCTCAGGGTCATGAGGTTGATGTTGGTCTCCTGGGCCACGGCCACCATCTTGGGCGTGGAGATGCAGGCCGCGCAGTCCAGGGTCGGGAAGGTCTTGTCGAACTGGGCCATGTGCCCGCCGATGGACGGGCCCCGCTCCACCAGGTGGACCTTGTGTCCGGACTTGGCGATGTCCAGGGCGGCCTGGATTCCGGCGATGCCGCCGCCGACCACGAGCACGTCCGGGTGCACGGACTCCACCCGGGAGTACAGCTCGTCGTGGTGGTTGACCCGGGCCACGGCCGCGGCCACCAGGGTCCGGGCCTTGGCCGTGGCCTCGGCCGGATCAGCGACCACCCAGGAGCAGTGCTCCCGGATGCAGGTCATCTGGAACAGGAAGGGGTTGAGCCCGCCACGCTGGCAGGCCTTCTGGAAGGTCTTCTCGTGGAGCCGGGGCGAACAGGAGGCCACCACCACCCGGGTCAGGCCCATCTCCCGGATGTCCTTGATGATCATGTCCTGGCCCGGGTCCGAGCACATGAACTTGTAGTCCCGGGCCACCACCACGTTCTTGAGTCCGGCGGCGAAGCGGGCCACGCCCGGCGAATCCACCCGTCCGGCGATGTTCGTGCCGCAGTGGCAGACGTACACTCCGATCCTGCTGGGCATGATGCGGCCTCCCCGGTCTGTCGCCGCTCCCTGCGGAGCGGCGGTTGCCGGCCCTGCGCCGCCTTCGGCGCCAGAGGGCCTTTGACCTGCCGCATCTCAAGAATTGTGCCGTTTTACCGCGATAAATGGATATACCAGGATTTCAAAAGGATGCAGCATCCGAACCGCTGCGGTATGACTTTGTTGTCGCAGCAATTTGTATTGCATGTGAAGACAAAATCTCGCATAACAAGATAACTTGGGTCATAGAATCATTAGTGCATCAATGCGGGAATAAAACAGTATAGCATTGCTTTTCCTCCTTGGTATTGTGATGAAAAAGACATCTGCGCACTCCTGCAGCGACATGGCCTGCACACTGCTCAACGCCGCCTCGGACCACGCCCTGCTCCTGCGTCTCGACGGCACGGTCCTGGCCGCCAACACCTCCATGGCCGGGCTGTTCAACCTGACCCCCGGGGAGCTGGCCGGGGAGCGCATCTACGATTTCTTCCCGGAAGCCGAGGCCGTCCGATGGGCCGCGGCCGTGCGTCGGGGAGCGGAAACCGGGGAGCCCCTGCGCTTCGAGGAGACCTTTTTCCGGGGCCGGGACCTGGAGGTCCGGGTGCATCCCGTCTCCAGCGCCGAAAACGGCACGGACCGCGTGGCCGTGTTCTGCCGGGACGTCACCGCGGAAAAGGCCGCGGCCCGGGAACGGACCCGCCTGGCCTCGGCCCTGGAGCAGACCGCCGACGCCGTGATCCTGTTCGACGAGAAGATGCGCGTGGAGTACATCAACCAGTCCTTCGAGGCCATGACCGGCTACTCGCTCCGGGAGGTGCGCGGCAAGCCCGCGTCCACCTTCTACGTGGGGCAGGAACAGCGCGGCAGCCTGGAAATGATCGCCGAGACCCTGGCCCGCGGCGACGCCTGGACCGGCAAGGCCTGCAACACCTGCAAGAACGGCAGCGTGATCTGCTGCCAGAAGAGCATCGCGCCCATCCGCGGGCGGGGCGGCTGCATCCTGGGCTACGTCAGCGTCTGGCGCGACGTGACCGCGGTGGAGACCCTGGAGCGCCAGCTCCGGCAAGCCCAGAAGATGGAGGCCATCGGGACCCTGGCGGGCGGCATCGCCCACGACCTGAACAACATCCTCTCGCCCATCGTGCTCCTGGCCGATCTCGGCCTGTGTCAGCTGTCCGAGGACGACCCCCTGGGCCGGACCTTCGAGCGCATCCTCAAGGCCACCCAGCGTGCCGGGGCCCTGGTGCGGCAGATCCTGGGCCTGAGCCAGCGGCGCGAAACCGACCAGCCCGTCCCCTTCCATATCTCCTCCATCCTCAGGGAATGCCTCAAGCTGCTGCGGCCCAGCCTGCCCAGCACCATCGCCATCACCCTGGAGACGGAGTCCGCGCACGACGTGGTCCTGGCCGATCCGGCCCAGGTGCACCAGCTGGCCATGAACCTCTGCACCAACGCGGCCTGGGCCATGCGCGGCCCCGGCGGCAGGCTGGAGCTGCGCATCGCGGAGCGCGAGGTGGTCCGGGACGATCCCGATTTTCCCGAGGCCGCCCCGGGCCCCTACGTGCTCCTGCGCGTGCGCGACAGCGGCCAGGGCATCCGCCCGGAGCATCTGGAGCACATCTTCGACCCCTTCTTCACCACCAGGACCGACGGCTCGGGCACGGGGCTCGGCCTGGCCGTGGTCCGCAACGTGGTCCGCCAGCTGCGCGGGGCCGTCCGGGTCCAGAGCGCGCCGGGCCAGGGCGCCTGCTTCGAGATCCTCCTGCCGCGCGCGGAGGGCCCGGCCGCGGAACCCCCGGCGCAGACCCTGGAGCCGGGGCAGAGCCTCCGGGGCACCGGCCGCGTGCTCGTGGTGGACGACGAGCCCGACATCCTGGAGGCCTGCGCCATGGGCCTCAAGACCCTGGGCTACGAGGTCGTCTCCTGCCTGCGCGGCGAGGAGGCCCTGGAGCTGTTCCGCGCCGATCCCCAGGGCTTTGACGCCGTGCTCAGCGACACGACCATGCCCGGGCTGGCCGGGCCGGACCTGGTGCGCGAACTGCTCAAGATCGAACCCCACCTGCCGGTGGTCCTGACCACCGGACACAGCGAGCTGGTCTCCCGGGAAAAGGCCTGGCGGCTCGGCGCCCTGGAGTATCTCGCCAAGCCCTTTCGCATGGACGAACTGGCCGCCCTGCTGCGCCGCCTGCTGGGCAACAGGCGGCGCGCCCGGCCCGGGGAGGATTAGGCATGTCCCGCGTGCTCATCGTGGACGACGATCCCCTGCTCTGCGACGCGCTGGCCGCCGCGGTCCAGCAGATGGGCTATGCCGCGGACACGGCCGGGACGCTCAAGGAGGGCCTGGCCAAGGCCCGCACCGGCGACTACGACGTGGTGGTCCTGGACGTGCGCATGCCCGACGGCAGCGGCCTGGACAGCCTGTCCCGGTTCCAGGAATGCCCCTCGACCCCGGAGGTCATCATCCTCACCGGCGCGGGCGACCCGGACGGCGCGGAGCTGGCCATCCGCAGCGGGGCCTGGAGCTACATCGCCAAGCCGCCGACCCTGAACAAGATCCGCCTGCCCATCCAGCGGGCCATGGAGCACCACCGGGGCAAGCAGAAGGTCCTGCCCCTGGGGCTCAAGCGCAGCGGGATCATCGGCGACAGCCGGGCGGTGCAGGCCTGCCTGGACCTGGTGGCCCAGGCCGCGGCCACCGAGGCCTCGGTGCTCATCACCGGCGGCACGGGCACCGGCAAGGAGCTGTTCGCCCGGGCCATCCACGACAACAGCGCCCGCGCCGACGGGCCCTTCGTGGTGGTGGACTGCGCGGCCCTGCCGGAGAAACTGGTGGAGAGCGAACTCTTCGGCTACGAGCGCGGCGCCTTCACCGGCGCCGACCGCCGCTTCGAGGGCCTGGTGCGCCAGGCCCACCAGGGCACCCTGTTCCTGGACGAGATCGGGGAGCTGCCCGTGGCGGTCCAGAAGGCCTTCCTGCGCGTGCTCCAGGACGGCTGCTACCGGCCGGTGGGCGGGATCAAGGAGGTCTGCAGCGACTTCCGCCTGGTGGTGGCCACCAACCGCGACCTGGAGACCCTGGCCGCGGCCGGGGATTTCCGCCAGGACCTGCTCTTCCGCATCCGGACCATGACCATCAACCTGCCCCGGCTCAAGGACCGCGCAGGCGACATCCCTTTGCTCTGCCGGCACTTCGTGGCCCGGCAGTGCCGGCTTCAGGGGCTCCCGGCCAAGCGCGTCTCGCCCGACTATTTGGAGGCCCTGGAGGGCTACGACTGGCCGGGCAATGTCCGGGAACTCATCCACGCGGTGGAGCGCTCGCTGGCCGCGGCCTTGAACGACGCCGTGCTCGTCCCGGCCCACCTGCCCACGAACATCCGGGTCAGCCTGGCGCGCTCCTCGCTGCCCCTGCCCGGCGCGCGGGAAGGGTCTGCGGAGCGCGGTCCCGGCGGCCCCTTCCCCAGCCTGCGCCAGATCCGGCTCCAGGCCGTGGCCGAGGTGGAGGCGCGCTATCTCCGGGAACTGCTGGCCGCGTCCGGCGGGGACATCCCGCAGGCCTGCGCCCTGTCCGGTCTGTCCCGGCCCCGGCTCTACGCCCTGCTCAAGAAATACGGCCTGCCCTGAGGACGGCAAAAAGGCAGGGCCGCCCCGCCCTTTCCAGGCGAAGCGGCCCTGCGGCAACCGGGGACCGGAGGAACCCCGCGGTCTTCTAACCCTGCATGGCCCGCGCCAGGCGCCGGAGGGGCGTGAAGGCCCCGGCCAGCATCTGCTTGCGGGTCAAGAGCGCCGGGCCCTCGGCCACGGCGAAGGCATGGTACTTCTTGGGCTCGTCGGCCACCAGGAAGATGACCGCCACGTCGTCAGGGTTGCACAGCTGGGCCTTGGGGAACTTCTTCTTGACCATGACCAGGCGGTCGGCGGCCATCTTGAGCATGTCCGCGCGCTCGCCGAAGTTCATGGCTCCCATGGCGCAGGACTTCACGCACATGGGCAGGAGGTTGGCCTTGACCCGGTCGACGCACATGTCGCACTTGACGATCTGCTTGGTGGCCGGGTTCAGCCGGGGGATGTCGTAGGGGCAGGCCCCGTGGATCACCTCGAAGTCCTCCTTGGCCGTCTTCTCGGTGAAGATCACCGCGCCGGTGGCCGCGTCCTGGATGATCGCGCCCTCCACCGAGGAGGCCTGCTTGCAGGGGGCCTCCAGGCAGTGGCGGCACTGGTCCGGGAAGAAGTACCAGGAGACCACCCCGTTCTTGTCCATGTGCTCGCTGAAGCGCACCAGCTTCAGGTTGAAGGGATTGAGATCCGGCGGATTCTGGTGCGTGCCGGTCTGCTTGGTGGGCACGGCCGGCAGATCCTTCCATTCCTTGCAGCCCACCTGGCAGCCCCGGCAGGCCGTGCACTTGGTGGTATCGATGAAGAACGCCTTGGGCATGATGGTCGCTCCTTTGACCTAGAGTTCGGTCACCTTCTCGGCCTTGCGCAGGTTCACCAGGCAGGCCTTGTATTCCGGGATCGTGGTGTTGGGATCGCCGATGGACACGGTGACCCGGTTGGTGGAATCGCCGCACTTGGGCTTGCTCCAGCCGAAGCAGAACGGCATGCCCACCAGATGCACGGTCTTGCCGGCCACCTTGAAGGGCTTGATGCGCACCGTGACCATGGCCACGGCCTGGGTCTTGCCGCGCAGGCTCTCGACCTCCACCACGTCGCCGTTCTTGATGCCCTTCTCCTGGGCCAGCTGCGGGCTCATCTCCACGTACTGCTGGGGCTCGGCCTCCAGCAACGGCGGGGAGTTGCGGGTCTCGGAGCCGGAGCACCAGTGCTCGGTAAGGCTGTAGGTGGTCAGCACGATGGGGAAGCGCGGGTCGCCGTTCTTGGCCAGCTGATCCATGTCGCTCTGGATGACCTTCATGCAGGGGTTGTGCATCTGCTTGGAGAACGGGTTGACCACCAGCGGGGTCTCGGCCGGCTCGTAGTGCTCGGGGAAGGGTCCGTCCTCGCGGCCCGGGCCGAAGAGCTGGGAGTGGCCCTCGGTGGTCATGATGAACGGGTACTTGCCGCCCTCCATGCTCATGGGCGGGTAGCCGCCGTCGGGCACGTCGCCCACCCACTTGCCGTCCTGCCAGACGATGACCGTCTTGTCCGGGTTGAAGGGCTTGCCGTTCTTGTCCACCGAGGCGCGGTTGTAGAGCACCCGGCGGTTCATGGGCCAGGCCCAGGCAAAGCCCGGGTACAGGCCGATCTTGGCCTGCATCGGGGTCTGGGTCAGGTCCCGGCGCTTGGACAGGTTGCCCTCGGCCTCGGTGTAGCCGCCGCAGTAGAGCCAGTTCAGGCTGGTGGTGGAGCCGTCGTCCTTGAGGCTGGGGAAGCCGGGCACCAGCTGGCCCTTCTTGTACTCCTTGTCCCCGACCTTGGTGTCGCGGGTGAAGAAGCCGTTGATCCGCTTGGCCTCGGCCTCGGCCTCGAACTTGGCCGGGTAGTCGGCCTTGGTGATGGGCTCGGGGAAGGCCCCGCCCTCCTTGGCGTACAGGGCGCGCACCCGGTTCATGATCTCCACGAACATCTCGCCCATGTTGCGGCTCTGGCCCAGGGGCTCCACGGCCTTGTAGTGCCACATGTGCCAGCGGCCGGAGTTGGAGATGGTTCCGTCCTTCTCGGCGCGGTAGGCCGAGGGCAGCAGGAAGACCTCGGTCTTGACCGTCTTGGGGTCCACGCCGGGCCGGCGCCAGTTGTCCGTGGTCTCGTTGTGGAAGACCTCGCCGATGACGACCCAGTCGAGCTTGTCCCAGGCCTTGCGGACCTTGTTGAGGTTCGGGATGCTCTGGCAGGGGTTGTGGGCGAAGCACAGGCCGCCCTTGATCCCGCCCTTGTACATGCGGTCGAAGATGTACAGGTGGGAGTAGTCCACGCCCGGGTCCATCTTGGGCACCCAGGAATAGCCGTAGTCGTTCTCCTTGGTGGCGTTGTCGCCGTACCAGCTCTTGAGCAGGCTGACCACGTACTTGGGCCGGTTGCCCCACCAGTTCACGCTCATGGGGTCCTTGGTCACCGGGGTGTAGGCCTTGAGGTACTCCTCCAGGGTCTGGTAGTTGGCCGTGGGCGTGGAGTGGTAGCCGGGCAGGTAGCCGTAGAGCAGGGCGTGGTCCGTGGTGCCCTGGACGTTGGGCTCGCCGCGCAGGGCGTTGATGCCGCCGCCAGCGATGCCGATGTTGCCGAGGAGCTGCTGCACCAGGCCCGAGAGCCGGATGTTCTGCACGCCCACGCTGTGCTGGGTCCAGCCCAGGGCGTAGACGATGGTCCCGGCCTTGTCCGGCCGGCCCGTGGCGGTGTAGGCCTCGTAGACCCGCAGCAGGTCCTGCTTGCTCACGCCCGTGACCGAGGACACCCGGTCCAGGTCGTAGCGGCTGTAGTGGGCCTTCATCAGGTTCATGACGCAGCGCGGATGCTTGTAGGTGGGGTCGCGCTTGACCTTGCCGTCGGCGTCCTTGTCAAAGGCCCAGGCGCTCTTGTCGTACTTCTTCTTGTCCGGGTCGAAGCCCGAGAACATGCCGTCCTTGAAGGAGTACTTCTCGCCCACGAGGAAGCTGGCGTTGGTGTAGTCCAGGACGTAGTCCGCGAAGTACTTCTTCTTCTCCAGGATGTACTTGATCATGCCGCCCAGGAAGGCGATGTCCGTGCCCGAGCGGATCGGCACGTGGAAATCGCTGCGGGCCGAGGTGCGCGAGAACTTGGGGTCCACGTGCATGATCACCGCGCCGCGGGCCTGGGCCTTGAGGGCCCACTTGAAGGTCATGGGATGGTGCTCGGCCGCGTTGGAGCCCATGATCAGGATGGCGTCGGCGTTCTGGATGTCGTTGTAGTGGTTGGTCATGGCGCCGCGGCCGAAGCATTCGGCCAGGGCCGGCACCGAGGGGCTGTGGCAGATGCGCGCCTGGTGGTCGAAGTGCACGATGCCGAAGGCCCGGACCATCTGGTGGAGCACCGCGGCCTCCTCGTTGGAGACCTGGGAGGAGCCGAGGTGGAAGACGCTCTCCAGGCGGTTGACCAACTGGCCCGCGGCGTTCTTCTGCAGGAAATCCTTGTCGCGCTGGTCCTTGATCCGCCGGGCGATGCGCTCCATCATCCAGTTCCAGTCCTTCTCCTCCCATTTGTCGCTGCCGGGCGCCCGGTACAGGGGCTTGGTCAGCCGCTCCGGGCTGATGTGCAGGGACTTGAGCGAAGCGCCCTTGGCGCAGAGACCGCCGCCGCTGATGGGGAAGTCCGGATCGCCCTCGATGTTGATGATCCTGCCGTCCTTCACGTGCACCAGGGTGTTGCAGCCGCAGGAGCAGAACGGGCAGATGGAGATGGTCTCCTTGGCTCCCTCGATCTTGAGCCCGGCCGCATAGGCCTCCACGGGCCCGAGGTCGAGCCCGAAGCGGCCCAGGGTCAGGCCCGCCAGGCCCGCCCCCGTGACCTTGATGAACGTTCGCCGCGTCATGGTCATGATTTTTTTCCTCCTTTGCTATGCTTGACTCAACATAAAGAGAACATCGCGCCGGTTCCGGGATGAAAACGGTGATTTCCCCGAGTTATGCCTTTTTTGGCATTCAAAAATTGATTTGGTCAATACTTGGCAGAGATTTTTCCGATCAAACGACAGCGTTATTTCGAACATACTAGGTTTCTGGCACCGCTACCCGGCGCGGCGGAGGATGCCGCAAGGCTGGAAAAAACAGGGCCCNNGCCCTGGGGGCAGGCGGGCGAAAGGTCAGGGCAGGACGTAGTCGCGCAGGACCAGGAGGCCGGTGAGCAGCTGGACCACGGTGGCCGCGATCAGAAGCGTGTTGTTGATCCCGTGGAGCAGCGGCAGCCAGCGCCGCTTCTGCTTGCGCCGGTCCATGACAAGGCCCGAGGCCAGGCCGAAGGCCAGGAAGGGGACCATGACCAGGGCCAGGCGGTGGTGCGCCCCGGTGATGAGCACGATGTTCCAGTTGAACCAGGCCGCGCCCAGGCCGATGACAAAACCCAGGCACCAGACGGCCATGACCGCGGTGCCCTGCTGCACGTGGCGCTTCCAGGGAAACAGGACCTTGCGGCCCAGGTGGCTGGTCTGGAAGCGCAGCCAGCCCAGGTAGAGCACAAAAAACGAGAGCGCGAAGGCCAGGGTCTGGAGGATGGGATGGATCCAGAGCATCGGCGACTCCAGGGACTGCGGTTCAGGCGCCGAGCCAGAGGGCGTCGGCGGTCAGGCCGCAGAGTAGCAGAAGCAGCGAGGCGTTGACCAGGGCGAAACCGAGACGCTGCCTGGTCAGGAACAGGGGCGCGGTTCCGGCCACGGCCAGGGCCAGGAACACCAGGAACCAACGCAGGACCGGGGAGCCGCCCAGCCCGGCCACGGGCAGGAACAGGACTCCGGCGCAGTAGGCCCCCAGCCAGACCCACAGCGGCCGGGAGGCCAGGGCCTCGCCCGGGCCCAGGCGCGGGACCCGGAATCCGGCGCGGGCGTAATCCGCGCGGTGGAGCTGGGCGAAGAGCCAGAAATGCGGCACCTGCCAGCAGTAGAAGACCCCGGCCAGGGCCAGGATGCGCGGGTCCAGGGGATCGCCTCCGGCCCCGGCCCAGCCCAGGAGCGGGGGCATGGCCCCGGCCAGGCCCCCGGCCAGCATGGCGAAGGCCGTGACCTTCTTGAGCGGGGTGTACAGGCCGTTGTAGGTGAGCAGCACCAGCCCGGCCAGAAGCGTGGCTCGCCCTCCCCCG
>DFYP01000082.1 GCA_002382645.1 Desulfovibrio sp. UBA4079 | reverse complement strand
CGGGAATAACTCAGTGGTAGAGTGCAACCTTGCCAAGGTTGAAGTCGCGGGTTCAAATCCCGTTTCCCGCTCCAACAACAAAAAGGCCGGTCCCCTGGGACCGGCCTTTTTTCTTCCGAGAGCCGTGCCTGCTCAGTTTCCGGCCGCGCCGGCCAGTCGCGCGCCCAGGTCGAAGGCCTGCTTCAGCTCGTTGGGGAAGACCTCCTTGCGGCGCCTGGCCTTGGCCTCGGGATCCCAGATCGTGGACATGTACTTGGAGTAGTCCTCGAACTGATACGTGTCGCACACGGCCTGGGTCTCGCAGTTGCCGAGCAGCCGGGCCACGCTGGCGGCCGTGCGCTCCATGAGCTTTGCCTGGCTGTTGGAGGCCAGGGCCTCCTCGGTGATGTTCATGGTCCAGATGAACGCGGCCAGGACCTTGCCGGTGTAGAGGCTCGGATAGCCCGGGGCATACACGGCAAAGGGGAACAGGAGCCGCTCCAGGAACGAGCGCATCATGCCCGATTCCGCGCCGAAGTAGATGGGCGAGCCCAGGACGAGCACATCGGCCGCGGCGGCCTGTTCGAGAAGCGGCGTGAGCCCGTCCTCCACGGCGCAGCGGCCGTAGCTCTTGCCGTCCAGGCGTTTGCAGGAAAAGCAGCTGATGCAGCCGGTGTAGGCCAGGTCATAGAGGTGCACGAGTTCGGTGTCCGCGCCCTTGGACCCGGCCCCGGCCAGGGCCTGTTCCAGGAGCAGGGCGGTGTTGCCCTTCTTGCGCGGGCTGCCGTTGACGGCCAGGGCCTTCATCTCTGTTTCCTCCTTCAGAGCCACTGCACGCGCAGGGGCAGGCGTTCGGGAATGCGGGCGTAGCGCACGGCCGGACGGCCGAGCATGACCGCGGCCTGGGTCACATGGCCTGCGGGCAGGGCCAGGGCCTTCTGCAGGGGTTCCCACTGTTGGGCCGCCCGGGTGAAGATGCCGGCCCAGCAAGTGCCCAGGCCCATGGCCCAGGCCATGATCTCCACCCAGGCCACGGCCGTGGCGCAGTCCACCTGGGGCCAGCGCGCGGTTTCCGGGCTGTGCGCCAGCACGAGGTGCGGCGCGCCGTGGAGGATCTTGTCCTCGCCCCGGTCCCAGGCCGCGAGCCAGCCCTTGTAGGGCATGTCCGGCACGCTCTTCATCCAGTCCACGGTGAGCCCGGCCAGCTCGCGGGTGCGCGCCGGGTCCAGGGTCACGGCCCAGTGCACGGGCTGGGCGTTCACCGCCGTGGGCGCGAAGCGGGCCGCGTCCAGCAGGCGCTTGATCTCGCCGCGTTCCAGGGGCTCGGGCTTGTAGGAGCGGATGCTCCGCCGTGCGGCCAGGAAGCCCCGGAGCTTGTCCGGGTCCGGCTTCCAGGAGCGGTCCACAAGCGTGAGGGTCTCGGGGTCGCGGCCGTTCAGGCAGAGCGCGGCCTTGGGGCAGATCGCCACGCAGTGGCCGCAGCCGATGCACAGGCGCTCGGCGGCCTTGCGCAGGCGCGGGAAGTCGTCCTCGTCCAACTCGATGAGGCCCAGGGGGCATTCCCGGACGCAGAGCCCGTCGCGGGCGCAGCGTTCGTGGTCCACGTCCAGGGTGACCTGGTGGTTCATTCCGTCTCCTTGCGTTTGAGGGCCTTGCCCGCGCTCCAGCAGTCGCCGAGCACCGGACCCAGGCCCCGGTATTTCTTGAGCGGCATGTCGAAGAGCAGGGGCCGGACCTTGGCGAAGTCGATCTTGCCGCCCGTGAGCACGGCCGGGTCGGCGTGGGTGGCCACCAACTCGCCGATGAAGATGTCGTGGACCCCGAGCACGATGCGCTCGTGCAGGCGGCACTCCATGTTCACCGGGCAGCGCCGGATGAGCGGGGCGGCCGGGAGATGCCCGTAGAACAGCTCGAACAGCCCGGACTTGTCCGTGGTTTTGCCCGAGACGAGGCCCACGTAGTCCGTCTCGGCGAGCAGGTCCTCGCCCGGGACGCAGACGCTGAACTGGCGGTTCTCCAGGATGCCCGCGTTGGTGTGGTGGGCCTGGTTCAGGCCGATGCAGAGGTACTGGGGCTGGCCGTGGTTCAGCACGCCCAGATGGGCCACGGCCAGGAAGTTGGGCCTGCCGCCGCAGTGCGCGCCCACGATGGTCGTGAGCGAGGGGTACAGGGCGGTGACCGGTCCGAGGTCGGTGTGCATGGGGTCCTCCGGGGCTACCAGCGGTCCGCGTGCACGCGGGCCGGATTGAAGCGGTCCACGGGTCCGGCGGCCTGGGCGGGCCAGCCCAGGACCACGAAGGCCAGGGGCATGATCTGCTCGGGCAGGCCCAGGAGCCGGCGGAAGCCCTCCACCCGCTCGGCCATGGGATGCACGCCGGTCCAGACCGCGCCCAGGCCCTTGGCGTGGGCCGCCAGGAGCAGGTTCTGGGTGGCCGCCGAACAGTCCTGGACCCAGTAGCCCGCGTACTTCTCCTGGCTCAGGTCCCCGCAGACCAGGACGCCCAGCGGGGCCTTGGCGATCATCCCGGCGTAGGGGCTGAACGCGGGAATGGCCTCGCGCAGGGCCTTGTCCCGGATCACGATGAATTGCCAGGGCTGGGCGTTGCCCGCGCTGGGCGCGCTCATGGCCGCGGCCAGCAGCTCGCGGACCAGGTCGTCGGACACGGGGCGGTCCTCGTACTTCCGGATGCTGCGGCGGGTGTGGATGGCTTCGAAGAGTTCCATGGGGCCCTCCTGAGCTTCGTGTTTACACTGCCCTCTGTTTCATGCAGTATGGATGAAAAAGCAAGCAGGCACCAGAAAGTCATATAGTATCCTGGGAGAAACCAATGGCGAAGAGCAAAGCGTCCCAGCCGTCCCACGGCTGCGACCTCAAGACCCTGGGCGGCCGCGAGTACTCCTGCCCGGTGGAGCTGACCCTCCAGGTCATCGGCGGCAAGTGGAAGCCCGTGATCCTCTACCACCTGGGCCGCCGCGGCACCATGCGCTTCGGCGAGATCCGCAAGTCCATGCCGAGCATCACCCAGAAGATGCTCACCCAGCAGCTGCGCGAGCTGGAGGCCGACGGCGTGGTCCTGCGCCGGGTCTACGCCGAGGTGCCGCCCCGGGTGGACTATTCCCTCACCGAGCTGGGGGAGAGCGTCATGCCCGTGCTCAAGGCCCTGTGCCGCTGGGGCCGGGCCTACGAAAAGCTCCTTTCGGCCCGGGAGAACGGACGCCGCGCGGCCTAGGACGACGGTTCCGCTCCGCTCCGCGGTTTCAGGCACGGCCCCTGCAAGGTGGCCGGGCAGGGAAAAATATGCCCTGTCCCGTGCCCTGAACCGTAGGAGCCGTCCTCCATGCCGCCCCATGCCGCCGAAGCCCCGGTTTCCCGCAAGACGCCCCAGGACGCCACGATTCTTCTGCCCGGCCATTACCGGCGCAGCCCCCTGGTCCGGGACCTGGAGGAGCTCTGCGACCCGCGCCGCGCCGCAGACCCGGCCCTGTTCCTCAACCTGGTGGTGAAGTACTTTTTTGCCTACCTTTATGAAGGGGCCCAGGAGGCCGTGGTCTCCCTGCCGGACATCACCCGGCTCTTCGAGCAGTTCCACCGCCACCGCAGCCTCAACGAGGACGGCGACGACGTGGAGGTCATGAACGGCCTGCGCCAGTGCGCCTCGGCCCTGCGGCTGCTGGCCGACCTGCCCCGGGCCGCGGCCCTGCTGCGCTCCGTGGCCCTGCACCGCCTGCCGCCCGAGGTCCTGGAGCGGCCCTACCTGGGCCTGGACATCGGCACGGGCGCGGGCCTGCTCCTGCTGGGGGCCCTGGCCCAGGC
>DFYP01000026.1:6537-22388 GCA_002382645.1 Desulfovibrio sp. UBA4079 | reverse complement strand
GCACTGGCGGCGCGCGCCGGACACCGCCGCGCCGTTGGCCGCGCGCACCGAATGGCTGGTCCAGACGGCACGTCTCTGAACTTCGCAACGAAGGAGGTGTGGTTGTGAAGAGCGTCGTTATCCGCCCCGAGCGCTGTGTCGGATGCATGCAGTGCATGATCCGCTGCGCCGAGGCCCACTCTGAAAGCGGGGTCCTGGCCCTGGCCGTGTCGGAGAGCGTGCTGGCCAAGCCGCGCATCCACATCGGCGTGGGCCCGGAACTGCGGCCCTTCCCCAACAAGTGCCGCCACTGCGAACCCGCGCCCTGCCAGGAGGCCTGCATGCCCGGGGCCATCCGCTCGGACATCGCCGAGGGCCTCAAGATCGTGGACCCGGCGCGCTGCATCGGCTGCGGCATGTGCGGCATGGTCTGTCCGTACTTCGCCATCCGCTACTACCCCGCGGCCCAGGCCCCGGGTCACGGCCCGGTGGCCATCAAGTGCGACGGCTGCCATGAACGCGTGGCCCGCGGGCTGGAACCCGCCTGCGTGGAGGCCTGCGTCACCGGGGCCCTGACCTTCGAGGAGGTCAACCTGCACATGAACGAAGGCGTCAACCGCCTGGCCAACGCCGCCTTCGGCGTCTCGGCCTAGACCGACGGAGGAGGCACCATGTCCAAGCGTGATTTCAGCGACCTGACCATCTGCAAGGACGGCCAGCAGATGCTGGCCAAGGCCCGGGAGGACGGCGTCGAAACGGTCTGGGACCGCAAGCGGGCCCAGGAGCCCCACTGCGGTTTCTGCGAACTGGGACTCTCCTGCCGCAACTGCGCCATGGGCCCCTGCCGCATCGATCCCTTCGGCCACGGCCCGCAGCGCGGCGTCTGCGGCGCGGACGCCCACGTGATCGTGGCCCGCAACGTGGGCCGCAGCGTGGCGGCCGGAGCGGCCTCGCACTCGGACCACGGCCGCGACCTGGTGGAAACCCTGCACGCCATCGGCGCGGGCGAAACCGGCGACTACGGCATCCGCGATCCCGAGAAGCTCGCCCGCATCGCCGAGGAGCTGGGCATCGCGGCCAAGGGCAAGGACCCCAAGGCCCTGGCCAAGGCCGTGAGCGAGCGGCTCTTCGAGGACTACGGCTGCCGCCGCGACGCGCCCGCCTTCCTCGGCCGCGCGCCCCAGAAGCGCCGCGACCTCTGGAAGAAGCTCGGGATCACCCCCCGGGGCATCGACCGCGAGGTGGTCGAGATGATGCACCGCACGCACATGGGCGTGGACAACGAGCCCGTGAGCCTGCTCCTGCACGCCGCCCGCGTGGCCCTGTCCGACGGCTGGGCCGGGTCCATGACCGCCACCGAGCTCTCGGACGTGATCTTCGGCACGCCCACCCCCAAGGTCTCCCAGGTCAACCTGGGCGTGCTCAAGGAGGACCAGGTGAACATCCTGGTCCACGGCCACAACCCCATCGTCTCCGAGATGATCCTGGCCGCCACCAAGGACCCTGATCTGCTCAAGGCGGCCAAGGCCAAGGGCGCGGCGGGCATCAACCTGGCGGGCTTGTGCTGCACGGGCAACGAGCTGCTCATGCGCCAGGGCATCCCCATGGCCGGCAACCACCTCATGACCGAGCTGGCCATCGTCACCGGGGCCGTGGACCTGATCATCGTGGACTACCAGTGCATCATGCCCGGCCTGGTCACCGTGGCGGGCTGCTACCACACCAAGGTCATCACCACCTCGCCCAAGGCCCACTTCACCGGGGCCGAGCACGTGGAGTTCAACCTCCAGAACGCCAAGGAGATGGCCAAGAAGGCCGTGTCCATGGCCATCGAGGCCTACGCCGGACGCGACCCCAAGCGCGTGTCCATCCCCGGTTCGCCGGTGCCGATGATGACCGGCTTCTCCAACGAGGCCGTGATTCAGGCCCTGGGCGGCACGGCCGGCCCGCTCATCGACGCCATCAAGGCCGGCAATATCCGCGGGGCGGTCGGCATCGTGGGCTGCAACAACCCCAAGGTGAAGCACGACTACGCCAACTCCGAGCTGGCCAAGGAGCTCATCAAGCGCGACATCCTCGTGCTGGTCACGGGCTGCGCCACGGTCTCCACCGCCAAGCAGGGCCTGCTCATGCCCGAGGCCGCGGAAATGGCCGGGCCGGGGCTCAAGGCGGTCTGCAAGGCCCTGGGCATCCCGCCCGTGCTCCACGTGGGCTCCTGCGTGGACAACACCCGCATCGTGGCGCTCTGCGCCGCCCTGGCCAACGCCCTGGGCGTGGACATCTCCGACCTGCCCGTGGCCGCGGCCGCGCCGGAGTGGTACTCGGAGAAGGCCGTGGCCATCGGCGTCTACGCCGTGGCCAGCGGGATCTTCACCGTGCTCGGCGTGGTCCCGCCGGTGCTCGGCAGCAGCGTGGTGACCGGACTGCTCACCAGCGGCCTGGAGGGCGTGGTGGGCGCGACCTTCGCCGTGGAGCCCGACCCGCACAAGATGGCCGAGCTCATCGACGCCCGGATCAAGACCAAGCGACTGGCCCTGGGCCTCTCGGCGTAAGACCCCTGCCGTAAAACAAAAGGCCGCCCCGGAAGGGGCGGCCTTTTTCTCTGTTGGCGCACGGCCGGCTGTCACCGCCAGGCCGCTGGGCAAGCATGCCCTAGTGCACACCGAGCTTGGCGAACATGGCCCGGATGCCGTCCCGGTCGAAAAAGCCGACATGGCGGCCGACTTCCCTCCCCTGGGCGTCATAGAAAATCTGGGTCGGGATGCCCTGGATGCCGAAACGCCGCCCCTCGTCGGGGTGCTTCCAGACATCGATGAACAGCACGGCGGCCCGGCCCGCATACTCCTTGCGCATGTCCTCCAGGACCGGAATCATCATCTTGCACGGGATGCACTCCGTGGCCCCCAGGTCCAGCATGGTGACCATGCCCGGGACCGGGACCGCGGGAACCTCCGCCGGTTCGGCAGCGGCCGAGGCCACCGGCATCGACGTCTGGCGGACAGCAGTCAGGTACGCGCCCACGATGGCCGCCACCACAAGGGCGACCACGGCGGCCGCGACAAGCGTCGTTGTTCTGAAGCGCTGCACGGACATTCCTCCTTTCAACCGGCTCCCGCCGGACACACGAAACGCTCCCCAGGTCAGACAAGACCCCACAACGGCTGAAGCAGAAAATACACCCCCAGACCGGCCACGAGCAGCCCGGCGCCCCTGCGGAACCAGCGGCTGCCCGCCTGCATGGACGTGCTCTCCAGGAGCCTGCGCACCGTGGTTGCGGAGCTTCCGGCAATGGCGATGGGCAGGCAGTGGCCGATGCCGAAGAGCAGGATGAGCAGGACGCCATCAGCAATGCGCTGCTGCACCGTGATCACGGCCAGGATGGGCGCGATGAAGCCGAAGGTGCAGGAACCGGAGAGCAGGCCGTAGGCCAGGCCCAGGACGAACGCCCCGGACCCGCCGCGCAGGCGGAACCGCCCCATGAGGTTGCCGCCGGGCCCGCGCTTGGCGATTCCGAGCATGTCCAGGGCCACCCAGATGAGGACCCCGCCCACCAGAACGGTCCACCACGGCCCCACATCCCCGAGCATGCGCCCCAGCAGGGCGCAAACCACGCCCACGGCCGCGATGGTCAGAAACAGGCCGAAAGTGAACAGCAGGGCGTAGTAGACGGCCTGGCGGCCCCCAAGAAGCCGGTCCTGGCCGCCCACGTAGCCCACGACGAGGGGGATGGAGGCCAGATGGCAGGGGCTGAACAGGACGCTCACCGCGCCCCAGAAGAAACAGCCTGCAGCGGCCCAGAACAGGCCGCCGCTCATCCAGCTGTTGATGGTCAGGAAGAACTGCTCCAGCATGGAGGCTAGAGCAGGCTTTCGGCCTGGCCGGCCGCGGCCGCCACGCTGGCCTCGTCCACTTCGGTCTTGCCCTTCACGAAGCCCCGGTCCGAAAGGCGGACATGCCCCATGTCCGTGAAGCCGGCCTGTTCCAGGGTCTTGCGGGCGCAGTCCAGGGAACAGCCATCGATGACCAGGACCTTGCCCGCGGCCTCGGTGGACTTCAGAATTCCGGAAACCCGCCCCCCGATGCCTGCCAGGCAGAACATCTTGCCCTTGCCGTCGCGGGTCAGACGGCGGGCTGCCTGGTCAGCCAGGGCGCCCACGTCGGCGCCCCCGGAGCAGGCGAAAATCAGAGTCGAAGCTGCGCTGCAGGCGCAGGACGATGTATCCGGCATATGCTTCTCCTGTTGGCTGTCGATGCACCTAGCGCGTAATCCAGGCCAGCACCTCGGCCTTGGAAGGCACCCGGCCCACCACCTTGACCACCCCGTCCAGCACCACGGCCGGGGTGCTCATGACCCCGTACTGCATCATCTGCTGGAAGTCGGTGATCTTCTCCACGCTGGCCTCCACTCCGGCGGCGGCCACGGCCTCGCGGACCACCTTCTCGGCCTCTTTGCACTTGGGGCAGCCCGGCCCCAGAACCTTGATGTCCATGGCGTTCTCCTTGCTTCGTGTTCAGGGCATGGCCCGGGCCTGCTTGATGACCTCGCTCAAGAGCTGCCCATCCGGGGTGCGGGCGTCGGGACGGATGCGCACGAGCTCCTCCCAGGCCGCCAGGGCCCCGGCCCGGTCGTTGAGGTCATGGAGCAGGACCACGCCCTTGTTGAAGCGGGCGTTGTCGTGCCTGGGGTCCAGGGCGATGGCCTTGTCAAAGGCCGCCAAGGCCTCCTGGAACCGGCCCAGTTCGCGCTGCATGATGCCCAGGTCGGTCCAGACGTCGGCGCTGCCCGCGCCCAGCTTGAGGGCGGTCTGATAGGCGCCCACGGCCTGGGCCGGCTGGTGCGTGTCGAAAAAGAGGTTGCCCAGCTCCACCCAGGCCGCCGCGTTGTCGGGATGGGCCGTGGTCTCGGCCTGGAGCACGCGGATGCGGGCCTTTTCCGCGGCGTGGTCCTCGGCCGGGGCGGCCTGGGGCACGGCCGTGGTCTGGGTCTGCGCGGGCTTGCCCGAACGGTAGGCGTCCAGAAACACCGTGCCGAGGTAGAAGCCGATGGCCCCGGCGGCCAGGGCCGTGAGCGCGAGTTCCAGCCAGCCGAAACGCTTGTTCTTCTCTGCCATGTCGCAATCCTTGTTGGCCCGGCCTAGAGCAGGGCATTGAACAGATATCCCACCAGCAGGATGCCCAGGCCCACCACGGCGACGAACACGGCGATGAGCCGGGGCTTGAGCACCTTGCGCAGGATGACCACCTCGGGCAGGGACAGGGCGATGACCGACATCATGAAGGCCAGCACCGTGCCCAGGGCCGCGCCCTTTTCCAGCAGGGCCTGGACCACGGGCACGATGCCCGCGGCGTTGGAATACATGGGGATGCCGATGGCCACGGCCGCGGGCACGCTCCACCAGGCGCCCTTGCCCATGATCCCGGCCAGAACGCCCTCGGGCACGTATCCATGGATGCCCGCGCCCACGGCGATGCCCGCCACCACGTAGATCCAGACCTTGCCCAGGATGTCGCGCACCGCGTCCAGGCCGTAGAACACCCGCTGGCGGAAGGTCCGTTCCTCCTCGGCCGGGCCCTCCCCGGTCCGGATGGCCCGCACCCAGTCCTCCACATGGCTCTCCAGTCTCAGCCGTCCGATGACCCAGCCCGCGGCGATGGCCACGGTCAAGCCCGTGCCCACATACAGGGCGGCCACCTTCCAGCCCAGCAAGCCGTAGAGCAGGACCACGGCGATCTCATTGACCATGGGCGCGGAAATGAGGAAGGAGAAGGTCACGCCCAGGGGCACCCCGGCGGTGACAAAGCCCAGGAACAGGGGCACGGCCGAGCAGGAACAGAACGGGGTCACGGTGCCCAGGCCCGCGGCCAACACGTTGCCCACGGCCTCCCGGCGTCCGGCCAGGAGCCGCCGTGTCCGCTCCGGGGTGAAGAACGAACGCACCACGCCCACACCGAAGACCACCAGGGCCAGAAGCAGAAGCACCTTGGGCGTGTCGTAGAGGAAAAATTCCACAGCCGAGCCCAGACGCGAGGCCGGGTCCAGGCCGAACACCGACACGGTGAGCCAGGCCGCGAAGCCCTGGAGCCGGAAATAGACCAACCCCCAGACCAGCAGGGCCAGAAAACCGATACCCCACTCCACCAGGGACAGGCCCCGGGCCGGGGACGCGATGCGCGGCCTGGCGCAACACTGGGACTTCATGGGTAGTTCCTGCACTCTCGATACTCCTTGCGGCGGCTCAGGCCAGCAGGGCCATCTGGGCCAGGGCCGCCTGTTTGATGTGCGCGTCCACGCAGGAGATGAACCCGGGCACGCAGGACAGGGTCAGACGGTAGAACACGTTGGCCCCCTCCTTGCGCGAGTCCACCACGGCCGCCTCGCGGAGCACGGCCAGGTGTTTGGACACCGTGGACACGTCCAGGCCCGCCAGCCGGGTCAGGTCGCAGACGCAGAGTTCGCCCTTGGCCAGGGCGTCCACCATGAGCAGACGCACCGGATGGCCCAGGGCCTTGAACACCGCGGCCCGGGTCGCGTAAGGTTCCTGCGGGGATCGTTCCATGGGTTCCTCATTTTTCTATTTGGCAAAATAGCCAATAACCTGTCCATGTCAAGTCCCGGCCCGGGCCGCGCCGATGCTCCGCTTCCAGGCCGGTTCAGTGGGCGGTCACGTCAAAGCCGTCGATGCGCTCCCATCCCTGGGGGCCCTTGCCCCAGGCCGTGACCGAGACCGTGGCCCCCTGCACGTCCACCACCAGGAAGCCATGGCCGCTCCAGAGGTGCCAGGACGGGTCCGAAACCGCGACCTTGTCCAGGGGCCTGGGCTTGCCGCCCGACGTGGGGCAGATGACCTGGAGCATGGTGGAGGTGGCTTCGGGCAGGCTCCCGGCCGTCACCAGCCGCCGGGAATAGAGGTGGTCGTGGCCGCAGAAGTAGATCCGCGCTCCGCCCTCGTTCATGACCTGCCAGAGATCGCACCAGTTGCCGATGCAGCTCTGCATCGGGCCCTGGGGCGAGTACACCGGGTTGTGGCCGAAGACGAAGCGGTGCCGGGCCGGGGTCGCGGCCAGCTTCTCGGCCAGCCAGAGGGTCTGCTCGTCGCGGATGTGCCCCTGGCGGACGTAGGAGATGGCCTCCATGCTCTTGGGAATGTGGTAGGTGTCCAGCACCGCGAAGAAGGAATTCGAGGCCGGGTCCTCGAAGGCGTAGGCCAGGCCCTCGTAGTCGTCGGGGCCGTTCTGCGGCAGGTCCGCAAAGGCCTTCTGAAAGGCATCCTGGACCCAGCGGTACTGGAAATTGTAGATCTGGTTCACGTAGAGGTCGTGGTTGCCGACCACGGGCCAGACCCGGATGCCCGCGTCGGTGAACGGCCGCATGGCCACCTTCCACTCCTCGAAATGCGTGCGCCGGTCCTGCTCCCCGCCCACCTGAACGAGGTCGCCGGTGACCATGGCGAAGGACGGCCGGGGCTCCAGGGCCAGGACGCGCTCCTGGACTTCCTGCAGCACGGGCAGATTGACCGCCTGCTTGGCGTCCGGGCCCTGGGTGTCGGAGAGCACCACAAAACGCAGGGCCCAGACCGGCGCGGACAGGACGAGCAGGAGCGCCAGGGCCAGCCACAGGGAGCGGATCAGGGTGCTTGGACGCATGGGACTGCCCTCCTCTGGTTCTGATGGCCGTTGTGCCCCTGTACCATCTCCTTGGGCCAAGTCCAAGGGGCGAATCTCCGGGGCGCCAACCTGCCTGTCAGGCTTTGACATTGCTTGATTTCATTACAGAATCAAGCATTTTCAATACTCCCCGAGCCTATTTTTAATCTGCTGTTTTAATTACATTTTCATTAAAAATGCCCCTATTGCCATCCGGGCCAAGAACGGCTATCCCTGTGCAGCCCAAACCCGTTCACCGGAGAACCGCAACGACGTGAAGCGCAGCAAGCACACCATCCTCATCGCCAACCGCGGCGAGATCGCCATCCGCATCATGGAAGCCTGCCGGGACCTGGGACACGCCTTTGTCTGCGTGTACACGGCCGAGGACGCCGATTCCGGGCACGTGGCCCTGGCCCGGCAATGGGGCGGGCAGGCCTATCGCATCCACAACTACATCGACGCCGGGGACATCCTCTCCGTGGCCGACCAGTCCCAGTGCACGGCCGTGCATCCCGGCTACGGCTTCTTCTCCGAGAACTTCCGCTTCGCCCGCCGGGTGGCCGAGCGCACCCGGGCCATGAACTTCATCGGCCCGTCCTGGTGGATCATCCGCGACCTGGGCGACAAGATCAACACCAAGCGCCTGGCCCGCAGGCTGGGCGTGCCGACCATCCCGGGCTCGGACCGGGCCATCTATGACGAGATGGAGGCCGAGGACATCGCCCGCACCCTGTTCGACTTCCAGAGCCGCCAGGGCGTGGGCCGGCCCACGGTTCTGGTCAAGGCCTCGGCCGGCGGCGGCGGCATGGGCATCGACGAGGTCCACGACATGGACCGCTTCCGCCAGGTCTATCGCCGCATCCGCAACTACGCCGCGCGCACCTTCAACGACGAGGGCGTGCTCATCGAACAGCGCATCTTCAACTTCAACCACCTGGAAGTGCAGGTGGTCTCCGACCGCTCGGGCAAGAACCCCGTGCACTTCGGCACCCGCAACTGCTCGGTGCAGAGCCCGGGCCTGCAGAAGCGCATCGAGGTGGCCCCGGGCTTCTTCCCCGACGGCCTGTCCTATTCCTTCGACGCCCAGCGCGTGCTGGACGACATCACGGCCCACTCCCTGAGCATGGCCCGGGAGATCCGCTACGACAACGTGGGCACCTGGGAATGGATCGTGACCCCCAAGGGTGAGCCCTTCCTGATGGAAGTGAACACTCGCATCCAGGTGGAGAACGGCGTGTCCGCGGCCATCGCCCGGATCCGGGGCAAGGACGGCGTGAACCTCATCCGCGAACAGATCCGCATCGGCCTGGGCGAGCCCCTGGGCTACTCCCAGGGCGACATCGCCTTTGACGGCGTGGCCATCGAGTACCGGATCATCGCCGAGGACACCCAGAACCGCTTCCGCCCCTGGGCCGGGCGCATCGAGCGCATGGAATGGCCCTCCAGGCCCTGGCTCTCGGTGCACAGCCACGTGCCCCGCGGCGAGGCCTACCAGATCCCCACGGAATACGACCCCAACCTGGCCCTGGCCATCCTCTGGGGCCGCGACCTCAATGAGGCCAAGACCAGGGGCCGCGAGGTCCTGGACTCGTTCCTGATGCAGGGCGTGGACGGCGCGGGCACGGAAATGAAGACGAACATCGCCTTCCTCACGGAAAAGACCGGGCGCCTGCTCGAATTCTGAGGACCAGCAGAACATGGCATCATCGTTCATGGACACCGACAAGCGCATCCAGGAACTGGCCGAGCGCGTACGCTACGCCCAGGACATCCTGGGCGGCAAAGAGAACAGGAAGCTCTCGGCCTTTGCCCAGCACATGGACGAGGTGGCCGCCCGGGCCGCCACGGTCTCGGCCGAGGATTTGCGCGACCAGGTGGCCGCCCTGGAGCAGCGCCTGGCAGCCCTGGAGGAGAGCCTGGACCCCACGCTCTCGCCCATGGACAAGGTGCGCATCGTGCGCCACCCCCAGCACATCTGCCTCAAGGACATCCTGGAAAACGTCTACGACAACTACACCGAGATCGGCGGCCGCGGCGAGGTGAACATCGACCCGGGCATGTGCATCGCCCGGGCCTACATCACCCGCCGCGTGGGCGACAAGGTCATGAACCAGCCGGTCATGGTGGTGGGCCAGGAAAAGGGCCACGGCGAGGAGTTCCGCAACGGCGGCTCGATCAAGCCCTGGGGCAATTCCAAGGCCCTCAAGTACATGAAGGTCGCGGCCCTGGAGAACATCCCCATCCACACCTTCGTGTTCACCCCGGGCTCCTACCCCATCGAGGACTTTCCGGGCGCGGCCCAGCAGATCGCCGAGAACATCTATGAGATGGGCGGCCTGCCCGTGCCCATCGTTTCGGTCATCTGCGAGGGCGGCTCAGGCGGGGCCGAGGCCGTGGGCCTGGCCGACAAGCGGCTCATGCTCTCCCACGGCTACTACTCGGTGATCTCGCCCGAGGGCGCGGCGGCCATCGAGGGCCGGATCAAGCCCGGCCAGCGGGCCTCGGCCGAGCTCATCGAGCGCTGCGCCGCCTCCCAGCAGATCACCGCCCAGGACAACCTGAAGAACGGCTACATCGACGGCATCGTCCAGGAGCCGCCCCTGGGAGCCCGGCCCGAGCACTTCGAATTCTTCAAACGCCTGCGGGCCGAAATCATCCGCGCCACCGACGAGGTGGCCCTCTCGGTGCGCGGCATGCGCATCTTCCGCCGGGCCGCCCTGCGCGCCGGCGGCGAAAACGGCGCCCCCGACAACCTGTTCATGCGCTGGGAGCTTTCGGCCCGGGCCAAGGAGCGGCTCGTCTGGCGGCGCTACCGCAAGTACCGCCGCATGGCCCAGCAGGCCTACTCCGACAACCGCAGCATCCTGGAAAAGATGGCCTCGGCGCGCATCGGCTTCCTGGCCTCGGCCCACTCGGCCATCCGCTACGACCTGTTCCGCAAGGCCAAGAAGAAGGTGGCCGAATGGACCGAGGACGTGACCGACGAGATCCAGGTGGTCACCGGCAAGCTCGGCCAGTTCCGCAAGTCCACCCTGGAGCGCCTGGGGGTCAGCGGCCGGGACGCCCTGGACGCGGCCGCGGCCCAGCTCACCAGCCTGTCCGAGCCCTCGGCCTGCTCCCCGGGCCAGGAAAACTGCGTGAGCTACCTCTCGCCCAAGGCCCGCGAGGACCGCGAAATCTCCTGCCCGCACGCCTCCAAGCGCGGCTGCCTGGACATCTGGGCCCGCGACCTGTACGCCGAGTTCGCCGGGGTCTGCCCCAACTGCGGCCACCATTTCTCCATGGAATACCAGTGGTACCTGGCCAACGTCTTCGATCCGGAGAGCCTGCGCGAGTTCAACAAGAACATCGCCGCGGGCAACCCCACGGGCTTCCCGGACTTCGATACGCGCGTGGCCGAGGCCAAGGACAAGACCGGGATGCAGAGCGCCTGCATGACCTTCTCCGGGGCCATCCACGGCATCCAGCTCACCTGCGCCATGCTCGTGGCCAATTTCCGGGGCGGCTCCGTGGGCGCGGCCGAGGGCGAGAAGTTCATCCGCGCCCTGGCCCTGGCCCGCAAGCGTCACCAGCCCTTCCTGGCCTATGTCCACGGCACCGCGGGCATCCGCATCCAGGAGGGCCTCAACGGCCTCATCCAGATGCCCCGCTGCACCCTGGCCGTGCGCCGCTACATCGAGGCCGGCGGCCTGTACATCGTGCTCTACGACACGAACTCCTACGCCGGGCCCGTGGCCAGCTTCCTGGGCTGCTCGCCCTACCAGTTCTCGGTGCGCTCAGCGCGCATCGGCTTCGCCGGGCCCGGGGTCATCAAGGAGACCACCGGCCTGGACATCCCGCCGAACTACCACAGCGCCCACAGCGCCCTGTCCCGCGGCCACATCCAGGACATCTGGGACCGCCGGGAGATCCGCCGCAATCTCCAGCAGGTCTTCCTGACCATGGGCGGCCGCAACCTCTACTACCGCTAGCCTCCTCGCCTGCCCTCCCCCGCCGGAAACCGGCACAGAAAATCCGCCGCCCCGTCACCTCGCCGTCACCTGCCGCCCCCTGGCCGGGCGTAGGACGGATTTCGCCGGGCCGTCCAGCCCTGGACCCAGGCGCCATTGACTTTCCGATACAACGTCGGTGCCGCAGCGAGGCCAGCATGCTCCAGAACCTGTTCCAGTCCAAACGCCTCCTCACCCTGCGCAACAGGGCCCCCAAGGAGCCCCAGCGCCCGGAAACGCGCCCGCCCATGCTCCAGGGGCTGCGCCGCGCCGGCGGCAGCAACCTGGTGCTCTTCGCCATCCAGGACCACTATCTCTACCGCGAGCTGTTCGGCGAGGACATGGTCCGGCACATCGAGAACCAGCTCAAGGACTCGCTCATCGTCTGCGGCGCGGACCTGACCTGCCAGGACGAGGTCCACTGCCTGACCTCGGAGTCCGGCGAATATCTCCTGCTCTGGCCCTCGCGGGACAAGGAGAACCTGGCCGACCTGGCCTACGCCATCAAGATCAAGGCCCAGGACGAGCTCAAGCGGACCATGCTCAAGTGGACCGGCCGGGAGGTGGAGCTGGGCATCGGCTTCGCCCGCTTCGGGGCCGGGGGCGGCGGGGACTGGGAAAAGCGCTTTCTCCAGGCCGTGACCGAGGCCCGGCGCTCGGCCCGTTCGCATCTGGACATCTCCGGCCTGGAGATCGCGGCGCGCTTCAACGAGCTGCTCCTGAACAAGGGCGTGAGCGCCTTCTACCAGCCCATCCTGGACTTCTCGTCCGGCAGCATCATGGGCTGGGAGGCCCTGGCCCGCGGCCCGGCCGGGACCTCGTTCCAGTCGCCGATCATGCTCTTCGAGCTGGCCGAGCAGCTGGAGCGGCTGTTCGCCCTGGAGGAGCTCTGCCGGGAAAAGGCCATCACCAACCTGGGCGAGATCGCCCCGGACCAGCGCCTGTTCCTGAACATCCACCCCAGGACCATGGTCGATCCCGAGTTCACCCCGGGCAAGACCCTGAGCCTGCTGGAGCGGGCGGGCATGAAGCCGGCCAACATCGTGTTCGAGATCACCGAGCGCCACAGCCTCCAGGACTTCGGCCTATTCTACCGCACCCTGGAGCACTACCGCAGCCAGGGCTTCCAGGTGGCCGTGGACGACGTGGGCGCGGGCTATTCCGGACTCTCCTCCATCGCCGAGATCCAGCCGGACTTCATCAAGATCGACATGTCCCTGGTGAGCAACGTGGACCGCGATCCGGTGAAGCGCGCGCTCCTGGAGACCATCACCACCTTTGCCGAGAAGATCGGCTCCAAGATCATCGCCGAGGGCATCGAGACCCGGGCCCAGGCCATCTGCCTCCTGGACATCGGCGTGCACTACGGCCAGGGCTACTTCCTGGCCCGCCCGGCCTTTCCCCGGCCCGGCCTGGCCGTAGACGCCGACGAGCTGCGCCTGGTGGGCGACCTGTCCCAGAAGTCGCTCACCTGCTCCATGCCCGTGGGCAACCTGGCCGAGGCCCCGCACGCCGTGTCCGCCGAGTTCCTGGTTTCCGAGGCCCAGCACTTCTTCGAGAAGAACCGGACCTTCTCCAGCCTGGTGGTCACCGAGGAGGACAAACCCAAGGGCCTGATCATGGAGTACCACCTGAACCGCCAGCTCTCCTCGCAGTACGGGGTGGCCCTGTTCTACAAGCGGCCGGTGAACTCCATCATGGACGAGAACCCGCTCAGCGTGGACGAGACCACCCCGGTGGAGCAGGTGGCCAAGCAGGCCATGCAGCGCGAGCATTTGAAGGCCTACGACGACGTGATCGTGACCAAGCGCGGCAAGCTCTTCGGCGTGGTCACGGTGCAGAAGATCATGAACACCCTGGCCCACGTCCAGGTGGAGATGGCCAAGGGCACCAACCCGCTCACCGGCCTGCCCGGCAACGTGTTCCTGGAGCAGGAGATCGAGGCCCGCATCGCCAAGAAGAAGTCCTTCAGCCTGATCTACGCCGACCTGGACCATTTCAAGGTCTACAACGACACCTACGGCTTCAAGAACGGCGACCGGATCATCAAGCTGGCCGCGGACATCCTGTCCTGGGCCGTGAAGAAGTACGGACCCGGCGACGCGAGGCTCTGCCACATCGGTGGCGACGACTTCGTGATCCTGAGCAACACCGAGTCGGCCGAGCCCATCTGCCGGGGGGCCATCCGCTGCTTCAAGCGCCTGGTGCGCGGCTGCTACTGCCTGGCCGACCGCCAGAAAGGCTGGATCCAGGCCGTGGGCCGCGACGGCCAGGAGCGCCAGTTCCCGCTGGTGTCCATGTCGCTCGGCATCATGGAAATCGCGGGCAAGTGCACGCTCCTGGAGATCGGCGAACGGGCCGCGCACATCAAGAAGTTCGCCAAGTCCTTCCCGGGCAACTCCTATGCCCGGGACCGCCGCCCGCCCCTGGGCTCCGAGCCCGACCCCGCGGGCGTCTGCGTGGCCTGAAAAAAAGGGCGACCTTGGGCCGCCCTTGCGCACCGGAAATCCCGCCGCAATCAGAAGGTGAGCACGGTCCAGCCCTCGTTGAGGTAGCGGCCCAGGGCCGGGTGCCCGTTCATCTCGCCCAGCAGGGTCAGGCCCTCGGCCTGCACCGCCTCCAGGGCCCCGAGCTTGGCCGAGCAGGCCCGGCAGGCCCCTTCGATGAGCCCGGCGGCCTTGGCCTTGGCGTAGAGGCCGTGGAAGTCGCCCGCAGGATCGGCCAGCTGGGCCACCAGGGTCACGGACGCGCCCTCGAACAGGATGCGTGGCTCAAAGCCGCGCTCGTGCATGTCCAGGGCGTTCAAAAGCACGTGCACGAAGCAGAGCAGGTCGCCGCGGAACGCGGCCAGGAGCACCTTGTCCGACATGAGGACCTCCTAGGCGTAGGACAGCATGACGCGGCGCACGGCCTCGCGGTCCAGGCTCCGCTTGGCCAGAGGCCCGCGGGCCAGGGCCGGCATGTTGGCCTCGAACGGCGGCCGGTCGTTGGTGGCGATGACCCCGAGGGGGATGCGCTCGCCGAACTCCCGGGCCCGGGCCATGGCCTGGCCGAAGTCCGCGGGGTCGTGCTCGGGCCCGAGCTTGTAGACCCGCTCCTTGTACCAGGCAAAGGTGTTCACCTTGTTGAAGGAGACGCAGGGCTGGAGGATGTCCACCAGGGAGAATCCCTTGTGGCGCACGGCCTCCTGGATCAGCCCGGCCAGGTGCTCGATGTCCCCGGAAAAGCCCCGGGCCACGAACCCGGCCTGCATGGCCACGGCCATGACCACGGGGTTGAAGGCCATGGACGGCTGGCCGAACGGCTGGGCCTTGGTCTTGGTGCCCTGGAGGGTGGTGGGGCTGGCCTGGCCCTTGGTCAGGCCGTAGATCTGGTTGTCGTGGGCCAGGACCGTGAGGTTCACGTTGCGCCGGAGCGCGGCCAGGAAGTGGTTGCCGCCCTCGCCGTAGCTGCACCCGTCCCCGCTCTCCACGATCACCGTGAGCTCGGGGTTGGCCAGCCGCGCGCCCGTGGCCGCGGGCAGGGAACGACCGTGCAGGCCGGTGAACATGTTGCAGTTCATGTACAGGGGGGCCTTGGCCGCCTGGCCGATGCCGGTGACCACCAGGACCTGGTGCGGGGCCAGGCCCAGGCCGGCCAGGGCCTTTTTCACGGCCTTGAGAATGGCGTGGTTGCCGCAGCCCGGGCACCAGGCCGTGTCGAACTGTCCGAAGTCTTCCACGCTGACCATGAAGCCTCCTAGGAGGACAGCTTGTCCAGGCCGTCCAGGATGAACCGGGCGGTGAAGGGCAGGCCGTCGTAGCGCAGGATCAGGCTGTCCAGGAGCACGCCGGTCTCCTGGCGCAGGAGCGCGGCCAGCTGGCCCGTGGAGTTGCCCTCCACGGCCACCGCGTGTTTCGCGGTCTCCAGGAAGGGCAGGAACTGGCGGCCGTCCAGGGGCCAGACCTGCCGGAAATGCAGCACCGACGCCTTCTCGCCGCGTTCCTCCAGCGTCTGGCGGGCCTCCAGGGCCGCGCCCAGGGTGGAGCCCCAGCAGACCAGAAGCAGGTCCGGCGCGTCCGGGCCGTAGTAGTCCGGGGGCACGGTCTCCTCCAGGAGTCCCAGGCCCTTGCGCAGGCGCTTGTCCTGCATGGCCACGCGCACACCGAGGTCCTCGGTGAGCTTGCCGTCCTCGGTGTGCTCGTCGGAATCCGCGATGACCAGGGCCTCGGAGAATCCGGGCACCACCCGGGGCGA
>DFYP01000026.1:0-6447 GCA_002382645.1 Desulfovibrio sp. UBA4079 | reverse complement strand
AGGTAGAAGCAGTCCTCCACCGAGCCCGGGGCGAAGATCGCCCGGGGGAATTCGCCGTGCCCGGCGTAGAGCACGAGGTTCAGGTCGGCCTGCTCGGTGCGGGTGGGCAGGCCCGTGGCTGGTCCAGGCCGCTGGGCCACCACGAGGACCACGGGCAGTTCGAGCATTCCGGCCAGGCTCACGCCCTCGCACATGAGCGCGAAACCGCCGCCCGAGGTGCTCACCAGGGCCCGGGCCCCGGCATGGGCCGCGCCCAGGGCCATGTTCACGGCCGCGATCTCGTCCTCGGCCTGCTCGGCCACCAGGCCGGTCTCCCGGCCCTTGTCGATGAGGGTCAGGACCACGGAGGTGCCCGGGGTCATGGGATAGAACGAGACGAAATCGCAGCCCGCGGCCAGGGCGCCCAGGGCGATGGCCTCATTGCCGTTGAGCATGAGGCGGCCAGCGTTGCCCTCAGGGGCCGGAGGCATGCAGGTGAAGGCGAAATCCTGCTCCCTGACCCAGGCGTAGGCCGCGCGCAGCACGGCCAGGTTGGCCTCGATGACCTCCGCGGCCTTCTTGGCAAAGGCCTCGGACACGAGCCGCTCCAGGATGGCCAGGTCGCCGCAGATGGCCGAGCCGAGCACGCCCAGGGCCGCCACGTTGTCGTAAAGCGGCTTGGCCGCGAGCTTGCGGAACGGCACCCGCAGGCAGGAAGTCCCGGCCGGGACGGCCAGGTCGTCGCCGGCCACCAGCACGCCCCGGGAGCTCAGCCGGGGCAGGTGCAGGTCCACGGTCTCCTGGTTCAGGGCCACCAGGATGTCGATGTCCTCAACGGGGGCCAGGGCCGGGTCCGGGCCGGTGCGGATGGCGAAGGTGTTGTGGCCGCCGCGGATGCGCGACATGTAGTCCTGGGTGACCACGATCTCGTAGCCGGCCCGGGTCATGGCCCGGGCCATGGACTCGCCGATGGTCACCAGGCCCTGCCCGGCCTCGCCGCCCACCAGGATGTTGATGTTCGCGGACATGGGCGCTCCCGGCTCAGACGCCGTCCAGGGACGCGCCGCCCTGATCCAGGGCCCAGCCCTCGGGGTCCTCGTAGTAGTACTGGAGATCGCTCAGCATGAGGTAGTGACCGCGCTGCTCCTGAACCATGCGGTCCAGGAATTCGCGCTCGGTCTCGTCCTCGGCCTCCTCCAGCCACTCCTCGTAGAAGGTCACCAGGGCCAGCTTGAGGTCCAGGGCCAGGTTCAGGGCGCCCACCTCGGTGGAGCAGGAGTCGTCCTTTTTGTAGCTCGCGGCCGTGGTCCGGAAGAAGGCCAGCATGTCCTCCTCGGACTCCTCGTCCAGGGAGCAGGCCGCATCCCAGGACGCACCCCCGGCCAGGGCGTCGTGGATATCCCGGATGCGGTCCTGGTGGTCCTTTTCGGCGTCCCGGATGACCTCGAAGATCTCGCGGCCCAGGCCGTCGGGGCAGGCGTCGAGGTTGCCCTCGTAGAACTCCAGACTCTTTTCGGTGAGTTCCAGGGCCTTGCAGAGCATGTGTCGGGAACGGTCGCTCATGGCTCTCTCCCTGGACGCCCCTGGCGTCCCTAAGCCCCGGCCGGAGGCGTGAAGACCCGCGCGGCCAGGTCCTTGTCCAGCATGAACAGCGCGCCGCCGTCACCCACCAGCTTGAGCTTGCCGAGGATGTCCGTGACGTTGGCCTCTTCCTCCACCTGCTCGCTGACGAACCACTGGTAGAAGTTGTTGGTGGCGTGGTCCTTTTCCTTCTGGGCCAGGTCCACCAGGGCGTTGATCCGGGCGGTCACGCCCTGCTCGTGGGCCAAGGCCTCCTGGAAGGCGTCCACGGGCTTTTTCCAGCGGACCTTGGGCTTGGCGATGGCCCCGAGGTCCACGCTGCCGCCGGCTTCCAGCACGTAGTGGAACATCTTGGTCGCATGGAAGACCTCCTCCTGGTACTGGACCTCCATCCAGTTCCCGAACCCGGGCAGGCCCTGCTCCTGGAACCAGCCGGCCATGGCGAGGTAGATATAGGCGGAGTAGAACTCCCAGGTGATCTGGTCATTGATCGCTTTTTCCATCTTCTTGCTGAGCATGGCGTTTCTCCTTCCTGTCAGGTTCCGACGGCTTCATAGTAGCAGAATGTTCGACCTTGGAAAGAGGAAAGAAAAATTCCTCGCGCAGGGTCAGGAGAGCAGGCCGTGGGCGAAGACGTCGCGCAGCCGGTGGCGCAGATAGGTCATGCGCCGGCCGGCCGTGGTGTTGTTGAGCCCGATGTGGAAGGCCCGCTCGCTGCCCACGAGCACGGCCAGCCGCCGGGCCCGGGTGAGCGCGGTGTAGAGCAGGTTGCGCTGCAGGAGCATGTAGTGCTGCGTGACCACGGGCAGGACCACGGCCGGGTACTCGCTGCCCTGGGACTTGTGCACGCTCACGGCGTAGGCCAGGGCCAGGTCGTCCAGCTCGGAGGCCTCATAGGCCACGGGATTGCCTTCGAAGTCCACCACCAGGCCGCCCTCTTCCGGGTCCAGGTCCAGGATCCAGCCCAGGTCGCCGTTGAACACGTCCTTGTCGTAGTTGTTGCGCAGCTGGAGCACGCGGTCGCCCACGCGGAAGCGCAGGTTGCCGCGCTTGATCTCCGGCCCGATGCGGGGATTGAGCCGGTCCTGCAGCACCTCGTTGAGGGCCTGGGTGCCCACCTCGCCCTTGTGCATGGGCGTGAGCACCTGGACCTCGCGCAACGGATCCAGGCCGTAGCGCTCGGGGATGCGCTGGCAGACCGTCTCCACGATGATGCCCTGGACCCGGGCCGGGTCTTCCTGCGAAACCCAGAAAAAGTCCGCCTCGGGCGCGGGCCGGGGGTCCAGGTTCGGGAACTGCCCGGCATTGATGCGGTGGGCGTTCAGGATGATGGAGCTTTCCCGGGCCTGGCGGAAGATGTGCGTGAGCACGGCCGAGGGCACGGCCCCGCTCTCCAGAAGGTCGGCCAGGACGTTGCCCGGGCCCACCGAGGGCAGCTGGTTCACGTCGCCCACCAGCACCAGGCGGCTCGTGAGCGGCAGGGCCCGCAGCACCGAAAGGAACAGCTGGGCGTCGAGCATGGAGGCCTCGTCCAGCACCAGGGCGTCGGTCTTGAGCTTCTGGTCCTCACAGTAGTGGAACGAGCCGTCGGGCTGATACTGGAGCAGGCGGTGCACGGTCTGGGCCGGGACGCCCGTGGCCTCGGTCATGCGCTTGGCCGCCCGGCCCGTGGGCGCGGCCAGCTTGACCTTGAGGCCCAGCTCCCTGAGGGTCCAGACCACGGCCCGGGTGATGGTGGTCTTGCCGGTGCCGGGCCCGCCGGTGATAATGAAGGACTTGTTCACGCAGGCCCCGAACACGGCCTCGCGCTGCTCCGCGGTGAGCTCCATGCCCACTTCCCGCTCCACCTGGGGCAGGGCCTTCTCGACCTTGCTCCGGCTCACGGGCGTGGGGTGGGCGGCCAGGCCGAACAGCCGCTGGGCCGTCTCGCGCTCCCACTTCCAGAAGTGCTGGAGATAGACCGCGGCGTCCAATTCCAGCTCGGGCAGGGGCTCCACGCGCACCCGCTTCTTGTCCTCCAGGGCGGCCAGGGCGTCGTCCAGGGCCTCGGGCGCAAGCCCGCCCCCGAGCATGCGCGAGACCTCCTCGAAGAGCTTGTCCTTGGGATAGAACAGATGCCCGGCGCGTTCGCTCTGGGAGAACAGGGCATAGACCACTGCGGCCTCCAGCCGGGCGGGCGCGTCCGGGGCGAAGCCCAGCTTGAGCGCCATGTTGTCGGCCGTGCGGAAGCCCACGCCGCGGATCTCGTAGGCCAGCTCGTAGGGGTTCTCCTTGAGCTTGTCCACGGACTGCGCGCCCCAGAGCTGGAAGATGCGCGGGGCGAAGGTGGGCGGGACCTCGTGGCTGTGCAGAAAGACGATGAGGTTCTTGATCTCGCGCTGGCGGCCCCAGGACTCCACGATGCCCACGAGCTTCTTCTTGGAGATGCCCTTGACCTCCAGGAGCCGGTCGGGATCGGCGTCCAGGATGTCCAGGACCTCCAGGCCGAACCGGGCCACCATGCGCTCGGCCAGCTTGGGACCCACGTTCTTGATGGCCGAGGAGGCCAGGAAGCGGATGACCCCGTTCTCCGTGGCCGGGCGGCCCTGCTCGAAGCTGGCCACCTCGAACTGGCGGCCGAAGCGGGGATGGAACTTCCAGTCCCCGGTGAGGACCAGGGTCTCGCCCGGGCTGGGCTGGCCCAGGCAGCCGACCACGGTGACGATCCCGGGCTCGTCCTTGCAGCGGCCGCGGGCCACGGTGTAGCCGTTCTCGGCGTTGGCGAAGACCACGCTGTGGATCTCGACGGTGATGCTGACGGACACGGGGCTCCTCGGGGTGAAAAAAAAGGGCCGGACGACCGGCCCTTTGTAGCAATCATCAGCGCGCTTGGCTAGGCGACCTGGGTCTCCTTGAAGGCCCGCTCCAGGGCCTTGAAGTTCTTGGGCCCGAGCTTGCCGCCGAAGCGCTCGGCGATGACCTCGCTCATGCCCGCAACCTCCATGATGCCCGAGGCCTTGAGCAGGGCTCCCAGCATGGTGGTGTTGGTGATGGGCACGCCCAGCTCCTCCATGGCCACCTTGGCGGCGTCCACGGCCGCGGCCTTGGGCCACTTGTATTTCTTCTTGAGATCCTTGGCCGGGGCGGCGGAGTTCACCACGACCATGCCGCCCTTCTTGAGGCCTTCGGCCACGTCCACGATGTCCAGCAGCGAGGGGTCCAGGACCAGAACCAGGTCCGGTTCGTAAATCTTCTCACGCAGGCGGATCTTCTTGTCGTCCACGCGCACGAAGGCCTGCACCGGAGCGCCGCGGCGCTCGGGCCCGAAGCTCGGGAAGGCCTGGGCGAACTTGCCCGTGGAGATGGCCGCCCGGGCCAGCAGCTCCGCCGAGGTCACGCCGCCCTGTCCGCCCCTGCCGTGAATGCGAATCTCGATCATGATCGTCCCCGCTTTCCTGGTTTTGCGCCGGGACCTCCCCGGCCGTCAGACCTTCTGCCGGTACAGGAGAGACTGCCGCAGGGTCTCCCTGTCCATGTACTTGACCTCCGCGCCCATGGGGATGCCCTGGGCCAGGCGGCTCACGGCCACCTCCGGGAAATCGGCCTCCACCATGTTCTTGACATAGGAGGCCGTGGTCTCCGATTCCAGGGTGGCGCCCAGGGCCAGGATCACCTCGGTGACCTCGCCCCCGGCCAGCCGCTTGCGCAGCCGGCCGAACTCCAGGCTCCCCGGCCCCACCCCGTCCAGCGGCGAAAGCAGCCCGCCCAGCACGAGGTAGCGCCCCTTGAACAATCCCATCTCCTCCATGGAGAGGAGCGAGTCCCAGTCCGCCACCAGGCAGAGCTGGTCGCGGTGCCGCGCCGGGTCCGCGCAGAGCGGACACGGGCTCGTCTCGGCCAGGCTGGCGCACTCCTCGCAGAGGCACAATTTCTCCCGCAGCTCGATGATGCTGCGGCCGAAATCCTGGGCCGAGTCCTGGGGCAGCTTGAGCAGGTGCAGGCCGATGCGCAGGGCCGACTTGGGCCCGATGCCGGGCAGCCGGGTGAGCCGCTCCACCACGTCCTTGAGGGGACCGGGCAGCTTGTCCACAGGCCCTCCCCTAGAACATGCCCGGGATGCGCATGCCGCCGGTGACCTGACCCATCTCCTGCTCCATGACCTCCTTGGCCTTCTTGAGCGCCTCGTTCACCGCGGCCAGGACCAGGTCCTGGAGCATCTCCACGTCGCCGGACGCGGCCACCGTGGGGTCGATGCGCACGGAGAGGATCTCCTGGGCCGCGGTGGCGGTCACCGTGACCATGCCGCCGCCGCTGGCGGCCTCCACCTGCTTGGCCTTGAGGCCCTCCTGCACGGCGGTGAGTTTCTTCTGCATGATCTGCGCCTGGCGCAGCATCTCGTTCATGCCCTTCATCGTTCCTCCAGCTTGCTAACGGATTGGAATGAAAACCGNNCGGGATTTTTCGGTGAACGGTCGGTTCAGCCCGGGCGGCGGGGCTCCACGTTGAGCACCTTGGCCTGGAACGAATCCAGGACCCGGCGCACCCCGGGATGTTCCATGGCCTCGGCCTTGAGCTCGTCCAGGCTGCGGCGCGGGGCCTGCTCGGCGCGGTCCAGGCGCAGGGCCAGGTCCGGGCCGAAGAACTCCCGGGCCAGACGGGTCAGGGCCTTGAGGCATTCGGTTTCGGCCAGGCGCCCGGCCAGGTAGGCGGTGGGACAGTGGAGCACCAGGGTCCGGCCCTCCAGGGCTCCGGCGATCTGCCGCAGCCCGGGAATCTTGGCCTCGGCCTGGCCGTTCTTGGCCACGAGGAATTCCACGAATCCCTGCCAGGACGGCGCGGGCTCGGGCTCCGTGGCGGGCTCGGGCTCGCCGGACTCGGAACCGCCCTCGGCGGGCGCCGCACGGGGCG
>DFYP01000117.1:9224-10015 GCA_002382645.1 Desulfovibrio sp. UBA4079 | reverse complement strand
TGTTCATCTGGAGGCTGCCGTCGCCCGAGAAACAGACCACGGTGCGTTGCGGCTGGGCCAGGGCCGCGCCGATGGCCGCGGGCAGGCCGAAGCCCATGGTGCCCAGGCCGCCGGAGGTCAGCCAGCGCCGCGGGGTGAGCCCGGGGTAGGCCTGGGCCGCGCGCATCTGGTGCTGGCCCACGTCCGTGACCACCACGGCCTCGGGCCCCAGGATCTTCCCGGTGCAGCGCACCAGGCCATAGGGCGTGAGCGGGTCCCCGGCCCCGGGCAGAACCAGGGGATGGGCGGCCTTGCAGGCCGCCACCCGGGCCAGCCAGTCCGGCCGGTCCCCGGATNNGCACCAGCTCGGCCAGGGCCTCCAGCACGTCGTGCGCGTCGCCCATGATCCCGAGGTGCGCGGTCTTGAGCTTGTCCAGCTCGCTCTGGTCGATGTCGATGTGCACGAGCCGGGCCCCGGGGCAGAAGCGCTCCAGCCGGCCCGTGGCCCGGTCGTCCAGCCGCGCCCCGGCGGTCAGGAGCAGGTCGCACTCCTCCAGGAGCAGGTTGGCGCAGGGCGCGCCGTGCATCCCGAGCATTCCCAGGTTGAGCGGATCGTCGTCCGAGAGCACGCCCAGGCCCAGCAGGGTCATGACCGTGGGCAGCCCGGCCCGGCGCACGAAGCAGGCCGCGGCCTCGGACGCGCCCGAGGCGGCCACGCCGCCGCCCAGGAGGCAGATGGGCCGTTTGGACTCGGCCAGCATGCGCGCGGCCTGGTTCAGGGCCTCGGTGGCCGGGGCCTCGCGGGGGTCGGG
>DFYP01000117.1:0-9160 GCA_002382645.1 Desulfovibrio sp. UBA4079 | reverse complement strand
CCACGAGCACGGGCCCGGGGCGGCCCGAGGCCGCGATGCGGAAGGCTTCGGGGATGATCCGGGCCAGCTCCCCGGCCGAGCGCACCAGGAAGTTGTGCTTGGTCACCGGGATGCTCATGCCGTAGATGTCCACCTCCTGGAAGGCGTCCGTGCCCATGAGGGCGCGGGGCACCTGGCCGGTGATGCAGATCACCGGCACGGAGTCGAGCTTGGCGTCGGCCAGGGCCGTGAGGGTGTTGGTGGCCCCGGGGCCGGAGGTGGCGAAGAAGACCGCGGGGCGGCCCGTGGTCCGGGCCATGCCCTGGGCCATGAAGCCCGCGCCCTGCTCGTGCCGGGCCAGGACGTGGCGGATGGCCGTGCTCCGGGACAGGGCGTCGTACAGGGGCAGGTTGGCCCCGCCGGGAATCCCGGCGATGCAGGTGACGCCCTGGCGTTCCAACAGGCGGATGACCAGTTCCGCTCCGGACATGTGCTCCATGGCTTCCTCCGTGGAGCCCCTGGCGCTTCCGGCGCGGTCTTCGTCCTCCCGTGGAAAACGGAAAACCCCCGCCGGCTGCGCGCCGACGGGGGTATGTGGTTGCCTGAAAAGGGACCTTCCCGCTACGACGCGCCAGCGCCTACGACGCCTACGACGACCACGACGACTAGGCCCTGAAGGGCGATGGCGGCGATGGTCGTGCGGGTCATGGCGTGGCTCTCTCGCGGGTTCGGGTTCCGGTTCCTGGTTCGACTCCTATCCTTGGCCGGAGCCGAGGTCAAGTGCGGGTTGACAGGAACCGCTGTTCCAGCCCAAGGGAAGGATGCCTGACGCGGACCCCGGAGGAAAAATGTCCAGGATCACGGCGCCGCCCGGCGTGGAGCGGCACTTCCCGCTCATCGCGGCCGGGCTCTCGGCCCTGGCCCTGCTCTGGCCCGGGCTGTTCGCCTGGGGCGCGGCGTTCATCTCGCCGGCCCTGGGCCTGATCATGTTCGGCATGGGCATGACCCTGGACTGGGAGGACTTCCGCCGGGCCTTCACGCGCTGGCCCTCGATCCTCCTGGGCATGGGCCTGCAGTATTCCGTCATGCCCCTGCTGGCCGTGGCCCTGGGCCTGGGACTGGGCCTGCCCAGGGAGGCGCTCATCGGCCTGGTGCTCGTGGGCGCGAGCCCCGGGGGCACGGCCTCCAACGTCATCTCCTACCTGGCCCGGGCCGACGTGGCCCTGTCCGTGCTCCTGACCCTCTGCTCCACGGTCCTCGCGCCCCTGGCCACCCCGGCCCTGGTGGAACTCATCCTGGGCCAGCGCATCGAGATCGACGTCTTCGGCATGATGCAGTCGGTGTTCTGGATCGTGGTCTTTCCCCTGCTGGACGGACTCATCCTGCGCCGGCTCCTGAAACACCGGCTGGCGCCCGTGCAGCGGGCCCTGCCCTCGCTGTCCATCCTGGTCATCTCCCTGGTCATCGCCTGCGTCATGGCCCTGAACCGCGAGGCCATCCTGGGCTTCCCGGTCCTGGTCCTGCTGGCGGTCACGGCCCACAACCTCCTGGGCCTGGGCCTGGGCTACGGCCTGACCCGGCTGTTCCGGCGCGGCACGATCGAGGCCCGGACCATCGCCATCGAGGTGGGCATGCAGAACTCGGGGCTGGCCGTGGCCCTGGCCGTGAAGCACTTCAGCGTGGCCGCGGCCCTGCCCGGGGCCCTGTTCAGCCTCTGGCAGAACATCTCCGGGGCCTTCCTGGCCCGGTTCTGGGCCAGGCGCTGCCACGAAAAAACGGACGCCGCGTAGGACGTCCGTTCTCCTGGTCCGCAGGATCAGGGCCTCGTTTCGCCAGGGCCCAACACAAAGGCCGGGGATTTCTCCCCGGCCTCTTGTGTTTTCCGTGCAACCCCCGAAGGGGGCTAGCTCTTGGGCTGCTCCGCGGGCGCGGGCGGCGGGATGAGCCGGGTCTGCACGTCCCAGACCTTCTCGGCCTTGGGCAGGGTCGGGATGTACTTGAACCACTTGTGGGTCTTCATGTGCTCGGGGTCCTGCTGGAGCAGGCGGCTGTGGTTCAGGATGGGCGGCACGATCTGCCTGATGTCGCCCTCCAGATCCTTGGCGATGCCGTAGCCCGTGGCCTGCTGGCAGAGCTCCACGGCCTTCTGGCTGTACTGCTGGGAGCTGGCCAGGGTGTCCAGGGCCTTGGCCGGGTTGTGGAAGCCCACGCTGTTCTCGGCCGAGATGAGGTCCCAGAAGAACTGGCCCTTGCGCACGTTCTGGCGGGCCTGGATCATGAGATCGTCGTAGTTGGCGGCCTTGGGCCCGGTCCATTCCGAGGCCAGGCGCACGGCCTCGTGGGCCTTCACCGAGATCTCCTGGGCGATGAGCAGCTGGTCAAAGGTCCTCTTCTGGGTGAAGAGCACGCGCTCCTTCAAGTAGTCCGCGGTCTTGTCCGAGTGGCAGGTGCGGCAGGACCGGTCGATGTCCTTCAGGGGCGAGGTCCACCAGTGGGAGGAGATCTTCTTCTTGTCATTGTCCCGGGTGTAGGCCATGTGGCAGTCGGCGCAGGCTACGCCGGCGGCGCCGTGGGGGCCGTTGATCCAGGTCTCGTACTCGGGATGCTGGGCCTTGAGCATGGGGGTCTTGGAAACCGGGTGCACCCAGTCCGTGAACCAGCCCTCAAAGCCCTTGGCCTCGGTGACCCCATGGCCCATGTAGTAGGTGTACATGTTCTCGGGGTCAAAGCCCTCGGTCCAGGGGAAGACGGGCTTCTTGGCCGGACCGAACTTCTTCTCGCCGAAGTAGTACTCCACGTGGCACTGGCCGCAGACCAGGGAGCGCATCTCGTTGCGGGACATCTTCTTCCAGTCCTTGCCCGCCTGCTGGAGATAGTCGTTGAGCGGCACGCTGGTGATGCGCAGGGTCATGTCCTTGGGATTGTGGCAGGTGGGACAGGAGATGGACTCGTGCTTCATGTCCGGCTCGGCCCGCAGCTCGTTGAAGTCCTTGGCCCAGAAGTCGTCGCCGTACTTCTTGATCCAGGGGAGCATCTTCACGGTCTTGCAGTTCCAGCAGGTGGCCGGGAGCCCGGCCTTCTCGCCGTAGGTGTTCAGCCGGTCGATCTTGAGGATGTCCTCCATGGCCTTGGTGTGGCCCCGGGTCTCGTTGTACTCGTAGCTGAAGGGATAGCCGAGCCAGAGGTTCTTCAGATACGGCTGGGCGAACTTGTAGCCCGTGGGCAGGGGGTTCACGTTGTCGTTCTTGTGGTACGGCACCGAGCCCTTGTACACGGTCATGACCGTGTCCTCGTTGTTCTTGAGGTAGCTCTTGTATTCGAGCGGGAATTCCTTCTCAAAGGGAACAGTCGAGGTTTCTTCCTCGGCGATGTTCGTCTTGTAGACCGGGGCCTTGAGCTCCTGGACATCGGAGCAGCCGGGCAGGAGCCAGGCCGCCAGCAGGGCGCACACGGCGCAGAGGATCAGGGCGTTCTTATTCATCGGCGACCTCTCTTTGGGCGATGGGCTTGGCCTTCATGTGGCGCACGTTGCGGTGGCAGTCGGTGCAGTACTGCTTGGCCTCCAGGCTGGCCGTGTTCACGTTGGTCATGGTGTGGCAGGACTTGCAGTTGGCGTTGACCACGGCCTTGGTGTCCTGGTTGGCGTGGATCACGTCGTCGGGCCTGCCCAGGGTGTTCACCACGATGTCGTGGGTCCCGGCCGCGGCCTTGAACGGCAGCTTGGCGGCCAGGTTGGCCGGGGCGTGGCACTCGTTGCAGGCCACCTTGGCGTGGGCCGACTGCTTGTGGGTCCAGGCGGCCTCGGCCATGGCGTGGCAGGACCCGCAGAACGGCCGGTTGTCCGTGACCTTCATGGCGAAGGCCGCCACGGCCAGGAGCACCGCCATGGCCAGGGCTCCGGCCGCGAAGATCTTGCGCGGCCCGTTGCGAGACTTGGTTTCCTCAGTCATTCACCTTTCCCTCCTCGCGTTGTTCATGCTTCCCGTGCTCCGCGGCGCGCACACAGCGCCGCGCTTCCCCTGCTCCCCTCTCCACCGGCCCCGGGAATGGGCGGGGCGGGTTCTGCCCTGGTTCTGGGACCGGTCGTGCAAATCCCAAACCAGGGCGCACCGCACCGGGGCAATGGCGGGCCGCTCGCATACAACATCTTGGAATAAATAAGAATATTTTTCTGAATGTTCCCTTGCCCTAGGCGTCGGATCCGATCCCGGGGCTCCGGCGGCTGTCTGGTATCCCTGACTGTGTCTGAAATTCATGACAGGAGTCATGGATTTCAGACACTTCCCGTGGGCCCCACAAACGTAACCTGCTCTAATCACTCGCTATTCAAAACAGGCCCGGAGCGGCACGGATTTTGATCTTTTCAGCACAATGGCTGTGTCGGAGCACCTCCAAAACAAACGGTGAACCCATGAAGCACTATTTCTGGCCCCTGGTGATCGGCCTGACCGTCCTTTTGGCGGCCTCGGGCGGATACACCATGCAGCGAACGTCGGGCACGGAGTTCTGCGTCTCCTGCCACGAGATGGAGCGGCACCGTTTCGAGCTGAAGTATTCCTCGCACGCCGTGGACAAGGACAAGAAGCCCATCGAGTGCGGGCAGTGCCACATTCCCCTGGGCTTCGGGCCCAGATACCTGGCCGTGAAGTCCTATCTCGGCGTGAAGGACGTGCTGGTGCACGTCTTCGGCGACACCGCGGACATGGACCGCCGGGTGATGCAGCTCATGGCCCGGCGTTTCGTGCTGGATGAGAACTGCCGGGCCTGCCACCAGGACCTGCTGAAGAACGTCAAGGGGCAGGCCATCAGCCTGGAAGGCAAGAAGGCCCACGAGGCGTGGCTCGGCAAGGACGGCAACGGCAGGCGCAGCTGCGCCGGCTGCCATTTCAACATGGCCCACCTGCCGACCTTCGACCGCCGCTACAACTACAACGCCCAATTCGCCGCCAAGCTGCCCGTGGAGGGCGGCCCGGGCGAGCGCTGAACAAGGGGGAGACGGCCATGACGGTGCTGCGCAACAAGTGGATCCTCATCCCGGCGGTGGTGCTGGTCCTGCTGGGGAGCTACTTCCTGTTCCTGAACACGGCCTTCACCGGCACCCGCTGCGAAGGGGCCAGGGTCAAGCACGGCCAGGTGCCCGAGGACCAGAGCGACTGCTACACCTGCCACAAGAAGACCACGCCCAAGGCGGCCCAGGACTGGTACGAGAGCAAGCACGGGATGATCCTGGTCAAGTGCTACGTCTGCCACGGCCAGCCCGACGGCAAGGGCGCGGTGCCCTTCACCGCCACGCCCAGCGTGGCCACGGTCTGCCAGCGCTGCCACGCCCCGGCCATCGATCTCATGCAGAGCAAGTTCGGCGTGCGGGACCAGTGCGAGACCTGCCACATGTTCCACACGAGCTCGCTGCACCACGGGGCCTACGGCAAGTCCGAGTCCAAGGAGAAGTTCGAGTAATCGCCCAGGAGGGTCGCCATGAATATCAACAGACGCCAGTTCATCAAGTATTCCGCAGCCGCCTTCGCCATGTTGCTGCTGGACAAGGGCCCGGCCCTGGCCGCGCCGGACCAGGGCGTGGAACGCTGGGTCAAGGGCGTGTGCCGCTACTGCGGCACCGGCTGCGGGGTCATGGTCGGGGTCCGGGACAACAAGGTGGTCATGGTCAAGGGGGACCCCAACAACCACAACCGCGGCATGCTCTGCCTCAAGGGCGCGCTGCTGCCCAGCGTGGTGCACGCCCCGGACCGGCTGACCCAGCCCCTGATCCGCAAGGAGGGCAAGCTGACGCCCGCCTCCTGGGACGAGGCCCTGGACCTCACCGCGGCCAAGTTCAAGGAGGCCATGGCCCAGTTCGGGGCGCAGTCCGTGGGCTTCTACGGCTCGGGCCAGAACCTCACCGAGGAGTCCTACCTGGCCAACAAGATCTTCAAGGGCGGGCTCAAGTGCAACAACGTGGACGGCAATCCCCGGCTGTGCATGGCCTCGGCCGTGGGCGGCTACGTCACGACCTTCGGCAAGGACGAGCCCTTCGGCTCCTACGAGGACCTGGACGCCGCCACCTGCTTCTTCATCATCGGCTCCAACACCTCGGAATGTCATCCCGTGCTCTTCCGGCGCATCGCCGCCCGCAAGCAGAACGACAAGAACGTGCGGGTCATCGTGGTGGACCCCCGGGTGACCAACACGGCCCGCATCGCGGACATGCACCTGGCCATCCGGCCGGGCACGGACCTGGCCCTGCTCAACGCCATGGCCCACATCATCCTCAACGAGGAACTGGACGAGCCGCGCTTCCACTCCAAGTACGCGGCCTTCAAGGCCGTGGAGGACGGCAAGCCGGTGGACAAGACCTTTGAGGACTACCGGGCCTTCCTGGCCGAGTACACCCCGGAGAAGGCCGCCGAGATCACCGGCATCCCGGCCGCGGCCATCGTCAAGGCGGCCCAGCTGTTCGCCTCCTCCAGCGCCACCATGTCCCTGTGGTGCATGGGGCTCAACCAGCGCGTGCGCGGGGTCTGGGCCAACAACCTGGTGCACAACCTGCACCTGCTCACCGGCAAGCTCGGCAGGCCCGGCTCCACGAGCTTCTCCCTCACCGGCCAGCCCAACGCCTGCGGCGGGGTGCGCGACACCGGCTCCCTGGCCCACCTGCTGCCCGCCGGCCGCGTCGTCGCCAACAAGGACCACCGCAACCAGATGGAGGCCCTCTGGGGCCTGCCGCCCGATTCCCTGCACCCCGATCCGGGGCTGTTCGCCACGGCCCTGTTCGGAGCCCTGGGCGAGAAGGTCAAGGCCCTGCTGGTGCTCTGCACCAACCCGGCCCAGAGCCTGCCCAACGTCAAGAAGTACACCCAGAACCTGCGCCACCCCGGCAAGTTCATGGCCGTGATCGAGGCCTTCGGCGACGCCGAGACCCTCAAGTACGCCGACGTGGTCTTCCCGGCCGCCTTCTGGTGCGAACGCGAGGGGGTCTACGGCTGTTCCGAGCGCCGCTACTCCCTGCTGGAAAAGGCCATCGACCCGCCCGGACAGGCCCGGCCCAGCGTGAACATCCTGGTGGATCTGGCCACGCGCATGGGCGTGGACCCCAAGTTCGTCCCGTTCAAGAATTCCGCCGAGGTCTGGGACGAGTGGCGCACGGTCTCGGCCAGCTCGGCCTACAACTTCAAGGGCATGACCCGCGAGCGGCTGCGCAAGACCTCGGGCCTGCTCTGGCCCTGCCCCACCGAGGACCACCCGGGCACCAAGATCCGCTACGTGCGCGGCGAGGATCCCAACGTGCCGGCCGACCACCCCGACAAGTACTTCTTCTACGGCAATCCCAACGGCCGGGCCACCATCTGGCTGCGGCCGCACAAGCCCGCGGCCGAGGAGCCGGACGCCGAATACCCCCTGGTCATGACCACGGGCCGGGTCATCGACCAGTGGCACACCGGCACCATGACCAACAAGGTGCCGGAGATCCGGGCCGCGTTCCCCAACGCCTACGTGGAGATCAACGTGGAGGACGCCAAGCGCCTGAACATCAACAACGGCGACAGCGTGCTGGTGGAGACGCGGCGGGGCAAGCTGACCCTGCCGGCCAGGGTGGGCGAGGTCTGCCGTCCGGGCCTCATCTTCACCCCGTTCTTCGACGCCAAGAAGCTGGTGAACGAGCTCACCGTGGACGCCATCGACGACATCTCCAAGCAGCCGGAATTCAAGATCTGCGCGGCCCGCATCGCCCGGGCCTAGGAGGGATCATGGCCATCGCCAGTTTCGTGCTGCAAATGGAGCCCGGACGCGGGGCCGAGGCCGCGGCGGCCTTGTCCCGCGTGCCGGGGCTGACCCTGGAGTTCTCCGGGGAGCAGAACCTCGTGGCCGTGGTGGAACGGGCCTCCGCAGAGCTGCCGCAGGTGGAGTCGGGGCTCAAGGAGGTCCCCGGGGTCCTCTGCGTGATCACCGCCTATCTCAACATCGAGGACGAACTGGAGGCGGCGGGCTCCTGCTGAGCCGCCGCAGCGGGGACATGTGGTATTCGCTTCCCTTACGGCCTCCGGGGGCCCTGGATGAGCCGGAGTTCCTGCGGCGCTGCATCCAGTGCGGGCAGTGCGCCCAGGTCTGCCCGTACGGTTCCGTGACCCTGGCCGGGACGCTCAACCCCCTGGAGCTGGGCGCGCCCCGGGTGGAGCCCTGGAAAACGCCCTGCTACCTGTGCATGCGCTGCCCGCCGGTCTGCCCCACCGGGGCCCTGCGCCCCATCCGGGCCGTGGAGGAGGCGGGCATGGGCCTGGCCGTCCTGAACAAGGACCTCTGCTTCACCTACGAGGGCTCGGTGTTCTGCAAGACCTGCCACGAGAAGTGCCCGCTGCGGAACAGCGCCCTGATCATGGAGCAGGGGCTGCTGCCCGTGATCACCTCCCGCTGCGTGGGCTGCGGGGTCTGCGAAAAGGTCTGCCCGCGCAAGGCCATCGTCACGGTGCCGCGCTCCCGGCTGGCCGGGCTGGGCCTGGCGGGGAACGAGCCATGAGACTTCCGGGGCTCAAATCCCGGCGCAGGCTGGTGCAGGCGGCGGTGCTCCTGCTCATGGTCCTGGCGCCCTGGCTGCACCGCTGGGGCGTCCGCGTCGTTTCCGGGAATTTCTTCGCCGCCGAGGTCCTGGGCCTGCCCCTGGGCGACCCCCTGGCCGCCGTCCAGATCGTCTTCTCGTCCCGGAGCCTGCCGGGGAGCATCGCGCTGGGCGCCGGTCTGGCCCTGGTCCTGGCCCTGGTCCTGGGTCCGGTGTTCTGCTCCTACGCCTGCCCCTTTGGCCTGCTCTCCGAGCTGGGACAGGCCCTGTCCCGGCGCTGGCGTGCTCCGGCCGTCCAGGGGCCGGGAGGATTTCCGGTCAAGGCCGCGCTGGCCCTGACAGGCCTGCTCCTGGTGGGGGTCTTCGGGCTGCCGCCGCTGCTCAACCTGTTGTCCATGCCCGGCTGGTTCCTGCGCCTGACCCAGCCCCTCGTGGCCGTTGCCGAGACCTGCTGGCCCGCCCTGGTCCTGCCCCTGGTCCTCGTCCTGGAAATCCTCCTGGGCCGCCGCCTCTGGTGCCGCCGGCTCTGCCCGCAGTCCGTGCTCCTGGCCCTGGCCCGGCGGGCCAACCCGGCGGGTCTGGGCCTGCGCTTCGAGGCCGGCCGCTGCTCCTGCCGCCCCGGCGAGGCCCGCT
>DFYP01000152.1:5844-7454 GCA_002382645.1 Desulfovibrio sp. UBA4079 | reverse complement strand
GGCCGGGGCCAGCCGCTCCAGGGCCTCCAGCAGGTTGCGCAGGGGCGGGAGGTCCGGCATGAGCTCGCCCAGCCGCTTGTCCAGGGCCTCGGCAGCGGCCGTGAGGTCCTGGTACAGTTCCGGGGACACGGTCGTGGTTCCGGGCAGGGTCCTGAGCCAAGCCAGGGTGCGTTCCTGCCACCAGCCGAAGGCGGCCTGGCGGCCGCGCATGCGCGTCTTGGCCGGGAAGCAGTTCTCCCAGAAGGTGGCCGTGAGGTCGTCCAGGATGTGCGCGCCCTGGGCCAGGCCTTCCAGGCCCTTGGTCTGGGTCAGGCCCACGGCGAGATAGGCGGCGGCGGTGAGGTCCTTGGCCTTGGCGGCCAGGACCTGGGAGGCCAGGTCCACGATGCGGGGCCAGTCCGCCACCCCGCCCGCGCTGACCGAGGAGAGTTTTTCGATCTCCCCCTGGAGCTGTTCGAACTCGGACTCATAGCGCGGGTCCTGCCCGACAGGGGAGGGCCCGGGGATGGGAGTCCGTCCGAGGTCGCTGATCTCCATTGGTTCTCCCGCCAGGGATGTTGGACGCGGATGCGCCCCGCGCGGCCGACGGATGCCTGCCGCGTGATATTGAGCATACATTACATAGCATCAGACCAGGAGTAAACGGATAAATCGGTTCTGCACGGGAGCTTGCCAAATCTTCATCCCGGGACTTCGGGGTGTGTTCCGGCAGGAGAGGTCCGGGGCGGGATTCCGTGGGCGGGTGCCCACACCGCGGGCGCGGACGCTGGTCACCCCTGGAAAACGAGGCGGAGCGGGAAGTTTCTCAGATCCGGCCGAGGAGCCGGAGCATGCCGTGCAGGGCCGTGACCGGGTGCGGCGGGCAGCCCGGGATGAACAGGTCCACGGGCAGGTGGGCGGGGGTGCCGGTCTGGCCGGGCTGGAGTTCCCGGAACAGGCCGCCGGAGATGGCGCAGGCCCCGGCCGCGATGCACAGGCGGGGCTCGGGCAGGGCCTGCCAGGTCTCGATCAGGGCCTGGCGCATGTTCTCGGGCGTGGGCCCGGTGACGTAGAGGCCGTCGGCGTGGCGCGGCGAGGCCACGAAGTCGATGCCGAACCGGCCCAGGTCGAAGACCACGGTGGTCAGCACGTTCACGTCGGCCTCGCAGGCGTTGCAGCCGCCCGCGCTCACCTGGCGCAGCTTGAGCGAGCGGCCGAAGAGCTTTTGCCCGCGCGCGTCCAGGGCCTCGGCCAGGCGCATGGCCTGGCCCTCCAGCAGGAGGTCCTCGCGGCTGCGCGCGGCCAGGGCGTATTCCCGGGTGAAGAGCACGGCTCCGGACGGGCAGGCCTCGGCGCAGCGGCCGCAGAAGGTGCAGCGGCCCAGGTCCAGGCGCAGGGGCGCCAGGCTCAGGGCCTGGGTGGGGCAGACCGCCAGGCAGGCCGCGCAGCCGTCGGCGCAGCGCTCCGGATGGAGCTCCGGCCGCCCCCGGAAGCGGGCGGGCAGCACCGGGGGCTGGGCCGGGAAGCCCACGGTCCGGTGCTTTTGCAGGAAGCGCTGGCGGATGGAGGCGAACATCGGAGGCTCCTTACAGGTCGAACCCGCAGTACGACAGGTTGAAGCTCTTGTTGCA
>DFYP01000152.1:0-5815 GCA_002382645.1 Desulfovibrio sp. UBA4079 | reverse complement strand
CAGATCTCGCCGCGCCAGCCTTCGGCCAGGGAAACGCAGAGGGAGTCCGGGGCCAGCCCGGGCAGGGGCCCGGCCCGGAGAGGTTCGGCCAGGATGGGTCCGTTCTGGGTCTCGAGGAGGTCCAGGGCCTGGCGGATGAAGGCCACGGAGTGCTGGATCTCCAGCCAGCGCACCCGGGCGCGGGCGTACACGTCGCCGTCGTCGTGCAGGGCCAGGGGTATGGGCAGCGCATCGTAGGGGCTCTGCGGGAAGCGTGCGCGGCTGTCCCGGGTCAGGCCGCAGGCCCGGGCCGCAGGGCCCACCAGGCCGAGGTCGCGGGCGGCCTGGACGCTCACCGTGCCGGTGCCCTCGAAGCGGGCCAGCACCGAGGGCGCGGCCAGGAGCAGTTCCGCGGCCCCGCGGGTGTCCTTGAAGGTGGCCTCCAGGCGCTGCCGGGCCTCGGCGATGAGGGCCGCGTCGGCCTCGAAGCGGACCCCGCCCGGGGTGAGCATGCCCCGGCCGAAGCGGCTGCCGCAAAACAGCGCCGAGAGGTTCAGCCAGTCCCCGCGCAGCCGGCCGCAGAACGAGAAGGTCGGCAGGAAGCCCACATCCCCGGCCAGGGCCCCCAGGTCGCCGGTGTGGTTGGCCAGGCGCTCCAGCTCCAGGAGGATGCCCCGCAGCAGGGCGGCGCGCAGCGGGGGATGGATTCCGGCCAGGCCCTCCAGGACCGCGCAATAGGCCCAGGCGTGGCCGATGGTGGTGTCCCCGGCCAGGGTCTCGGCCAGGTGCAGGCCGCGGGCGTCGGGCCCGGCCTGGAGCGCGGCCTCCACGCCCCGGTGCTGGTAGCCCAGGGAGATTTCCAGGTGCAGCACGATCTCGCCCTGGCACTGGAAGCGGAAGTGGCCCGGCTCGATGACCCCGGCGTGCACCGGGCCCACGGCCACCTCGTGCACGGCCTCGCCCTCCACCCGGAAGTACTCGGTCTCGCCCACCCGGGGCGCGGCCTGGGTGAAGGCCGGGCCCTTGCGGAAGTCGAGCAGGGGCGGGGCAAAGCGCACGGGCTTGAGCCAGGGGTGGCCCTGGGGCATGACCCCGAACTGCTCGGCGATCTCGCGCTCGAAGAGATGGGCCTGGGGGCAGGCGGGCGTCACCGAGGGGAAGGACCCCTCCCGCACGTCCGCGCTGGAGGCGCGCAGGACGCTCCGGCTGTCCTCGGCGCTCACGGCATAAAGCCGCAGGGTTCCGGAGGCCAGGACGTGGCCGAACAGGGCCGCCAGGCGGCCGCCGGCCTCGGCCTCGTGGGCCAGCCAGAGGGCGAAGGTGTCCGGCTCCAGGGCCGGGATGGAGGCCAGGGGCGCGGCCGAGCCCGGGGCCAGTTCCAGGTGCAGGCGGTTCATGGCCTAGCTCCCCAGCGCCGCGGTGGCCTGCTGCAGGAGCTGCCGCAGGGTTTCGGGGATGACCAGGCCCAGGGCCAGGGCCGCCAGGCCCAGGACCAGGGGCGAGATCAGGGACAGCGCGGGTTCGGGCCGCAGGCGGCGCTGGGCGTCCGGGGGCACGGTGCCCTGGGCCATGCGCAGCACGGACACGGACATGCCGATGAAGATCAGGGCCAGGAAGACCAGGGCCGTGGCGGCCACGCCGAAGCGCCCGGCGGCAAAGGCCTGGCGCAGGATGGTGAACTCGCTCACGAACGCGCCGAAGGGCGGAGTCCCGGTGATGGCCAGGAACCCGAGGAGCCAGAGCCAGCCCGTGGCGGGCAGGGCGCGGGTCACGCCGCGCACGTCGTAGGTGGACTTGGAGTGGTACACGGCCAGGATGTTGCCCGAGAGCAGGAAGAGCATGGACTTGGCCAGGGAGTGGTTCACGGCGTGGAGCATGGAGCCGAAGACCGCGCCGCCGCCCAGGCCCAGGCCCAGGACCAGCAGGCCCATGTGCTCCACGCTGGAGTAGGCCAGCATGCGCTTGTAGTCGCCCTGGCCCACGATGAACACCGCGGCCAGGCCCATGGAGAACAGGCCGAAGGCCAGGAACAGCTCCTGGCAGAAGGAGGCCAGCCCGGCGGACAGGGCCACCTGATAGACCCGCAGGATGCCCAGGAAGGCGCAGTTGAGCAGGATGCCGGAGAACAGGGCCGAGCCCATGGAGGGGGCCTCGGAGTGGGCGTCGGGCAGCCAGGTGTGCATGGGCGCCAGGCCCATCTTGGTGCCGTAGCCCACCAGGGTGAAGACGAAGGCCGCCTTGAGCCAGGGCTGGCGCATGGCCGGGGCGCTGCGGATGAGCTCGGAGAGGAGCATGCTGGAAGCGCCGCCGGGCTGGGCCGCCGAGAGCAGGATGTTGCCGATGAGGGCCAGGGCGATGCCCACGGAGCAGACCATGAGGTACTTCCAGGCCGCCTCCAGGGAGCGGCTGTGGCGGTGGAAGTAGATGAGCGGGGCGCTGGCCAGGGTGGTGGCCTCCACGCCGACCCAGACCAGGGCCAGGTTCTGGGCCAGCACGGTGAGCGTCATGGAGGCCAGGAACAGGAGCAGGCAGGCCGTGAAGCGGGCCTCGGGGGCGTTCAGGAACAGGCCCTGGCCCTGGAAGTCCTGCCGGGGTCCGGCCTCTTCGCCGCCCAGGTAGTTCACGCCGTAGAGCGCGGCGGCCAGGAAGACCAGGCTGATGAGGGTCAGGAACAGCTGGCCCAGGGGGTCCAGGGCCAGGTTGCCATGGAAGGCCGGGGCCGGCGGCGTGATCCAGCTGGCCGCGGTGAGCGCCGCGTGGGCCAGGGAGGCGGCCAGGAGCAGGCCCCGCCGCAGCCCGTTGGCCCGGAGCAGGAAGGCCGCCGCAGAGGCGGCCAGGGGGATGAGCACCAGAGCGGTCAGCACCACGTTCAGTCCTTCAGCGACTCGATGCGGTCGGTGTTGATCGAGGCGAATTCCTGCCCGATGTTGTGGATGGCGATGCCCATGACGAAGATGGCCACGAACAGGTCCAGGAGCATGGACAGCTCCACCCAGAGTTCGGCGTGGGACGAGACCAGGGTGCCGAACAGGAAGATGCCGTTCTCGGCCACCAGGTAGCCGATGACCTGGGTGATGGCCTTGCGCCGGATGATGACGAGCAGGAAGCCGGTGATCCCGGTCATGAACGCCGCGGTGGCCGGCAGGGCCAGGGCGTCGGCCAGGCCCAGCTGGCCGCGCAGCCAGACCGCCAGGACCAGCCCGGCGATGCCCGCCAGCACCGAGAGGTTGTAGCCGAGCAGCGGCTCCATCTCGCGCCGGGCCTTGACCCGCTGCAGGGTGCGGCTGAGCATCCAGGGGAAGATCAGGCCCTTGACGCAGAGCGCCGTGGCGCAGAACGCGGCCAGGTAGAGATTCGGCTCGGCCTGGGGCAGGGCCAGGGGCGCCAGGCTCAGGAGGATGCCCTGGATGGCGGCCAGGGTCACGCCCACCTGGAGGCGGCTGCAGGCCAGGAGCAGGAGGTTGGCCAGGATGACCGAGGCGGCCATGGGGTCGAGCAGTTCCCGCATTCCTATCTCCAGGTCAGCACCAGGGCCAGCAGGGCCAGGGCCCCGGCCACGGTCAGGGCCTTGGGCACCTGGGGCAGCCGGTAGCGGGCCATGATCGATTCCATGATCCCCACGGCCGCGGCCACCAGGAACATGCAGAACAGGGCCGCGGTCCCGTCCAGCCAGTCGCTGGACATGCCCCAGGGGGCCACGGCGTTCACGAGCAGCGCCGCGAAGATCCAGAGCTTGAGGCTCGCGCCGTAGAGAATGAAGGCCAGGTCCGGGCCGCTGTGGTCCAGGACCATGACCTCGTGGATCATGGTCAGTTCCAGGTGCGTGTTTGGATCGTCTACCGGAATCCGGGCGTTTTCCGTCAGGAAGACGATCAACAGGGCCATGCCGACCAGAAAACCGACCGGCCCGTCCGGGGCGGCGATCATATGGGTCGAAATTTTTCCATAAATCCCGGTGAGCGAAAGGCTGCCGGTCTTCAGGGCCATGGCGCCCAGTCCCACCAGAAGAGCGGGCTCCGCCAGGGCCGAAAGCTGAACCTCTCGGCTGGCGCCCATGCCTTCGAAAGCGGAACCGGTGTCCATGGCGGCCAGCACGGTAATAAAACGCATCAGCCCGAAGAGATAGGCAAACAGCACCAGATCGCCCTCAAAGCCGCTCAGGGCCTTGACACCGCCCAGGGGGACGATCGGCAGGCAGGCGAGCGCCGATGCCAGGCCGATGACCGGCCCGGCCCGAAAGACCCAGGTGGTGGTCCGGCTGTACACAGCCGCCTTATTCATCAGCTTGATCAGGTCAAAATAGGGCTGCAACAGGGGTTGACCTCGACGTCCGGCAAAGATCGCCTTGGTTCGGTTGATCACGCCGAGCAGAAGCGGGGAAAGTACGACAGCCAGAATCACATGAATTGCAGGAATAAAATTTGCCATAAGATCATCCAAGCTTCCACACGAGCAATCCGATAAGCGTTATTGCTATGTACAAGACATAGAGCTGGTTGCGGCCCTGCTGGAGCCAGCGCAGATGACCCGCCATCCAGGCAAAGGCATTGAAAAGCGGGCCGTATCCGTAGCGCATGAACACATCTTCGGTATGGGTTTCAAGGCCCGCGTGAACGGGAAACAGGCCGACGGGTTTGTACAGATGGGTCTGAGGCCGAAGCAGCCACCGGAACATCCGCGTCAGGGGTTTGGCAAAGGATGAGGCGCTGTACTGCATCCGGGGATTCGGGGCGGCATATCCGCAGTCCCAGGTTACGGATTCGGCGACCGGATGTTTGGCCAGAAGGCGGGAGCGAATCATATGCAGTACGGCTGCAAGTGCCGCCAGCAGAACCGCTGCCTGGCTGATATGCCACAGAAGATGCACGGCCCGGCTCCGGGCGAGTTCAACACCGGCCTGAGCCGCGGATGGCATCAGCGCCTTGACCGCGGGAAGCGCGGCCTGAACCGCAAAAGGCCCCAGGAGGCCGATCGCTGCGCACATCGCTGTCGGAAGGATCTGGGCCAGACGCATGGACAGAGCGGATTCATGGGCCAAAGCCGCTTGATCGCTGCGGGGTTCGCCCAGAAATACCGCGCTGAAAGCCTTTGCAAAACAGGCTGCGGCCAGACCGCCGATCAGGGACAAAGCGCCGATGACCACCAGCCCGGCGGTTGCCGCACCGGTCTGGGTCACGGCAAACAGTGCGGACAGATAAATCAGAAATTCACTGACGAACCCGTTGAGCGGCGGCAGGGCGCAGATGGCGGCAGATCCGATAAAAAAGCAGAAGCCGGTTGTCGGCATGCGTTTGAGCAATCCCCCGTGCTGTTCAATATTGCGGGTGCCCGTGGCATGCGCCACCGCTCCGGCGCCAAAAAACAACAGACTTTTGAACAGCGCATGATTCCAGACGTGCAGAAGGCCGCCGGCAAAACCAAGGGTTGCCATTGCGTAATTTTCAGCGCTCAGCCCGAGCAGGCCCATTCCGATGCCCAGACAGATGATGCCGATGTTTTCGACGCTGTGGTAGGCCAGCAGCTGTTTCAGGTCGTGCTGGGCCAGGGCGAACAGTACGCCGGCGATTCCGGAAACGGCGCCGACGGCCACCAGGGTCCAGCCCCACCATGGCGGCGGAGGCCCGATAAAGGTCAGTACGCGAAGCAGACCGTAGATCCCGGTTTTGATCATGACGCCGCTCATGACTGCGGATACGTGGGAGGGCGCGGCCGGGTGCGCCTGGGGCAGCCAGACGTGCATCGGCAGAAATCCTGCCTTGGCGCCGAAGCCCAGCACGGCAAGAATAAATATGGCGCCCGCCATTGCGGGCGTCGCCGGATCGGCAAACCGGTCAAA
>DFYP01000057.1:3354-4196 GCA_002382645.1 Desulfovibrio sp. UBA4079 | reverse complement strand
CTGGAAAATCCTGGCCGCTAGCGCCCTCCCGGACCTCCCGTTACTTTTTCGCCAGAGCCCTCCTGGATGCTGGACGAATCCCGCCACAGCGGGATAAATCAAAGCCGTCCAGTACAGGAGGAATCATGTCCATCCAGGTCCGAATTTTCGCCGCCGTGGGCGGCCTCTTTGTTTTGCTGTGCGCCTCCTGCGCCGCCGTGCTGCTCGACGCGGGAACCGTTTCCCAGGCCGTGATCCTGGGCCTGGGCGCCCTGTTCACCGTCTTCGCCCTGGCCCAGACCCGGGCCCGGCTCACCGCGCCCCTGGAGTCCATCCGGCGCTACGCCCTGGCCGTGGCCAAGGGCGAGAAGGCCGAGCTGAGCGGCGAGTTCCGCCTGGAGATGGCCGACCTGCGCCAGGCCCTCGCGGCCATGGTCGAGCACCTGGAGTCCGTGAGCCGCACCTGCCGCGAGAGCGAGGCCGAGGTGGTCCGCCAGCACCGCAGCGCCGAGGAGGCCCTGGCCAAATCCAAGGCCGAGGAGGCCGAGGTGAGCGGGCTTTTGGCCGACATGGGCGCGGCCGCGGGCAAGGCCCGCTCCGTGTCCGAGAAGATCTTCGCGGCCATCGGCGANNCATCGAGGTGGCCCGCAACGCCTCCAGCGCGGCCCAGAGCGCGGACCACTCCAAGCAGAACGCCACCACCGGCGCGGCCGGGGTGCGCCGGGCCGTGGCCTCCATCGAGCGCGTGCGCGACAGCATCCTGAACCTCAAGGAGACCATGGCCCAGCTGGGCCAGCAGGCCGAGGGCATCGGCCGGGTCATCACCGTGATCAACGAGATCGCGGACCAGACCAACCTCCTGG
>DFYP01000057.1:2529-3295 GCA_002382645.1 Desulfovibrio sp. UBA4079 | reverse complement strand
AAGGCCGCCGGCGACATCGTGGAGAGCGCCCACGAGGCCACCGAATCCGGCCACTTCATGGAGGAGATCGTGGGCATCGTGGACGAGACCGCCATGCAGGTCTCCTCCATCGCCACGGCCAGCGAGGAGCAGTCCGCCGCGGGCGAGGAGATCAACCGCGCCGTGAGCGAGGTCACCCGCGTGGCCCAGGAGACGGCCCAGGGCATGGAGCAGTCCTCCCACGCCCTGGTGGAGGTCTCCGGCCTGGTGGAAGAGCTGGACATGATCATCCAGGGCCTGGCCAGCGGCAAGCTCGACGCGGTCAAGTCCGACCGCCTGGTGAGCTGGACCGAGGCCCTGTCCGTGGGCATCCGGACCATCGACGACCAGCACAAGGTCCTGGTGGACCTGATCAACGAACTGCACCAGGCCATGCGCCAGCGCCGCTCCGAGCGGGTCATGCTGGACGTGGTGGACCGGCTCAAGAACTACGCGGTCAAGCACTTCCAGCAGGAGGAGCAGTTCTTCGCCCGCCACGGCTACGCCGAGGCCAAGGCCCACGCCGAGATCCACCGCAAGTTCGAGGCCAAGGTCATGGAGTTCGAGGCCGGGCTCAAGGGCGGCACGGCCAAGGTGACCATGGACGTGATGCGCTTCCTCAAGGACTGGCTCGTGGGCCACATCCAGGGCACGGACAAGAAATACGCGCCCTTCCTCATCTCCAAGGGCGTGCGGTAGAAGACAGCCTCCGGCGGGCAGGGGGCCTGGGCCCCCTGCACCCCTTTCC
>DFYP01000057.1:0-2480 GCA_002382645.1 Desulfovibrio sp. UBA4079 | reverse complement strand
TGCTTCGTTGAAAACATACAGGAGGCGGCATATGGTGCGTGACAGGGATGGACGGCGGCTCTGGATTCAGTCCGAAGACGGGGGCTTCGAACCTGTGCGATCCCAGGCAGGCCTCGTGGAGCGGCGACGCGGCCAGGGCATCCCGGACTGGTGGGTGGTGGCCAAGGACCCGGACTGGACCCCGGCCGAGGGCGGTCACATGAAGCCCAATTCCAGCGGCCAGTTGCAGCCCTACGACAACCTGGGCCAGTACGCCTCGCCCGGGGGCGGCAGTGGGAGCGGGACCAGAGGCGGCGGCTGGACCGAAACCAGCGGGCAAGGCCGGATCAGGGGCACGAGCCTGCTCTCCATGGGCGGCGGCGTCCTGGAAGAGGATGCGCCGGAACAGCCCGGCCCGCGCCGGGACCAGGGCCGAAGGCAAAGCCTGCTCTTCATGAATCTGAACGACGAGGGCGAGGTGCGCGGGGAGATCAGCGAGAGCGCGGTGTGGGGAAAGGCAGGAACTCCCCATGCGCGGATCCAGGAGATCGAACGGATCGCGGTCCCGGAACCGCGCGCTGGAGAGCCGCCGACGCAATTCTCCAAAGTGAAGCTCCCAGGAATGTCCGAACCCACCATGCTGGACCGGGAATTTCTGGATCGTTTGCAGGAATTCGACCGGCTGAACCAGGAAAGTGGGGTGGCGGTGACCTACCAACAAGGGTTTCGGACAACAACCAAACAGCGGGATATCAAGAGCAAGCCGAACAGCTACCCTGTTGCGGAACCAGGAAAGAGTCTCCACGAAGCGGGGCGTGCCGTTGACGTCAACATAGCCCCCTTTAAGAACCAGGAAGAAAAATGGAATAAAGTAGTAGGCAACGCCAAAAAGGCCGGTCTGTCCTGGGGCGGCGACTTCTCATCAAAAAAAGACCCTGTCCATTTTTATCTCGAAGTCCCAGGCGGAATCGGCAAAAGAAGGGAATATATCCAGCGAGCAACAACCACCGATACACGGAGGAAATAACATGCTGAAATTCATCCCTGCCCTCGTTATCGTAGCGGGTATCCTTCTCTTTGCGACAGGAGCCTCCGCGGAACAGCAGGAAGCGGAACAGCGGGAAGGCAAAGCAAAATGCACCGGAACATTCTCCAATATGTATTATAACGAAGAGGGCGATGACCTGTTGGGCGAAGAACTCAAGATTGTCCTGGGAGATGACCACGGCAGCGACGGTGACTATCCCCTGATCGGAATGTATCAGGAGGCGGGGGGGGGACCGTTCGATCCCATCCTGGTGGACGTGCGTTGCGATGGCCACACCGTGGAGTTCACTCTGCCGAAAGTCGATCACTATGCCGAGGGGAGGTTTCGTGGAACCATCACGAGCAAGGGCATCCATGGGAAAATGACATACCCAAACGGGGCGGAGGGTGACGAAACCGACCTCCCCCGCCGTGCCAGCTATTGGGACGAGTTCGTGAGTTCTCCAATGCCAAGCACTCCCGCGCGCTGATCCGCCTGCCCCGGAACCGGGGCCACGCCCCCTCGTTGCCTGAAGCCGGGATTTGACGTTATCCTGGCCCTGCGGGGCCGGACCATCCGGGCGCGGACCAAGCGCACCCTTTCCCGGCCGAAACCTCCGCCCCGCCCGGTCATGACCCAGGAATGCTTCGCCGGACTGGACCTGGGCTCGGTGAGCGTGAAGCTCGCCGTGCTCGCCCAGGACGGCCGCCTGCTCCACAGCGTGTACGCCCGCCACAAGGGCCGCCCCCTGGCCTGCGCCCGGGCCATGCTGGCCCGGGCCCTGGAAAGGTTCCCGGCCGCGCGCCTGGCCGTCACCGGCGGGCCGGGCAAGCTCCTGGCCCAGGTCCTGGGCGCGCCGCACGTGAGCGAGCTGACCGCCACGGCCCTGGGCGTGGAGGCCCTGCACCCCGAGGTGAAGAGCGTCCTGGAGATGGGCGGCGAGGACTCCAAGCTGCTCCTCCTGGAGCACGGGCCGGGCGGCGTGACGCTCCGGGACTTCGCCCTGAACTCGGTCTGCGCCGCGGGCACCGGGGCCTTCCTGGACCAGCAGGCCGAGCGCATGCAGCTCACCCTGGAGGAGTTCGCGGCCCTGGCGCTCTCCTCGGACACGCCCGCGCGCATCGCGGGCCGCTGCTCGGTGTTCGCCAAGTCCGACCTGATCCACCTCCAGCAGATCGCCACGCCCCTGGCCGACATGGCCGCCGGGCTCTGCCGGGCCGTGGCCCGCAACTTCCGGGGCTCCATCGTGCGCGGCCGGAGCCTGCCCGGGCCCGTGGCCCTGGTGGGCGGGGTGGCGCTCAATCCGGCCGTGGCCGCGGCCTTCCGCCAGGTCTTCGAACTGCCGGACCTGCTCGTGCCGGACCTGCCCGCCCAGATGGGGGCCCTGGGCGCGGCCCGCAAGGCCCTGTCCCAGGACCTGGGCGTTCCCTGCGACCTGGACGCCCTGGACCGGGCCCTGGCCGCTCCGGCCCCG
>DFYP01000021.1 GCA_002382645.1 Desulfovibrio sp. UBA4079 | reverse complement strand
CCTGGGGCAGGAGGTCCGGCAGGGGCTTGGCCGGGTTGCCCATGAGGTCCAGGCGGCTCACCGGCGGCGGCTGGAGCTGGGGCCGGGGCATGGGCTCGGGTTCGGCCTGCTCGGTGGCGCCGTGCAGGGCCGAGCTGGGGCGGCCTTCCTGGCCGGGGATGATCTGGGCAAAGGCCGAGCGCAGGCCGTTCAGGATGCCGATGACCTCGTCCACCAGGGCCGTGTCCATCTTGAGGTTGGCCTTGGCCAGCCGCGCGCTGCAGTAGAAGTAGAGGTTGTGCAGGTTCCTGGCCAGGTCCCCGCCCTTGTCCTTGTTCAGGCTCTCGGCCAGCTCACTGACGATGTCCAGGGCCCGGGAGATGAGGATGCCCTTCTGGGCGTAGTTGCGCTCCACGATCTTGACCTTGGCCTGCTTCAGGAACTTGATGGCCGCGTCATAGAGCATGAGCAGGAGGTCACCCTGGGTGGTGGTGGTGACCTGGGTGGCGAGGTAGGCCCTGGCTCCGGTTCGCATGAATCCCTGTCCTCCCGGGGTGGATTAGGAGTTGCTGCTCGAGAGCTGATCGATGGAACTGGTCAGCTGAGAGGCGATCTGCTCGTAGTAGCCGAGCAAGGTGTCCAGACGCGAGAACTTGTCCTTGAGGTTGCTCTCGTACTTGCTGAGCCGGTCTTCCTCATAGGCGATCTTGTCGTCGATGGAATCGGTGATGTCCTTGTAGTTGTCCTCGAGAATGGCCAGGGGGCCGTCGGTGCTGTTGGTCAGGTCCTTGAGTTCCTTGGCCAGCTCGCCGGTCTTGCCCAGCTTGAGGGTGACCACGCCCTGATAGGTGCTGCCGGCGGTGTGCGTGTCCAGCCGGATGGCCAGACCGGCCTCGGCCGTGCCGCTGGCGCCGGTGATTTCCCAGGCGCTGCTGATCAAGGCCGGGTGGCCGTTGATGGTGGCGCTGGCGATGCCCGAGCCGTTGGAGGCCACCGTGACCTGGACCGAGTATTCCCCGGCCTGGGTGGTGCCGTCGATGTGCGAGAGGTAGGTGAAGCTCGGGGATTTGCTCTCGCCCACGTAGTCCGCGGAGAAGAGCTTGGCCACGGCGGTGGGGTCGTCGGTCAGGGCCTCGGTGAGGATCTCCTCGTCGAGCACGAGCAGGCCGAAGGTGGCCGAACCCTCGGTGGCGTCCGTGGTGATGCCCAGCTGGCCCAAGGAGGTGTAGGCGTCCTCGGTGAGCCCCAGGGTGTTGTAGCTGATGAAGCCTACGCCCTTGCTGGCCACGATGTCCTTGAGGTTCTGGGAGATCATGCCCACGCCGTAGTTGCCGGTGAGGATCGAGCCTGTCTGGTTGGTGTCGTCGAACTTGGTGAGCTCCTGGATCTTGCTGCGCACCGTGTTCATCTGTTCCACGAAGGTGCGGACGTTCTCCAGGACCGCCTCCTGGTCCACATCCGTGGTCAGGGTCACGGTGGTGCCGGGGTCGGCGTCCTTGAGGTTCAGGGTCAGGCCGGGGATGGCGTTGGTGATGGTGTTGCTGGGATTGCTGATCCAGCTGGCCGCGGGCCAGCCGTCCACCCGGATTTCGGAGTTCTGGTTGGCCTGGCTGGTGGTCCAGTCGGCGGCGCCGTACCCGGTGAGGGTGGTGCCCGCGCCGATGGTCAGGGTGGCGGTGGAGCCCAGGTCCAGCCCCCGGAACTGGAGGTAGTACTGGGTGCCGTTGGAGATGGCCATGGCCTTGACCCCGGGGTTGGCCGGCTGGTTGTTGATCAGGTTGACCAGGCCTTCCAGGGTGGTGCCGTTGGGCACGGTGATGTTGTAGGTGGTGCCTTCGTAGACGTACTGGAGGACCCGGTCGCTGCCCGAGGAGTTGACCACGGTGGTGCTGGCGGCATAGCCCGTGTTGTTGACCATGATCTTGTTCTGGGCCAGCTGGTTGACGATGATCTTGTGGGTGCCGGTCTCCGCCGTGCTGTCGGCCGTGGCCGTGACCAGGGAGGAGGCCGTGCTGGACACCGCCTTGGTCAGAAATTCGTTCATGGTGTCCATGCCTTCCAGGGTGGTCTTCAGGGAGAGCATGGCGGTGTTCAGTTCCTGGAAGGCCGTGATTTTTTCTTCCCAGGTGGCCTTCCAGGTCTTCAGCTGGTTCAGGTGGGTGCTTTCGGCCTCCACCAGGCCTTCGATGAGGGTGTCGAAGTCCGTGCCGCTGCCCAGCCCAGCAAAGGTAACGTTTCCGGACGTATAGGCGCTGCTGATCAGGTCAGTGGTGTCGGACATGCGGCTGGCCTCCGGGCAAGAATTTCCGTGAGATGACTCCTCCGTAATGTATGCAAGGCTGGTGCCAGGAAAGCAGGAAAGCCGGGCCCTGAGGCGGCCCGGCTTTCCGTTGATTGTTCGAAACGTTCGCTCCCGTCGGATCTACTAGCCGCCGATGAGCGTGAGGGCCATCTGCGGCAGGGAGTTGGCCTGGGAGAGCATGGCCACGGCGGCCTGGGTCAGGATCTGCTGGCGCGTGAACTCGGTCATCTCGGTGGCCACGTCCACGTCGGAGATCTGGGACTCGGCGGCCTGCACGTTCTCGGCCTGGATCTCCAGGTTGGTCACGGTGTTCTCCAGACGGTTCTGGAGAGCGCCCAGGTTGGCGCGGATCTTGTCCTTGGACACGATGGCGTCCTGCAGGGCGTCCAGGGCGGCCTGGGCCAGAGCCTGGGTGGAGATGGACTTGCCCGCGTTGACTTCCTCGGCGGTGCCGGCCTTGGAGCCGGTGGCGTGGCCGAGGCCGAGGGCCGAGGCCGTGGCCGTGCCGATGGAGATGTAGTAGTAGTCCTCAGAGCAGTCGTTGGCGGTGCCGAAGTGGACCTTCAGCGGACCGGAGCTGACGAGACCGTGGCCGTTGTGGGCCGAGTTCTCGCCGGACAGGTTGCCGTTGAGCAGGTGAATGCCGTTGAAGTCCGTGGCGTTGGCGATTCGGGTGATTTCCGACGCCATGGCCTGGTACTCCGAGTCGATGATGAGGCGCTGGTCCGAGTTGTAGGTACCGGTGGCCGCCTGGGTCGCCAGTTCCTTCATACGGATGAGCTTCTCGTCGATGACCTGGAGCGCGCCGTCAGCCGTCTGGATCAGCGAGATGCCGTCGTTGGCGTTCCGGATGCCCTGCTGCAGCGAGCTGATGTCCGCGCGCATGAGCTCGCGGACAGCCAGACCGGCGGCGTCGTCGGCAGCGGTGCCCACGCGCAGACCGGACGACAGGCGCCGGGTGGACACCGCCAGAGCGCCGTAGGACGTGGACAGGTTCCGGGCGGCATTCATCGCCATCAAGTTGTGGTTGATAACCAGAGCCATGATTTCCTCCTTGAAAAGTTTTCGGCATCCATGCCTGTGCGGGATTGCCCGGACACCTTGTCCGTGGCTGTTCTCCGCTGGTGACGCCTACCTGATCGGCGGCCGGGAAGAAAACTTTAGGTTTGTGAAGCAAACTTTCGAGGTCTTGGGGTTCCAGCAGGGGTCTTGAGGGTCCTGAAGGGGCAGAAAGCCCATTGCCCCGGGTCCGGGCCCGGGATAGGAGGGGGCATGCAGCCCAAACACGTGATCCAGCGCAAGGTGGAGGTGGAGGAGGCCGACAGGGTCCGGGTGCACGGCCCCCGGGCCGAACGTCCGGACCTGCCGGGCGGCGCGGTCTTCCTGGTGGGGATTCCCGGTTCAGGACGCTCCGGCCTGGGCCAGGCCGTGGCCTCCCGCCTGGGACTTTCCTTCCTTNNGGGCCGTGGTGGCCGCGGACGAGACGGATCTGGCCGCCGAGGGGGGCCCGGCGGGCCTGCGCGGCCAGGGCCGGGTCTTCTATCTGGTGAGCGCGCCACCGTTCATCTGCGAGCGCCTGCTCCGGGAGCGGCCGGGGGAGTCCCCGGAGGCCCTGCTCCAGGCCGTTTCCGGGCGTTTCTTCGCCGCCGAACCGCTGTTCATGCAGGCCCTGCATTTCCTGCTGCCGGGGGAGCGGCCCCTGGAGGAACTGGCCGCGGACGTGCTCGAGCGGCTCAGTCTTTAGGCTCTGTGTCGTGCTTCCGATCCCAGTCCGGGATGGTCCGGCGCATCTTGATGCGCACCGAGATGAGCCCCAGGGCGATGTCCCGGAAATAGAGGATCATGGAGAGGATCAGGCTGAGCATGGAGGCCGCGAAGAGCACGGCCACCGCCTCGCTCACCGGGGCGTCCACGGTGAGCCCGGTGAACAGCAGGAAGACCACCAGGGCCGCCAGGCAGATGGAGGCGATGGACAGGGCCATGGCCGCCCGGAGGATGCGGCAGCGCTGGTACAGGTTGCGGATCTGGGCCCGGATGAAGAAGCGCTCGGCCTCGGGCGCGGAAGGATACTCGGCGCAGAGCTGGCGGATGCGGTCGATGGGCCGCCCGTAGCGGTTGGTCTGGGACAGGAGCAGCAGCCCGGTGCCGGAGATGAGCACAAAGGGGCCGATGGAGGCCTGAAGGGTCTGGGACAGGGTGACGATGTGCATGGTGCCAGCATAGTCCCCCCGCAACCGGGGGGCAAGCGCGGAGACCGGCTTGCCCGGGGCCGCGCTTTCCAGTAAGTCCGGCGAGAGAATCCAAGACAAGGGAGCCCCCCATGCCGCTGAAGACGCTCCGGGTCGAGCTGCTGACCATGACCCCCGATCCCCTGCCCCTGATCTACGCCGCCTTCCGCCAGTGCTACCACGCCGGGTTCGTGGCCGACATGTGGCCCAGGCTGCTCTCCGGCGAGATCTCCAGGGACAAGCAGGCCGAGTTCGTCCAGTCCGTGCTGGAGTCCGGCCATGACAGCCCGGTGGAGCACGTGAGCTTCACCTTTGCGGTGGAGGGCATCTCCCGGGCCTGTTCGCACCAGCTGGTGCGCCACCGCATCGCCTCCTATTCCCAGCAGAGCCAGCGCTACGTGGACGAGTCCGAGATGGACTACATCCTGCCCCCGGCCATTGCCCGCATCCCCGAGGCCCGCGAGCGCTTCGAGGGGCTCATGCGGGAGATCTCCCAGGCCTACCGGGACCTCAAGGGGCTGCTCAGCGAGCACGGCCGGGCCAAGAGCGCCAACGAGGACGCCCGCTTCGTCCTGCCCCAGGCCGCGGAGACCAAGATCGTCATCACCATGAACTGCCGGAGCCTGCTCCATTTCTTTAGCCTGCGCTGCTGCGCCCGGGCCCAGTGGGAGATCCGTGAAATGGCGCTGGCCATGCTGGTCCTGTGCCGGGAACGCCTGCCGGCCATCTTCGGCGCGGCCGGGGCCCGCTGCGAGCGGCTGGGCTATTGCCCGGAATCCGAGCGGTTCACCTGCGGCCGCTATCCGCTTCGCGATAATGGGGCGTAGTCGCCGAAAACGGCGGCTCACCATCGCCCCAGGACAGCGGGCCCGCTTGTGCAAGGCCCTGCAGAGCTCCGCCGGGGTTGCGAATTATTTTCTTTTTATTTCAGAACATTGAAACTGTTCCTTGGGCCCTTTCCCAGGAGTCGCGCAGGCCGTGGCTCCCCGGGCCTCTGCCTGTGAAAGGTGGAAAGCGGGCCTGGAAGCGAGCGCAGCTTTCAAGGAATTAATTTCTTGCCAAACAGATGGTTAGCATGAAATTCCGAGGATTATCCGCCAGCCTGTCGAGACAAAAGTGTAAATGAATTGTTTTCGATATTGCTGAAACAAGCTCTTACAGTCCAATTTTCGTCGAAATAGCCATTCTAATTTGTTGAAAACTTTTTCTCCACCCTGTTGAAAAAAAGCTGTTGCAGAACTGGAATGCCTTGTGACGCATTGGTTACGCCATGGGGAAAGAGGCCTCCGGGAAGAAGCGACGGATAGCGTAAGTTCGTAGTATTCCAGATGGTTGCGCTGTAGATAAAGGGGGCCCCCCAGACCCGGTCCAGGCGGATTCTCCGCGTTGTCCGGCAGCGCCCCCTGGCCTACAACGCCGGACATGGTCACCAACGCCTGGTTTGAGATCCGCGACTCCCTGGCCAAGGATCTCTCCCCCAGCACCTTCACTGTCTGGATCAAGCCCCTGGAGGGCGAAGTCGTGGGCGGGGTCCTGCGCCTCACCGCACCCAACGACTTTGTGGCCGCCTGGGTGCGCGACCGGCTTCTGGACGTGGTGGCCGACGGCGCGGCCCGGGTGCTGGGCTCCCGGCCCAAGGTCCGGGTGAGTGTGCGGCCCGCGGCCCCGCGTCCCGAGACCCCGGCCGAGGTTCCGGCGGTCCCGGCCGAGCGCCAGATGGGCCTGCCCATTGTTCAGCCGCCCCAGGCGACGGCCGCCACCCGCTGGCGGTTCAGCTTCGACGACTTCGTGGTCGGCCCTAGCAACGAGCTGGCCTGGGCCGCCTCCACCAGCCTGTGCCGGGACACCCTGACCTCGGATCACCTGTTCCTGAGCGCCGGGCCGGGCCTGGGCAAGACCCATCTGCTCCAGGCCATCGGCCAGAACCTGTCCAGCCGCTCCAACCGCCGGGCCCCGGCCATCGCCTGCCTCACGGCCGAGGAGTTCGCCACCCGCCTGGTCCTGGCCATCAAGGCCCGCGAGGTGGGCCGGTTCAAGGCCGAGTTCCGCGAGGCCGTGGACGTGCTCCTGCTGGAGGACATCCACTTCTTCCAGGGCAAGGAAAAGATGCAGGACGAGCTCCTCTGCACCCTGAAGGCCCTCCAGGCCCGGGGCTGCAAGGTGGTCTGCACCAGCTCGTTCCTGCCCCGCGAACTGGACGGCCTGGGCTCCAGCCTGGTGTCCCAGTTCACCGCCGGCTTCCTGGCCGAGATTCAGAAACCCGACTTCGAGACCCGGCGGCGCATCGTGGAGCGCAAGGCCAAGAGCCTCCAGGTGGCCGTGCCCGAGGCCGTGTCCGAACTCCTGGCCGAGCGGGTCACCTCGGACATCCGCCAGCTGGAGAGCTGCCTGCGCAACCTCGTGCTCAAGGCCCGGCTGCTCAACCGCATGGTCACCCTGGACCTGGCCTGGGAGGTGCTCGGCAACTACGCCGTGGCCAATGCTGCCCCGGACTTCGAGCGCATCCTGGACTTCATCTGCCAGAGCTACGCCCTGACCCGCGAACAGCTGGCCTCCAAGAGCCGCAAGCAGGACGTGGTTCTGGCCCGCAACGCGGCCTTCTACCTGGCCCGCAAGCACACGCCCCTGTCCCTGGCGGCCATCGGCCAACGCCTGGGCCGCAAGCACTCCACCGTGCTCAAGGGCATCACCAACCTGGAGCGCGAACTCTCCCTGCAGACGCCCCTGGGCCGCCAGATCGCGGCCACCCTCGAACGCCTTTCGGCCTGATTCTTCCGGAAATCGAAACACTGCGCCGGGCGGGCCCGGCTTCGGCGGGAAGGCCTCAGTCCTTGAGACTGGACCCGGGCAAGAGCAGGGCCTTGGCCTGTTCCGGGTCCAGGCCCCGGGCCTGGGCGAACACGGGCAGGTTCTCCTCGGCGTCCGAGGCCCGCAGATAGAGGGGCTCCACGGGCCGGTCCGCGTACTGGGCCCGGGCCGCGGCGGAGAGCAGGGTCAGGGGGCCGGGCTGGTTCCACTCCGGGCCCAGCAGGGCGCAGCCGGCGCGTCCGGCCAGGCGCTCCTGGAAAAAGGCGAGGTTGCGCGCCAGCCCGCTGCCCAGGAGCGTGAGCGGTCCGGGCAGGGATTCGGCCAGGGCCGCGGCGGCTTCCAGGGTGAGGTCGGCGGGCGCGGTGAGCGGCGTGGCCCCGGGCAGGGCAAAGGCCTGGGCAAAGGCCTGGTCCTTGCGCGACCAGGTGAGCACGAGGCAGGTGCCCGGAAGCCCCAGGTCGGCCGGGCCCGCGGCC
>DFYP01000116.1 GCA_002382645.1 Desulfovibrio sp. UBA4079 | reverse complement strand
GCCGCCGGCGCATGCGCCGGCGGCCTTGTTTGTGATCGCAGGGATCCAGGGGCCGAAGGTCCCTGGCCGCCGGAGGCTTACCGCAGCAGGACCTTGATCTCCTGGCCCGCGTGGATGGTGGAGCCGTTGTTCAGGGAGTTCCAGCGCAGCAGTTCGGTGAGGCTCACGTTGAAGCGCCGGGCAATGGAGTAGAGGGTGTCGCCCTCGCGCACGGTGTAGCTCGTGCTCTTGGCCTTGGCCTGGGCCTTGGCCTGGACCTGGGCGGTCTGGGCCGCCTGGGCGGCCTTGGCCTGGGCCGTCTTGGAGGGCTTGGCCGCGAGCTTCTCCTGCACGGCCTCGGCCTCCTGGCGGGACTGGCGCGCGGCCTGGCCGGTCTGGTCCGGCAGGTACAGGCGCTGGCCCACGGAGAGCTTGGAGTCCTTGCCCAGGCCGTTGGCCTGCTGCAGGCTGGACACGGACACGCCGCAGCGCCGCGAGATGCTCCACAGGGTGTCGTCCTGCTGGACCACGTAGTTGGAGCGCTCCTGGGCCAGCTTGCGGGTCTTGGCCGAGGCCTTCTTCGTGCCCTCGTCCTCGGCCAGGTCGCGGGCCGAGCCGCCGCCGGGCACCAGGAGCTGCTGGCCCTTCTTGAGCTTGCTCGAGGCCAGGTTGTTCATGCGCTTGATGATGGCCACCGGCACGCCGTAGCGCCGGGAGATCTTCCACAGGGAGTCCGCGCCGCGCACGGTGTGCACGGTGTATCCGGCATAGGGCCGGGACTTGGGATTCTTGAGGTAGGCGGCCACCTCGGCCTGCTTGTCCTGGGGCACGTGGGCCAGGGTCTGCTGGCCCGGAGGGCTCACCTGGCGCAGGAAGGCCGGGTTGTAGGCCCGGAACTCGTTCCAGGTCATGCCCGCGGCCTGGGCCAGGGCCACCAGGTCCGTGCCCCCGCCCACCTGCATGTCGACCAGCAGCGGGGCCCGCTCCCAGTTCACGCAGTGGAAGCCGAGCAGGTCCAGGTTCTGGAAGATCTTGGAGATGGCGATGAACTTGGGCACGTAGTTGCGGGTCTCGGCCTTGAGCTTGGTGCGGCCGGCCAGGCGGTCGTTGTTGTCGCACAGCTCGAAGAAGTCGTTGGCGTTGGTCTGCTCCAGGGCCCGGCTGATCTTGCCCTCGCCGGCGTTGTAGGCCGCCAGGGCCAGGTGCCAGTCCCCGAACATGCCGTGGAGGTCGGCCAGATAGCTGGCCGCGGCCTGGGTGGACAGGGCCGGGTCGCGGCGCTCGTCGATCCACCAGTCCACGCGCAGGCCGTACTTGCGGCCCGTGGCGCGCATGAACTGCCACATGCCCACGGCCCCGGCGCGGGACACGGCGTTGGGATTGTAGCCGCTCTCGGCGTAGGGCAGCAGGGCCAGGTCCTCGGGCAGGCCGCGTTCGCGCAGGGTGGCGCGCACGGCCGGCAGATAGAGTTCGGAGCGGTCCAGCCAGGCCGCGAAGGTGCCGCGGGCCCGGTGGGTGAAGAAGGCGAAGTACTGCTGGACCTCCTCGGTGTCCGCGGTGTCCACGTAGAACTCCAGGCCGGTGCGCGCGGCCAGGGCCTGGCGCTCCTCCGGGGTCAGCTGGGAGAGGTCCTCGCGGGGCTGCTCCACCAGTTCCTGGTCCAGCTTGTCGCTGGTGTAGGCGGGCTGTTTCTTGCCCGTGGGACAAACCGGTCCGGGCGCGGTATCCAGATTGGACGAGGTGGCCGCGCAGGCGGCCAGCGAAAAGAGCAGACAAAGGGCGAGGAGGGCGCGTAGCACTGGGGCAAGGGTTCGTTGCTGCAAGAAAACCTCCGCCGTGTTGGGAAAAGGCGGCAAGGCCGCGGACGGCCGGATGATTTCGCCCTGCCTACCCGAAGAAGTCCGCGATTGCAAGCGAAAGGGAAAGGGCTTAACAGGAAAAACCAAGGCGCGGCAAAGGTTCCCGGGTTTCCCGGAAACGCAACCGGCCGGAAACACGGACGATAGCATGAGCGACGAAACGAGCGTGGTGGCCGGGCGCAAGCCGGTGCGCGAGCTCCTGGAAAACGATCCGGGCCGCGTGGACTGCGTCTATTTCCGGCGCGGCCGGGACCAGGCCATGCAGCACATCATCGACCTCTGCAAGCGCGCGGGCCTGCACCACCGCTTTGTGGAGCCCGCGGAACTGGAGCGCCTGAGCCCCGGCAACCACCAGGGCGTGGTGGCCCGGGTGGCCGGGCTGACCCACGTGGACCTGGAGCAGCTCCTGGACCAGACCCGCGGCGCGCCCCTGCCCCTGATCGTGGTCCTGGACCAGGTCCAGGATCCGGGCAATGTCGGGGCCCTGGCCCGCACGCTCTACGCCCTGGGCGCGGCCGGACTGGTCACGGCCAAGCACGAGGGCGCGTTCCTGGGCCCGGCCGCGGTGCGCTCCAGCGCCGGGGCCCTGCTCCGGCTGCCCGTGGCCAAGGTCACGAACATCTCGCAGGCCCTGGACAAGATGGCCGAGGCCGGGTTCAGCCTGGTCTGCGCGCGGCGCTCGGAACGGGCCGAGGACGCCCTGCGGGCCGAGCTGCCGCTGCCCGCGGCCCTGGTCCTGGGCAACGAGGACAAGGGCGTGCGGCCGGGCGTGGCCAAGCGCTGCGAGCGGGACCTGTTCATCCCCTTTGGCCGGGAGTTCGACTCCCTGAATGTGGCCCAGGCCGGGGCCATCCTGGCCGGGCTCTGGGCCCGGGCCGCGGGCCGGACCGGTTCCTGAAAAAATCCCAACAGGATACGTAAACCAATTCTCTAAAGGGCCGATAAGACGATGGAACTGGTGGATCGCGCGCGGGAGCTGGCGGAAAACCTGGCCCGCGTGCGCGAAGACATGGCTGATGCGGCCCGGCGGGCCGGACGCGACCCCGGGGACGTGGCCCTGGTGGCCGTGTCCAAGACCCATCCGGCCGCGGACGTGGCCGCGCTGTTCGCCGCGGGCCAGCGGGTGTTCGGCGAGTCCTACGTGCAGGAGGCCGAGGCCAAGCGCGCGGAGCTCGCCCAGCTGCCCCTGGAGTGGCATTTCGTGGGGGGCCTGCAGCGCAACAAGGCCAAGTTCGTGGCCGGGGAATACGCCCTGGTGCACGGCCTGGATTCGGCCAGGCTGGCCGAGGCGCTGGCGCGCAAGGCCCTGGAGCGGGGCCGGGTCCAGGACGTGCTCGTGCAGGTGAACCTGGGCCGCGAGGAGCAGAAGAGCGGGGTCCTGGAAGAGGACCTGCCGGGCCTGGCCGAGGCCGTCATGGGCCTGGAGGGCCTGCGGCTCACCGGGCTCATGCTCCTGCCGCCGTTCTTCGACGACCCGGAACGGGCGAGGCCGTTCTTCGCCCGGGCCCGGGAACTGCACCAGGACCTGGAGCGGCGTCTGGGCGTGTCCCTGCCGCACCTGTCCATGGGCATGACCGGGGATTTTCAGGCAGCGGTGGAAGAGGGCGCCACGCTGGTGCGCGTCGGCACCCGCATCTTCGGCTCCCGGCCACGGAAGGCCGGGGTGTAAGACAAGGACAGTTCTATGGATCTGGCAACCGTCATCGGCATCGCTCTGGCCTTCGGGCTGGTCATCTCCGGCATCATGTCCGGCAGCTCGCTCATGATCTTCATCGACGTGCCCTCCATGCTCATCGTGGGCGGCGGCACCATCGGCGCCACCCTGGTGAACTACCCCCTGTCGCACATGTTCGGGGTGCTCCGGGTCTTCAAGCAGGCCTTCCTGACCAAGAGCCAGTCCCCGGCCCAGATCATCACCCAGTTCATGGAGTACGCCAACCGGGCCCGGCGCGAGGGCATCCTGGCCCTGGAGCCGCTTTTGCGCGACATCAAGGACGACTTCCTGCGCAAGGGCCTGCAGCTCACCGTGGACGGCCTGGAGCCCCAGACCATCCAGGAGATCCTCCAGACCGAGGTGAGCTACCTGGAGGACCGCCACGAGGCCGGGGCCAACCTCCTGGCCACCATGGGCTCCCTGGCTCCGGCCCTGGGCATGATCGGCACGGTCATCGGCCTGGTCCAGATGCTCCAGCGCATGTCCGACCCGTCCTCCATCGGCCCGGCCATGGCCGTGGCCCTGATCACNNGCCCTGATCACCACCTTCTACGGCGCGCTCATGGCCAACCTCCTGTTCAACCCCATGTCCGGCAAGCTCAAGCTGCGCAGCAAGGAGGAGGTCCTGGTGCGCGAGATGATCGTGGAGGGGGTGCTGTCCATCTCCAAGGGCGAGAACCCCCGGATCATCGAGGAAAAGCTCAACAGCTACCTGCCCCCCAAGGAGCGCAGGAGGGCGGACTAGGCCATGGCCGGGAGACGGAAGAAGCGCGCNNATCCCTTCCTGGCTCTTGACCTACGGCGACTGCGTCACGCTCATGCTCACCTTTTTCGTGCTCCTGGTGAGCATGGCCAAGATCGACGAATCCCGCAAACTCGTGGTCCTGGGCTCGGTGTTCGGGTCCATGGGCTTTCTGGAGCGCAGCTCCGAGGTCCTCTCCCGCTCCGAGACCCGGCGCACGGTGGAGCCCGGGCCCATGGACGACATCCGGGACTTCGAGCAGCTGAAAAGCATGCCCTGGGACGAGACCGGGGCGGACCTGCGCTTCGAGTCCAACAAGGTGGTCCAGATCCTGTCCATCCCGGCCGAGGCCCTGTTCGCCCCGGGCAGCGCCGAGTTCTCGGAACAGGGCCAGCGCATCCTCAGGACCGCCCTGCCGGTGATCGCGGCCGTGCCCCATCCCGTGCTGGTGGCCGGGCACACCTCGACCATCCGTGACGAGCTGGGCTCGTCCTACACCGTGGAGGACGAGAACCGCGACCCGGACCTCTCCTGGCAGCTGTCCCTGAACCGGGCCCTGGCCGTGTACCGCTTTTTCCTGGAGAACAAGGTCAACCCGGACAAGCTCTTCCTGGAGGCNNTTCGGCCGCTACCGGCCGCGCTATCCCGAGACCACGGCCGAGGACCGGGCCAGGAACCGGCGCGTGGACCTGGTCCTGGACCTCAAGCACCCCATCGAGGTGGCCCGCCGCCTCCAGCGGGACGTGGAAGAGAGCGAGGTGAAGAAGCCGGTGGAGGCCATCGAGTACCAGGGCTTCCGCTTCGACGTG
>DFYP01000170.1 GCA_002382645.1 Desulfovibrio sp. UBA4079 | reverse complement strand
GTTCGATTCTGTCCCTCGGCACCAGGAAAAACAAGCCCTTACGATGAAAGCCGTAAGGGCTTTTCCTTTCACATCCATCTTATCCCCAGCGAGCAAATACCTATCGAAAACCATTCCCTGACAACACCTCCCAACCTATGTTCCGCCAACAAAATAGTGTCTTGCGTTTCAGGCCAATGCCTTGCTCCGAAATCGATGTATGTCGCATGGATCATCCTGATTCTGTTTCACGTCAGCCCATACCTGAAGTTTGGTGGACAAATCTCCATCTGAACCAAGAAATCCGTACCAGCCATAATCTGTCCCAAAAGTATTCCGTTTTCATCTGGTTACTTAAAAACCTTATTGCAAAAAATAAATTTAGGATTTATAGTTCTATAACTATGGATGCGCATAGCTGGCGTCAAAATCAAATTAAGATAGCTTTGGTAAAAGCCATTGAGTCAATCAAAATTTCAATACGGCATAGGGAGTTACTCGCTTACAATAATTAAATAAGTAGTGTATTTATCAAAATACATGTTTTAATTTTAAGGCCACACTATGAAATTTATCAAACTCATAATGGACTTTTATATTAAATACATTTTCCCATTTCTTGCGTCAGTTGCATCGATTTTTATTTTAATTTTTTTTACAATTCCAAAATCATACAATGAGTTGATTGAATCGAGATCGCGTGTAATTATACAAACAATTCAATCGCAACTTGATGCTGCAACTGCTAATTATAAGGAAAGTATTCTACGCTCCGAGAAGCTCTCTAAGGAAATAGAAAGCCAGCTACAATTAATATCGTTTGATAGCGCATTAAATCCAAGGCTTAACGTTCAAATTTCATTTAGTGAAGTGTTTTGGAAGGTCAGCGAAAAGGCATCTGGTAAGATTATTTCTTATAATATAAGCATTATAAATAACTACAAGATACCAATTACGGTTGATGCTGTCTATAGAAAAATTTCTTGCGCTGAATTTATTCCAGATAAAATTCTTGATATCATAATGGATGAGGATGAGCTTGCGAAGTCTGGTGGATATAACTGGATAGTGTTGGGTGAAGATACTCTTGCATTAAAAGAATTTGATATTGAAAAATACAAAGCACAACACGGATATAAAAGTAGGCATTTTTCATTACTTAAGAAAAATAAAAGCAATGAATTGCTTGGAAGCCTTCTCCCAAATTGCATGTCTAGCGTATCAGAAAGATATTTCATCCCAATACGACATGCAATTTTGTGTCGAGAAGATATTGTTATATACTATGCGTTTACTGGTCTAGATGGTCTTCAGCATTACTCAACACAGACAAGCTCAAGTGCTTTTCCATATGACATGCGAAATGTGGCGAATGCGGCTAATAAATGAATTGGCTTGTTCAGCCTAATTCAAACGAAACAAACCATGGACTACATGATGTCCAATTTTGATTCATCAATATTCGTTGAGGTCAACGAGAAGCCGTTTCATTAAAGAGCATGTTGGAGAATTGCCCCCCGTGTGGGCAGTTCGATTCTGTCCCTCGGCACCACGGAACCACAAGGCCTTGCGGGGAAATCCGCAAGGCCTTTTTCCTTGCCCCCGCTCCTCCCCGGCCATGGACAGGACCGCCTGGATCAGGCTATTCATCAAGTGTTTCCTGGACCTTGGACCGCCCAGCCGGGGAAGCAAGCACTCCCTCGGCGGCACAGGCCCGGCTCGCCTGAAAATGCGGTGCCTCTCCGTTTAACGCTCTCGTCTGAAACTCTCGCCCGGAGGTGCATCATGTCCCCCGCCCTGAACAGAATCGCGCTCCTCGCGTCCCTGGTTCTGGCCGTGCTGGCCTGGCAGGCCCCGGCCCTGGCCGACGGCGGCCTGGACCCGACCGACCCCATGGTCCGGATCACGGCCCCGCACCTCAAGGTGGACGCGCCCGCGGTCCTGGCCGGGGTGAGCCGCGACGTGGCGGCGGCCACGGGCCTGCCCGAGCAGGTCATCACCTACTACTGGCAGACCTTTGAGGCCATCCACTGCATGGGCGAGCCGGCCACGGACAAGCCCGTGTTCGTGGACCTCTACGTGCCCGGGTTCTTCACCGACGACCAGGTGGCCAAGGTCATGACCGCCATTGCCGAGTCCCTGGCCAAGCGCACCGGGGTGAGCACGGAGTGGGTCTTCATCCACACGCACTTCCCGCTCCAGGGCCAGGTGTACATCAGCGGCCACGTGGACCACTGGGAGCACTACCGCGGCCAGGGAGCGGAAGGCCCCCGCCCGGCAGCGGACCGCGCCATGGCCCGCTTCCTGTTCAACGACGGGGCCTTCGTGTTCCAGAGCCTCTGGCGCACGGGCCTCATCGCCTCGGGCGCGGCGGACCTGGGCGAGGTGCTCACCGCCACGGGCCAGATCCAGGACTTTGACAAGGAGAGCTGGTACACGGCCTGGAACGCCATGGCCCAGAACCTGCGCGCCAAGGCCGACGCATACGCCGCGGCCGGGCACCGCCAGAGCGCCATGCAGGCCTATTTCCGGGCCAGCACCTATTTCCGGGCCTCGTTCATCTACCTCTTCGGCAACGACCCGCGCGGCCTGGTGGCCTGGCAAAACAACCGCGAGGCCTTTCTCAAGGCCGCGTCCCTGTCCGACGGCCGCATCACGCCCGTGCGCATCCCCTATGAGAAGACCACCCTGCCCGGCTATTTCGTGACCCCGGACGGAAGCGCCAAGAAGCGGCCCCTGCTGCTCATCCAGACCGGCCTGGACGGCACGGCCGAGGACCTCTACTTCATCCTGGCCGCCGAGGCCGTGAAGCGCGGCTACAACTGCCTCGTGTACGAGGGCCCGGGCCAGGGCGAGATGATCATGCTCCAGCACAAGCCCTTCCGCCACGACTGGGAAAAGGTCGTGACCCCGGTGGTGGACTTCGCCCTGACCCTGCCCGGGGTGGACCCCCAGCGCGTGGCCCTCATCGGCTACTCCATGGGCGGCTACCTGGTGCCCCGGGCCCTGGCCTTTGAGAAGCGCATCCGCTGGGCCGTGGCGGACAGCGGCGTGATGAGCGTGTTCGAGGGCACCATGACCAAGTTTCCGGCCGAGGTGAAGGCCGGGGTGGGCTCGTCCTCCAAGGCCCGCCGGATCAACGAGCTGGCCCTCCAGGAGATGGCGGCCCATGCGGAGTTGAGCCAGTTCATCAACCAGATGCTCTGGACCTTCCAGGCCGGCTCGCCCGCGGACCTGTTCCAGAAGCTCACCCGCTTCGAGCAGTCCGGCACCGCGGGGAAGATCACGGCCGAGATGCTCGTGGTCAACTCCACCGAAGACCAGGTGGCCGGGTCCAACGCCCAGGGCAAGCTGTTCTTCAACGCGCTCACCTGCCCGAAGACCTACATGGAGTTCGACGCGAGCCAGGGCACCCAGTTCCACTGCCAGCTCGGCGCGCCCCAGGCCTCGGGCGAGCGCATCCTGAACTGGCTGGACGACCGGGCCAAGCCGTAGGGAGGAAGACCATGCGGCGAACGCTCGCGCTGCTCCTCTGCCTGGCCCTGGTCCCGCCGGGGGCCCGGGCCGCCGAGGCCCCGGAGCGGGCCGTGGACCCGCACGCGGCCCATGTGCGCTTCCACTTCCAGGACCTGGAGATGGACTTCGTCTTCGGCTCGCTGATCCTCGGGGCCGCGACCAACCATGGCTGCGAGATCGGCGAGGCCTTTGCCACGGCCGCGCGGATCACGGACGGCGACGCGGCCTCCTGGCAGGCCGAGTGGATCAGGACCGCGGCCCTGGTCCAGGCGAGGGGTGAGCAGTCCCTGGCCGCGGGCCACGCGGTGAGCGCCCGGGAGCAGTTCCTGCGGGCCTGCTACTACTACCGCGCGGCCATGGTCTCCATGCTCCCGGACGACCCCCGGCTGCGGGACACGGCCCGGAAGAGCCGCTCCCTGCTCCTGCGGGCCGGCAAGCTCATGACCCCGCCCCTGGAGTACGTGGAAATCCCCTTCGGCAAGACGAAGATGCCCGGGGTCTTCCGCAAGGCCGCTCCGGGCAAGGCCCCGGCCAAGACGCTCATCATGATCGGCGGGGCCGAGACCTTTGTGGAGGACCAGTTCTTCTACATCGCGCCCCAGGCCTTTGAACGCGGCTACAACTTCCTCACCGTGGACCTGCCGGGCCAGGGCCTCTTGCCCCTGGAGGGCCAGTTCTTCCGCCCGGCCATGGACAAGCCGCTCCGGGCCGTGGTGGACTACGCGCTCTCCCGCAAGGACGTGGATCGCAAGCGCCTGGCCATGTACGGCATCAGCAGCGGCGGCGGGTTCGCGCCCCAGGCCGCCCAGCACGACAAACGCATCACGGCCGTGGTCATGAACAACTGCGTGGTGGACGCAGGCATAGGCGTGGCCAAGATGGCCGTGGCCACGGTCACGCCCGAGGCCATGGCGACCTGGTCCTCGTTCAAGCTCCAGACCAATGAAGGCGTGGCCTGGCGCTTCGGCCTGGACCCCAGGGACCTGAACGGCCTGGTCAAGGCCAACGAGGGTTTCTCCTTTGATCCGCCCCGGGTGAGCGCCCCGGCCTTCATCCTGGTCTCCAGCGGCGAGTACGGGAGCCCGGAGATCGCGCGCCAGACCGAGCAGTGCATCACCACCCTGGGCAGCGCCGAGAAGCGGCTGGTGGTCACTCCCGCCGACGAGGGGGCGGTCAACCACTGCGTCATGGAGAACCGCAGCCTCATGAGCCAGGAGGTTTTCGACTGGCTGGACCGCGTGTTCCGCTGAACGCGGCGCATCCGCACGCGCAAGGCCCCGGGAACCGACGGTTCCCGGGGCCTTTTCTCTTCCCTCGGGCTAAGCTTCCAGTGGATACGTCCGATAAGACCTCTGGAGCGGACCGCCCGGGAGACATGCCACAACCGGCATGGGGCGGGACGTTCCGGCGCGGGGAGGCGCCGATCCATGCATCCGGGAGACCACCGCAACGGGCCTGCGGAGCCGAGGGAGAGGCCGCAGGTCTCCATCGTCATCCCCAACCACAATTACGCCCGGTTCCTGCCGGCCTGCCTCCGCTCCATCGCGGACCAGCGCCTGAACACCCGGCGCATCGAAATCATCTTTGTGGACGACGCCAGCAGCGACGGCTCGGCGGAGCTGGCCCAGAGGCTTTTGCCGGACATGCCCCTGGCCGGGCACCGGGTCCTCTGCCTGCCGCGCACGGGCAGGCCCGGGCCGGTGCGCAACGCCGGGCTGGACCAGGCCCGGGGCCTGACGCTCCTGTGCCTGGACCCGGACGACCTGATCCTGCCGGACTTCCTGCCCCGCTGCCTGGAGGCCCTGGATCGGGGCGCGGACGTGGCCTACACCGACCATTTCCTGGAGGACCACTCCGGACGCCACGAGGTGCGGCTGCCCGGGTTCCACAAGCTCCTGCTGGCCAACCAGAACATCCTCTCCACCTCGGCCCTGTTCCGGCGCGAACTCTGGGACCAGGGAGCCCGCTTCCGCGCGGCCACGTTCTACGAGGACTGGGATTTTTGGATCCAGCTGGCGCTCGCGGGAGCGCGCTTCGTGCACTTGGCCGAGCCGCTCTACGTGTACCGCTTCCACGAGAGCAACTACTCGTTCAGCGCCCGGCCCAGGGACGCGGAATCCAAGGCCCGCCTGGTTCTGGACAACGCCGCCTTCTTCCCGTCCTGGACCCTGGGCTGGGCCCGGGGCGTGCTCCGGGGCGAGCCCTGGGCCGACCCCATGACCCGCGGGATCATCCCGGTGCTGCCCGAGCAGGCCGCACGGCCCGTGGCCGTCTGAATTCTCCGCTATTCCCTGAAGAACGGGCGGCCCAGATCGGCCGGGGCCCGGGCCAGGCGCTTGAGCGGGCCCAGGACATTGGCCGCCACGAGCACGGCCAGGGTCAGGACATAGGGCAGGATGCGCAGGACCCAGACCGGGGCCAGGTCCAGCCCGGCCACCTGGAAGTAGAACTGGAGCGCCGAGAGCCCGCCGAACAGCAGGGCCCCGGCAGCCACCCGCTGGGGCCGCCAGGTGGCGAAGATGACCATGGCGATGGCGATGAAGCCCTGGCCCGCGGTCATGCCGTCCTTCCAGCCCGGGGTGTAGCTCAGGGAGAGNNCCGCCGGTCAGGGTGCACAACGTCCGCGTCAGGCGCACCGGCGCGCCCGCGGCGTCCGCGGCCTGGGCGTTCTCGCCCGCGGCCCGGATGCACAGCCCGGCCCGGGTGCGGTACAGGACCCAGCAGACCAGGGGCAGGAGCACGTAGGCCGCGTAGGCCAGGGGCGGCTGGCGGAAGAAGATGTCCCCGAGCACGGGGGTGCCGGCCAGCACGGGCACGTCCCAGGCCCCCAGGCGCAGGCCCGGACGGCTGATCCAGTTCCGGCCGAGAAAGCCCGTGATCCCGCTGCCCAAAAGCGCCACGGCCAGGCCCGAGAGCACCTGGTCCGCGCCCAGGCCAACCGTGAACAGGGCGTGCAGCCCGGCCAGGAGCATCCCGGCCAGCATGGCCACGCCCAGGGCCAGCCAGGGGTCGCCGCTCACCGCGCCCGCGGCGAAGCCCGCGAGGGCCCCGGCCAGCATCATGCCCTCCTGGCCCAGATTGAAGATCCCGGAACGCTCGGCCAGGACCTCGCCCAGGCCCGCCAGGAGCACGGCCACCGAAGACTTCACCGCGATCTGGGCCACCAGGGTCAGGTCAGCCAGCATGGTCCGCCTCCCTGCTCCCGACAACGAGGCGGCGCCCGGCCAGCCAGTCTCCGGCCAGCACGCCGAACAGCAGGGCCGCCTCCAGGATGCGGACCACGGCCCCGGGCAGGCCCAGGGCGGTCTGGAGCTGGTCCCCGCCCACCAGGATCACGGCCAGGAACAGGGCCGCCGCAGGCACGCCCAGGGGATGGAGCCGGGCCAGGAAGGCCACGATGATGCCGTCGAAGCCGAAGCCCGAGGCCAGGCCGTCCTGGAGCCGGTGCTGCGCGCCCAGGACCTCGCAGGCCCCGGCCAGGCCCGCCAGGGCCCCGGAAAAGAGAAAGGACACCAGCGTGATGCGGTCCACCCGGAACCCGGCGTAGCGGGCCGCCTCCGGGCTCTGGCCCAGAACCCGGCACTGGAAGCCGTAGCGCGTGCGCTCCTGGGCCAGCCAGAGGAGCAGCGCGCAGAGGAGCGCCAGGGCCAGGCCCAGGTGCAGCCGCGTGCCGGGCCAGAGCGGCAGCCAGGCCGCGGCGGGCAGCTCGGCCGTGCCCGGAAAGCCGAATCCGGCCGGGTCGCGCCAGGGCCCGAAATAGAGGTGCTCCATGAAGATGATGGCCACGTAGTTCAGGAGCAGGGTGGAGAGGATCTCGTTGACCCCGCAGCGGGTCCGGAGCAGGGCCGGGACCGCGGCCCAGAGCGCGCCGAACAGGGCCCCGGCCAGGAGGCAGCCGGGCAGGAGCAGCCAGGGACCGGCGTCCGGCAGGAGCCGCAGGCCCAGCAGGCCCGCGCCCACCGCGCCGAGCACGAACTGGCCCTCGGCCCCGATGTTCCAGTGCTTGAGCCGGCAGCACAGGGCCACGGCCAAGCCCGTGAGAGTCAACGGTCCGGCCTTGAGCAGCACGTCCATGCGGGCCTGGGCCGAGCCCAGCGCGCCCGAGGCCATGGCCGCGTAGGCCTGGAGGAAATCCGCGCCGAGCAGGCTGAAGGCCATGGCGCCCGAGACCAGGGCCAGGACCAGGGCCAGAGCCAGGGCCCAGAGTCCGCCCCGGGCGGCCGGGCCGTGGCGCGCTCCCTGGTCATGACGTGGAACCAGCCGGATCACGCGGCCTCCAGACCGGCCATGAGCCGCCCCACCCGGTCCAGGGCCCCGGGGTCGGCCGGGTCCAGGGTTCCGGCCAGGCGGCCCCGGTACATGACCGCCACCCGCGAGCCCAGGGCCAGGGCCTCCTCGGGGTCGCCGGTGAACAGGATCACGGCCCGGTCGGACGCGGCCCGGCGCAGGACGGCCTGGATCTCGGCCAGGGCGGCCACGTCCAGGCCCTGGGTGGGCTGCTCGGCCACGAGCAGCGGGGCCTCGCGGTCCAGTTCCCGGGCCAGGATGAACTTCTGGAGGTTGCCGCCCGAGAGCTGGCGGGCCCGGGCCCCGGGGCCGGGGGCCGCGATGCGGAAGGCCTCCAAAGCCCGGCGTACCCGGCGTCCGGCCTCGGCAAAATCCGGCAGAAAGCCCGCGCCGCAGGCCGCGGTGAGCAGGTAGTTGTCCGTGAGGTCCAGGTCCGGGGCCGTGGCCCGGCCGTGGCGGTCCTCGGGCACGTAGGCCACGGCCCGGCGGTGCCCGCCCCAGCGCTGCGCGGGCAGGCCCTGGCCCAGGAACGTGATCTCCCCGGCCGCGAACGGCCGCA
>DFYP01000141.1 GCA_002382645.1 Desulfovibrio sp. UBA4079 | reverse complement strand
TTCACGCACTCGTCGGCCTGGGCCCAGGCGCCCTTCTCGGCGTGGACCAGGGCCAGGTTGTTCCAGGCCGGGCCGAACTTGGGCTGGAGCTGCACGGCCTTTTCCAAGTCGCGCTGGGCGTCGTCCAGCTCGCCGCGCTGGAAATGGGCGCTGCCCTTGGTGGCCAGGGCCTGGATGAAATTGGGGTCGTACTTGATGGCCTTTTCCAGGGCCTGGATGGCCTTGTCCGAGTCGCCCTGCTGGAGGTGGCAGAAGCCGATGTTGCCCCAGGGCACGGCGAAGAACGGCCGCACCTGGGTGGCCTGGATATTGAAGCTCAGGCAGGAGGCCAGGTCCCCGCGGTGCATGGAGATGCCGCCCAGCTGCACATAGGCCTCGGCCAGCTTGGGCGAATGGGTCACGGCCTCGCGCAGGGCCCGCTCGGCCTCCATGAAGTCGCGCTTGGAGAGCAGGGCCACTCCCAGGTTGTACCAGGTGTTGCCGCACTCGTTGTTCTTCTGGAGCTTGCCCTTGAGGTCGGCGATGTATGCGTCCACATTGGCGAACTGCTGTTCGGACATACGATTGTTCCTTATTGGATTACAGGGTCTTGCCGTGCTTTTCGAGCAGCGTGGCGTACCACAGGCAGAAGTCGTAGATGGGCCGCATGCGCTCGGTGTTCTGGACCATGACCACGGCGAACTCGGCGATGGTCGAAGTGTAGTCCGGGCCCGGCTTCTTGGGCAGCGAGCGGATGAACATGGCGTACAGATCCTGGGCCGTGTGCCCGGTCGGGTCCTGACGGATGTCGATGGGATCGTGGGGCAGTTGGAAGGGGTCCCAGTTCTCGTAGCCGATCCGGTCCACGAACTTGCGCCGCCGTGGGGACAGGCCGTCGTACATGAGCTTCTTCTGCTCCTCGATCTGTTCCTGGGTGAGTGTGCCCAATCTCAGTCCTCCTTGCCGCCCTTGTCCGGGCCGCCGATGGTGATGCTGAAGGACTTCTCCTTGCAGGAGGCGCAGGCCGAGGCGTCCTTGTCGCAGGGGCCGCATTCCGGGCTCTTGGCCGGCTCCTTCAGGGCGGCCGCGGCGAAGTCCGGCCGGGGCTCGGCCTTGGGCGCGGTGAGACCCAGGTAGTCCTCGTCATAGGCCGTGAGCAGGGCCATGGACACGGGCACGAGCACGCTGCCCAGCTCGCGGTAGCGGGTCTTCAGGCTCCCGGCCAGTTCGTGGCTCAGGAGGTAGAGCCGGTCCTGGAGCTTGTCCAGGAACACGGTGGGGTACTTGCCCCCGGGCTCGAACCCGGAATGGCGGCAGGAATGGGCCTGGCCGCCGATGGCCGTGGGCACGCCGTAGATCCGGCAGGTCACGGGCCGGAAGGCGTAGAGATCGCAGAGGTCGTCGTCGTTCAAGAGCGGGCAGCGCACCTTGGCCTGGGCGGCCTGGAGCAGGATCTCCTCGGTGCTGACCCCGCCCTGGCTGGCCTTGAACATCTCGCGCTTGAGCCGGTAGGAGGCGCGGTCGGCCTCGTCGGCGCGCTCCAGGATCCTGCTGCGGGTGAGCCCGGAGTAGGCCTGGTTGAAATGGTGGTTCAGGTACAGGGCCTCGATGAGGGTCAGGTCGAACAGGGCGTGGCAGCAGTCGCTGCACGTCTCCTTGCAGCGGACCCGGTTCCCGGCCTGGCTGCGCACGGCCTGGAAGGCCGCGTCGGCTTCGGAGATGATCGTCTCGTATTTCTTGAAATATTCCGTGAAATCCAAGGCCATGGGTCGTACTCCTGGGCGGCGAGTCCGGAACCCTGGTTCCGGCTGGAGGGAAGGTAATGCATTTTTCCGGTCCGTCAAACCGGAAATTCGCCCCCTCCGGAAACGAAAAAACCGGGAAAATCCCGGCGGACCAAGCCCTGTGTCGGCGTGGGAGGCCCGGGCGGCGCCGGCCGGCGCCGCCCGGACCCTATATCCTACTCTTCCTCGACGGTGATGGCGTCCTGTTCGCAGACCTCGACGCAGGACTCGCAGCCCAGGCACTCCTCCATGTTCACGGGGACCGCCTTGCCGTCCTGCAGCTCATAGACCTCCACCGGGCAGACATCGACGCACTCGCCGTCGCCTATGCATTTGTCCAGGTCCACAGTGATCTTGTAACCCATTGTATCCTCCAGAGTTGTCCGGGGAGTCCCTCCCCCGCGTAGTCTCGTCCGCCCGGGCCGGGCGTTCGGAGGCACGCCGCGGGCATATGCCGCAGCCTGCCGAATTCAGGTGCAGATAGCCCTGGAACCCTTTCCTGTCAAGGACCTGCCGCTGATTTGCAACCGCTGGAGGTTGTTGAGCTTTGCGCCGCACTGGTCTATTCTGCCCAGAACGACACAACCCGGCCGATGAAGGAGACCCGATGTTCACTGCTGAGGAATTAGAAAAATACGCCGCCACACTCTGGTGGGGCCTGAGCACGGCCCGGCCCAGGCCCTTTGCCCCGGGCGACCGGGTGCTTCTGCGCTTCGATCTGGAGGCCCTGCCCCTGGCCGAGGCCCTCTATCCCCTGCTCCTGGACAAGGGGCTCTTGCCCGTGGTGCGCATGAACTTCACCCCGAGCCTGGAAAAGAGCTTCTACGGCCTGGGCTCCGAGGCCCAGATCACCGACGTGCCCCCGGGCGACCGGGAGCTCACCGCCGAACTCAACGGGCTCATCTCGCTCATCGCCCCGGCCTCCCTGACCCACCTGGCCGGCGTGGACCCCAAGAAGATCGGGGCCGCGGCCGTGGCCCGCAAGTTCCTGCGCGACATCATGGAGAAGCGCGAGCAGCGCGAGCTCTTCGGCTGGACCCTGTGCGCCTGGCCCACCCGGGCCATGGCCGACGCGTCCGGACAGACGCTGGACGAGTACGCGGCGCAAATCAAGGCCGCCTGCTTCCTGGACCAGCCCGACCCGGCCGCGCGCTGGGCCGAGGTCTTTGCCCAGGCCCAGGAGGTCAAGGCCTGGCTCAACTCCCTGCCCATCGCCTCGCTGCGCGTGGAGTCCGCGGGCACGGACCTGACCGTGACTCCGGGCGCGGAGCGCCGCTGGCTGGGCGTCTCGGGCCACAACATCCCGAGCTTCGAGATCTTCCTGTCCCCGGACTGGCGCGGCACCCGGGGCGTGTACTTCGCGGACCAGCCCTCCTACCGCTCGGGCAACCTGGTGCGCGGGGTGCGCCTGGAATTCCAGGACGGCTCGGTGACCCGGGCCTCGGCCGAGGAAGGCGAGGCGTTCGTGAAAAAGCAGCTGGCCATGGACCAGGGCGCGGGGCGGCTTGGCGAATTCTCGCTCACGGACCGCCGCCACTCGCGCATCGGCGCCTTCATGGCCAACACCCTGTTCGACGAGAACTTCGGCGGGGCCAACGGCAACTGCCACGTGGCCGTGGGCGCGTCCTATTCCGACACCTATGCCGGGGACCAGACCACCCTGGACGCGGACAAGAAAGAAGCCCTGGGCTTCAACGATTCGGCCCTGCACTGGGACCTGGTGAACACGGAGAAGAAGACCGTGACCGCCAGGCTGGCCGACGGCGCGAGCCTGGTCCTGTATGAAGATGGAGAATTCCGCCACTAGGAGGCGTCATGGACGAACGCAACATCTATCTCCAGACCATTCCCGTGGACGAGGCCGTGGCGCGGGCCAGGCAGGCCCTGGACCGCGAGGCCCTCATGGGCGTGGAGCGCGTGCCCGCGCAGCTCTCCTGCGGCCGGGTCACGGCCCAGGCGGTCATCGCCCGCTGCTCCTCGCCCACCTTCCACGCCGCGGCCATGGACGGCATCGCCGTGCGCGCCGAGAGCACCTTCCAGGCCCGCGAGGGCAGCCCGGTGACCCTGAAAAAGGGCCTGGACTACGTGGAGGTGAACACCGGCCATCCCCTGCCCCCGGACATGGACGCGGTGATCATGATCGAGCACGTGGTCCCGGCCGGGGACGGCCTGCTCCAGGTGGAGGCCCCGGCCTTCCCCTGGCAGCACGTGCGCCGCATCGGCGAGGACATCGTGGCCACGGAGATGATCATCCCCCAGAACCAGACCCTCTCGGCCTACGACGTGGGCGCGCTCCTCTCGGCGGGCATCTTCGAGGTGGAGGTCCACGAACCCCTGCGCCTGACCTTCATCCCCACGGGCGACGAGGTCCTGGACTTCGCGGCCTGCCCCACCCCGGCGGCCGGCCAGGTCATCGAGTCCAACTCCCAGGTCTTCGAGGCCGTGGTCCGCTCCTGGGGGGCCGAACCCCGGCGCGTGCCGCCCGTGCCCGACGACCGGGCGGCCCTGACCCGGGCCGTGGCCGCGGCCCTGGAGGGCGACAGCCAGATCGTCTGCGTGGGCGCGGGCTCCTCGGCCGGGTCCAAGGACTACACCCGGGCCGTGTTCGAGGAGCTGGGCGAGGTCCTGGTGCACGGCATCGCGGTCATGCCCGGCAAGCCCACGCTCCTGGCCCGGGCCAAAAACGGCAAGCTGCTCGTGGGCGTGCCCGGGTATCCGGTGAGCGCGGTGGTCTGCCTGGAGGACGTGCTGGCGCCCGTGGCCTGCTGGCTCATGCGCAAGGCCCGGCCCCGGCGGCCGGTGATCCAGGCCCGCCTGGCCCGCAAGACGCCCTCGCGGCCCGGGCTCACGGAGATCGTGCGCCTGGCCGTGGGCCGGGTGGGCCAGGAGTTCGTGGCCGCGCCCCTGCCCCGGGGGGCCGGACTCATCACCAGCCTGACCAAGGCCCAGGGCCTCCTGCGCATCCCGGCCCAGAGCGAGGGCCTGGAGCAGGACGCCCAGGTGGACGTGGAGCTGCTCACGCCCCTGGAGAGCCTGGACCGGGTGCTCGTGCACATCGGCAGCCACGACAACGTCATCGACATGCTCGGCAACGAGCTCATGGGCCTGCCCGAACCCATGCGCCTGGTCTCCAGCCACGTGGGCAGCATGGGCGGGATCTCGGCGCTCAAGGCCGGGTCCGCGCTGTTCGCGGGCTGCCACCTGTTCGACCCGGAGACCGGGGACTTCAACTTCCCGTTCCTGGCCCGCTACCTGGCGGACCTGGAGGTGCTGGTGGTCAACCTGGCCATCCGCCACCAGGGCCTCATGGTGGCCCCGGGCAACCCCAAGAACATCCGCGGGGTGGGCGACTTCACCCGGCCGGACGTGCTGTTCATCAACCGCCAGAAGGGCGCGGGCACGCGCATCCTCCTGGACCACCACCTCAAGGTGGCGGGCATCGGCCCGGACCAGGTGCGCGGCTACGAACGCGAGGAGTACACGCACATGGCCGTGGCCGTGAACGTGCTCACCGGGGCCGCGGACTGCGGTCTGGGCATCTTCGCGGCGGCCAAGGCCCTGGGCCTGGACTTCCTGCCCCTGGCCCGGGAGCGCTACGACCTGATCATTCCCCGGAAGTACGCCGACGACCCGCGGGTGCGGGCCCTGCGGGAGATCATGAACAACCAGGAGTTCCAGGCCCGGATCGCGGCCCTGGGCGGGTACGAGACCGCGCTCACGGGCCGGGAGATGCGGCCGGGCCAGGGTCTGGACTAGCCCCGGGGCCGGGCAAAGGCCGAACGCCCGGCCACAACCGCGGCCAGGGCGGCCAGGCCCAGGAGCACGGCAAAGCCCAGGTGGGTCCAGTCCACAAGCATGACCGTGAACGGGTCAAAGGACCAGTCCGGCCGGTTCTTGAGCACACGCAGGCCCCCGGTGCAGGCCAGCCCGGCCAGGAACAGGACCCGCGTCCGGCCCAGGGCCGTGAGCCGCCAGCGCCGCCGCCAGTCCAGGAGCCAGCGGGCCAGGGCAAAGCCGCACAGGGCCAGGAGCAGCGCGGCCAGGCCGTAATGCAGCTTGTTGGTCAGATAGTAGTCCGCCAGCCAGCCCAGGCCGGGGATGTCCGCGATGTAGTAGCGCTTGAAAATGGGCATCTGGGCCATGCCCGTGAGGGCCAGGGCCGCCACGGTCCCGAGGTACAGGCGGCTGATCCAGGGCGCGGGCCTATTCGCCATGGCCGTCCTCCTTGTCCTTGTTGCTCCCGGCGATGAGTCCCAGGGTCCCGGCCGCCACCCCGGCCAGCGGGGCCAGGAGCGTGGCCCAGGCCAGATTGCTCTCGTCGGCCATGCTGTCGGCCACGGTCCCCAGGTGCGGCCGCCCCGGGCCCTTGGCCTGGGCCTGGGCCAGGGCCGCGTCCAGCAGGTCGAAGGGCACGGGCGAGACGTAGAAGGTGTTGGTGCCGCCGTTCTCCTCCAATCCATAGATGTAGCCGTCCATGTCCCGGGCCAGGGCCCTGGCCCGCTCGATCATCTCGGGCCTGGGGCCGATGCTCTGGACCCCGAAGGGGCAGGCCGTGACGCAGCGCGGCTGTTCGCCCTGGGCCACGAGCTCATGGCAGCGGTCGCACTTGTACATGACCCCGTTGCCGCCGAAGCGCGGCAGGAGCTTGAGATACAGGCCCACCCCGGTCTGGCGCTGGGGGATCTTCCAGGGGCAGACGTCCCGGCACTTGGCCCCGCCCAGGCAGACCTGGTCGTTGATCCGCACGATGCCGTTGTCCTGCTTGCCGGCCGCGCCCCAGGGGCAGAGGTTGGCGCAGGGCGGGTTGACGCAGTGCAGGCAGCGCCGGGGGATGTGCACCGTGACCCGCTCCCCCTTCCAGTCCACCTCGGCCGTCTGGATGAACAGCCAGTTGTAGGGCGTGAGCCGGTCGTCCACCTCGCGCTTTTCGGACCAGTCCTCGGGCTTGGACCGGGCCGGGACCATGGCCGGAAACGGCTTCACCGGCTCCGGGAACTTGGGCGCGTTGCCTTGGCGGCAGGCCGCCACGCAGGCCCCGCAGCCCACGCATCGGGACAGGTCCAGGAGCGTGGCCAGCTCGTGTTCCGAGCCCTTGGCCCGGGCCTGGACCGCGGCCGGGGCCAGCACGGATAGTCCGCCCAGGCCCAGGGCCCGCAGGAACCCGCGACGGGACAAAACTGTTTTTTTGGTCAGGGACATGATCCTTCCTTGCGTTTGCAGTGACTCCCGGAAACCAAGCACAATCCGTGCCGCCTGAGCCGCAAAAACCAACCGCCCGATTTCCCTGGGCAACGCAGTGAATCGGCCAGACCATTGCCAAGGCAGGGGGCAGGACCTATTTATCACATGAATACACACCTGGAGAAGCGCCGTGACCGAAGAAGAAATCAATCTCCATCTGCGCGAGATCATCAACACCATGAACGAGGGCATGCTCCTCGTGCGGCCGGACGGCAGCATCATGATGGTCAATGACGCCCTGTCGCGCATCACCGGGTACAGCCGCGAGGAGCTCATGGACCGGCCCTGCTCCATCCTGGGCTGCGACGTGTGCCGCAAGTCCCGGGCCGAGGGCCGGGCCCACTGGTGCCGCCTGTTCGACACCAAGCGCGAGACGCTCAAAAGCTGCCACCTGACCCGCAAGGACGGCACCCTGACCCACGTGCTCAAGAACGCGGCCATCCTCCACGACTCCCAGGGCCGGGCCATCGGCGCGGTGGAAACGGTCACGGACATCAACGAGCTGGACCGCCGCGACCTGAAAATCCGCGAACTGTCGCGCATCCTGGACGCCGAGGAGGGCTTCCACGGGCTCATCGGCCGCTCCCCGGCCATGCGCCGGGTCTACGAGATCCTGGAGCGCGCGGCCCAGAGCGAGGCCCCGGTGATCATCGTGGGCGAGTCCGGCACGGGCAAGGAGCTGGCCGCCCGGGCCATCCACGAGCTGGGCCCGCGCAAGGACGGTCCGTTCGTCCAGATCAACTGCGCGGCCTTCAACGAGGCCCTGCTGGAGAGCGAGATCTTCGGCCACGTCAAGGGCGCGTTCACCGGGGCCTACCGCCACCGCACCGGCCGCTTCGAGGAGGCGGGGGGCGGCGACGTGTTCCTGGACGAGGTCGGCGACGTGCCCCTGCCCATCCAGGTCAAGCTCCTGCGGGTGCTGGAGACCAAGAGCTTCGAGCGCGTGGGCGACAACCGGCCCCTGTCCCTGGACGCCCGGGTCATCACGGCCACCAACCAGAACCTGCCCGAGCTGGTGGCGGCCAAGCGCTTCCGCGAGGACTTCTTCTACCGCATCAATGTCCTGCCCATCCACCTGCCGCCGCTGCGCGAGCGCCGCGAGGACATCCCGCTCCTGGTGGAGCACTTCATCCGCAGGCTCAACCGCACTACCGGCCGCCAGGTGGCCGGCCCCACGCCCGAAGCCCTGGACCGCCTGGCCCGCCACCCCTGGCCCGGCAACGTGCGCGAGCTGAAAAGCGCCCTGGAGTACGCCTTCGTGGTTTGCGACAGGAGCCACATCGGGCCCGAGCACCTGCCGCACCAGATCGGCCAGCCCGCCCCGGCCTGCCCTGGGGAGCCCCTGGCCGCGCCCCCGTCCGGGGACGAGAAGACCGCCCTGCTGGAGGCCCTGCGCCAGACCGGGGGCAACAAGTCGGCCGCGGCCCGGCTCCTGGGCGTGACCCGGCTCACGGTCCAGAACCGCATGCGCAAATTCGGGCTGGACATGCGCAAGGTGGTCACCGCGGAATGACATTTTCGTAAATATTCAGGCATACAAGATTCTGGACAGGCTTTCCCATTTTGCATAGGTTGGCCCCTTGAGGACTGGCCCGGACGCCCGCCGGACACCGTTCGGCCCCGCGTCCTGCGCCCCTGAAATCCCAATGCTCCAAGGAACCGCCCCATGACCAAGATCGCCTATCTGACCATCGACGGCATCGTCTATGAACTGCCCATGTTCGCGGGCAGCGAGGGCGAACGCGCCATCGACGTCACCCAGCTGCGCAGCACCACAGGCTGCATCACCTACGACCCCGGGTTCGCCAACACCGGCTCGTGCAAGAGCTCCATCACCTTCGTGGACGGCGAGAAGGGCATCCTGCGCTACCGCGGCTACCCCATCGAGCAGCTGGCCGACAAGGGCTCGTTCATCGAGACCGCCATGCTGCTCATCTTCGGGGATCTGCCCAGCAGCGAGGAACGCTCCCGCTTCCGCGAGCTGCTCGGCGAACAGGAACTGCTCCACGAGGGCCTGCGCCACCACTTCGAGGGCTTCCCCTCCAAGGGCGACCCCATGGCCATCCTCTCGGCCGTGATCAACTCCCTGGGCTGCTACCACCCCGAGCTGGTGGACATCGAGAACGAGGAGGAGTTCACCCTGGCCGCGGCCAAGATCATCAGCAAGGTGCGGACCATCGCGGCCTGGGCCTTCCGCAAGTCCAAGGGCCTGCCGTTCATGTACCCGAATCCGGCCCTGAGCTACTGCCGGAACTTCCTGCACATGATGTTCTCCATCCCCAACCGCTACCACGAGCCCACGCCCGAGGCCGTGCGGGCCCTCTCGCTGTTCTTCATCCTGCACGCCGACCACGAGCAGAACTGCTCCTGCTCCACGGTGCGCATGGTGGGCTCCACCCAGGCCAGCCTGTTCGCCTCGGTCTCGGCCGGGATCTGCGCCCTCTGGGGCCGGCTCCACGGCGGGGCCAACGCGGGCGTGATCCGGATGCTCGAGAACATCCGCGACGGCAAGCTGTCCATCCCGGCCGTGATCGAGAAGGTCAAGAACCGCGAGATGCGGCTCATGGGCTTCGGCCACCGCATCTACAAGAACTACGACCCCCGGGCCAGGATCCTCAAGCAGGCGGCCCACGACCTGCTCTGCAACAAGCTCTGCAACGACGAGCTCCTGGACATCGCCCTGAACCTGGCGGCCGCGGCCATGGCCGACGACTACTTCGCCGAGCGCAAGCTCTACCCCAACGTGGACTTCTACTCCGGCCTCATCCTGCGGGCCCTGGGCATCCCGGTGAACATGTTCCCGGTGATGTTCGCCATCGGCCGCATGCCCGGCTGGATCGCCCACTGGTACGAGGACCATCAGAACCCGGGCCTGCGCATCCACCGGCCGCGCCAGATCTACACCGGCGAGATCGAGCGCGACTACATCCCCATGGAGGACCGGGGCATCGTGGAGGGTTGAGCGGCCCCCTGCAAAAAAATGCTTGCCAAGGGGTCGGCCTCCGGCTATACGTCTCTCCTCCCGAGTGCCGAAGTGGTGGAATTGGTAGACACGCTAGGTTCAGGGTCTAGTGGGGGTTCCCCCATGGGAGTTCGAGTCTCCCCTTCGGCACCACCGAAAACAGGCCGCCTGGAACGCACGTTCCAGGCGGCTTCGTTTTGGCGCCCGCAACGGCCCCGGCCCGGTTTGAGTTTCCCCAGCCAAACAGGTATGTTGGCCCCACAACCGCGAGGGTCCCGCATGCCTGCCCGAACCGCCTCCCTGCCCTGGTCCGCCGCCCGGAGCCTGCTCCTTGCCGCCCTCTGTCTGGCGCTGCTCCTGGCGCTGCCCGCCGCGGCCGCACCAACAACCGCCGTGAAGCGCGGGCTCGTGGTGCTCGTGCAGTTCCCGGACGTGTCCCACGACCTCCGGCGGGATTTCGTGCAGCAGCGCTTCAGCGGATTCCTCAACACCTACGTCCAGGAGATGTCCTTTGGCGCGGTGTCCCTGGACGTGGAGGTGACCCCGGACTGGATCACCCTGCCGGAGCCGGTGTCGAGCTACCGCATCCCCCCGCAGAACCTCAAGGTGGACAAGTCCCGGGTGGCCCGGCTCATCGACGACGCCCTGAACCGCGTGGACCCCGCCCTGGACCTTTCGGCCTACGACTTCATCGCCCTCATGCTCGGCGCCAAAATGCAGGAGTACGGCATGGTCGGGCTGTGCGGCTATCCCGGCATGCTCGGCTGGAGCTCCGAGGGACCCTTCACGACCAAAAGCGGCCGGGTGGTGCGCAGCGGGGTGGCCATCTTCACCAGCCAGGCCCACCCCGGCACCCTGTTCCACGACGTGGCCCATGTCCTGGGCGGGGTGAAAAACGGCCAGCGCGTGGTTCCCTGCCTCTACGACCACGACCTCCAGTCCAAGCCCGGCCCGGCCATGGAGGTCTTTTCCACCGCCATCATCAACATGGGCTATTGGGACCCCATGTCCTGCCACTTCTTTAAGCGGGAACTGCCTCCCCCCGGCATCTCGTCCTGGACCCGCCTGCGCCTGGGCTGGCTCCCGGAAACCAAGGTCCGCACCCTTGCGCCGGGCCAGCAGGCCGAGGTGCTCCTGGGCCCCCTGGAGGACGCCGCCTCCGAGGTGGCGGCCATCCGCATCCCCCTCACCGAGAGCACGTACTACCTCATCGAGAACCGCCAGCCCCTGGGCTTCGACATGTACCTGCCGGGCAGCGGCGTGCTCATCCTGTACGCCGACGACAGGGTGGGCGAATGCCGCCACGGGCAGGCTCCGGTGAAGCTCGTGGACGCGGACCCCTCGGCCCCGCGCCTGGAGCGCGCCGCGTTCGACGCGGGCAGCCGCAACACCTTTGTGGACGCCAAAAACAACGTGAAGGTGGAGATTCTGGAAAAGGCGGGCGGTTCCTTCCGCCTGCGCCTCGGGCCCCCCTGAGGCGGCGCACTGCACACGACAAGGAGACTCCCATGACGCGCGTCCGCATCCGCCCGCGTGCCGTCCTTCCGCTGGTTCTGCTCCTGATGCTGGCCTGGGCCGCGCCGTGCCCGGCGGCCGGGCCCGGCCGCGACATGAGCGAACGGGCCGTGGACAAGTTCCTGTTCCACGATCCGGCCTTCGTGTTCCAGACCCTGTGGCGCACGTCGATGATCGCCTCCGGCGGAGCCGACCTGGGCGAGGTGCTCACAGTGGCCAGCCGGATCAAGGACAGCGACACGGAGAGCTGGTACCGGGCCTGGAACGACATGGGCCTGCAGCTGCGCTCCGTGGCCGACTCCTTTGCCGCCGCCGGGCACGACCAGAGCGCCATGGACGTCTACTTCCGGGCCACGGCCGCCTTCCGCGCCGCCGGGGTCTATCTCTATGGCAGCGATCCGCGCGCGCTCCCGGCCTGGCAGAACGGCCGCGACACCTTTCTCAAGGCCGCGGCCCTGTCCAAGGGCCGCATCCGGCCCGTGCGCATCCCCTACGAACAGACCACCCTGCCCGGGTACCTGGTCGTCCCGGACACCAGCGGCGTGAAGCGGCCGCTGTTCCTGATCCAGACCGGCCTGGACGGCACGGCCGAGGACCTCTACTTCATCCTGGCGGTCCAGGCCGTGAAACGCGGTTACGCCTGCCTGATCTTCGAAGGACCCGGCCAGGGCGAGGTGCTCCTCAGGCAGGGCCTGCCCTTCCGGCCCGACTGGGAAAAGGTCGTCACCCCGGTGGTGGACTTCGCCGTGACCCTGCCCGGGGTGGACCCCGCGCGCATGGCCATCAGCGGCTACTCCATGTCCGTGCCCCGGGCCCTGGCCTTTGAGAAGCGCATCAAGTGGGGCATCGCCAACGGCGGGGTCTGGAGCGTCTACGACGGGACCCTGCGCCAGCTTCCCGAGGCCGTGCAGAAGATCGCCGGCGACCCGGCCCAGGCCGCCAAGGTGGACGCCCTGGTGACCCGGGAAATGGCCAAGAGCCTGGCCTGCCGCCACGCCATGAACCAGCGGCTGTGGATCTTCCAGGCCGCCACGCCCAGCGAGCTGTTCCGCAAGCTCAAGCCCTACACCATGGCCGACACCGTGGAGCGGATCGAGGCCGAGATGCTCGTGGTCAACTCCAGCGCCGACAAGGTCAACGATTCGAACTTCCAGGCCAAGCAGTTCTTCGCCGCGCTCAAGTCCAAGAAGACCTACCTGGAGTTCGACGCCAGCCAGGGCGCCCAATACCACTGCCAGGTCGGGACCAACCTCGTTTCTTGCGAATACATCCTCAACTGGCTGGACGAGCGGGCCAAGCCCCAGCCCTGACCGGCCCGGCAGCGCGCGAAAAGGGCTCCGGCACACGCCGGAGCCCTTCTCGTTTCTCCTTCTCCAGACCGGTCTAGCGGCCGAACATGGCCTTGTGGTGCGGCTCCACGCCCATGGCCTGGGTGTGGCAGACCTCGCAGTGCTTCTTGGCCCCGATGGGCCCGGCAAAGCCCATGTACTGGAGCGGCTGCACGTTGTCCCGGTCCTTGCCGTAGGCGTTGGTGGCCGGATAGGTGGCGTGCGGGCTGCCGTGGCAGGCGATGCACGGCACGTTGCCGGTGTCGTCCTTGCGGTTGCGGTAGAGCTGGCCGCCGCCCTCGACCCAGAGATTGAAGGCCGTGACCTTGGCCGCGTTGGGCCTGGCCTTGCCGTTGTGGCAGGTCAGGCAATCGGGCTCCTGGCCCCAGGGGGTGCGGCCCTTGATGACCTCGGCCGAGGCCACCAGCCGGGTCTTGAGGTGGCGCATGAACATCCCGGCGCGCTGCTTGCCCTGGGCCAGTTCACCCTTGAGCAGGCCGATGGTGTGGTCCTCCAGCATGCCGTGGCACTTGGAGCAGCCGATGCCCTTGGAGGCGTGGTTGTCGCGCAGGCAGCGGGTCACGCCCCTGGGGTTGTCCGGATGGCAGCGCGAGCAGACCTCCTCGCCCCGGCCGCTCAGGTAGTTGGCGTGGAAGCCGTGCATGGCCGCGGGCAGATTGAGCCGGGCCGGGTCGCCCTTGGCGTTGAGCAGGGGGTCGGGGTGGCAGCTCTGGCAGAGCACGGGCTTGCCCGCCTGGGCCTGGGGCAGGAGCGTGGTGCCGCTGCGCTTGTCGTGGGCCGCCAGGATGCCCCGGGCCGTCTCCTCGGAGATGCCCGAGGAGTTGTTCTTGCGCCAGGGCCCGCCGTGGCAGTTGCGGCAGCCCATCTCCGCGCCCACCGGGACCACGGCCTGGGTCTGGGCCAGGACCTTGCCCGTGGCGCTGTCCCTGGCCGTGACCGTGAACAGCGGATAGGGATTGATCCCGCCGCCGTCCGTGTAGGGCGTCACCGGCAGGCCCGCGACCTCGAATATCCTGCTCTTCTCGTTGTAGGCCATGACCCCCTCGGGTCCCTTGCCCGCGGCCGTGACGTTCAGGGGCAGCTCCTTGCCCAGGATGGACGGGGCGTACTTCCAGAACTCCACGTGGGCCGAGGGATTCCGGGCGTCCTCCGGGGCCGAGTAGGCCATCTCCACGCCCGTGCTGACCAGCTGGGGCTTGGGCCCGCGCTTGATGAGCACCGCGCCCATGGCGTTGCCCGGGGGCAGGAAGGAGAAGGAGCTGTCGCAGTCCGTGATGCACTTCATGCCGAGCGTGTTCCAGGTGAGCAGCACGTACTGGCCGGTCTTGGGATCAAAGGCCGGGATGGTCAGGGGCAGGGGTTTGACCTCCACGGCCCAGTGGTCGTCCGGCGCCCGGTGGTTGAGGTCCACGGTCACATACAGGGCAATGGCCCGGCGGTCCTTGGCCGTGCCCTCGAACAGGGGCATGTGCTCGAAGATCCGGCCCTGGCCGGTGATGTAGGCCTCCAGGCCCACGGTGGCGATCTTCTCCGTGCGCTTGCGGATGTCGTTGTTCCCGCCCGTCTCGTGGCAGGCCCCGCAGTGCGCGGTGAAGAGCTTTTTGCCGGCCTTGAGCAGCTTGGCGTCCTCGGCCGACAGGCCCGCGGCCCGGCTCCAGGCGGGGGCAAACAGCCCGACCAGCAGGAGCGCGCCCAGGGCCAGCGCCAGTCTCCCGGTCTTTTTCATGTCCATGGCCTCCTCTCTTGGAGATGCGTCGTTCGAACCGGTCGCGCCCCGACTCCGGCCACGAAGGCCGTGAGGGTGCACCCTATTCTCCCCATAGCAGAGAAAAGACTCCCGACGGATTATAATTCAAAGCAAAGACCGGGAACCGCCTCCCCGGCGCATTGCAACCCGGCACGAGGCGCGCTACAAGCGTGTGCGCCTCTGCCGCGGTTCGCGGCCGCGGGGGCTCCAACACCGACTCCGGGGGGAGTTCATGGTCCGCCTGACCCTTTGCTGCGCGCTGGTTTTCTGCCTGGCCGGCGCGGCCCAGGCCTTTGACGAGCCCACGGCCAAGGCCCGGGTGGCCGAGGAATGCGTGGCCTGCGCCGCCTACTACGACATCATCGCCAATTGCCTGGAGGCCACCCGGCCCCTGGACAAGGACCTGGCCGCCCGTTACCGGGCCATCCGCCAGAAGCTCACCCAGCAGGCCGAAGAACTGAACGGCAGGCCCGAGACCCAGGCCGTGGACGACGCCGAGGCCGCCATGGTCCGGGAAGTCCACCAGGACTGCAACGCCCTGGCCCCGCTCAAGGATCGCTACAAGGAAATCTGCAAGACCCTGGTGGAAAAACCCAAGTCCCGGCTGAGCCACTGGTTGGAACAGCACTAGCCTCCGACCACGCCGGATGCCCGCCAGCCGAGGGCTTCCGCCCTTTCCTGCCTTTCAGAGATTTAGCGTTGAATTCTTGATATTTCTTGATACCATGGGCTCAAGTGTATCGATCCACTGGAGCCCCTGTGACCGGAAACGCCCCAGAAGCCACCGCCGCGCCCGCCCATATCGAGCCCGTGTTCGTGGCCCGGCAGCCCATCTTCGACCGCGCAGAAAAGGTCTGGGGTTATGAGCTGCTCTTCCGTCACAGCGCCGAGGCCAGCACGGCCAACTTCGCCGAATCCAGCGTGGCCACCTCCAAGATGGTGGCCGACGGCTTCATCCTGGCCCGGGCCGGACTGCCGCCGGGCTGCATGCTGTTCATCAACTTCCCGGACGAACTCCTCCTGGACGGCACGGCCTTCGCCCTGCCCCGGGAGCAGTGCGTGGTGGAGATCCTGGAGACCGCCACGCCCAGCCCGGCGATCCTCTCGGCCTGCGCCAAGCTCAAGGCCGCAGGCTACGTCCTGGCCCTGGACGACTACTTCGGGCACGCCCAGCTGGACCCCTTCCTGGACCTGGCCGACATCGTCAAGGTGGACCTCCAGGGCCGGAGCCACAAGGAAATCGAGGCCCTGACCAAGAAACTCCAGAACGGCACGCGCCAGCTCCTGGCCGAGAAGGTCGAGGACGCGGCCACCCACGCCCTGGTCAAGGGCCTGGGCTACTCCCTGTTCCAGGGCTATCACTTCAGCAGGCCCGAGACTCTCTCCGGCCGCAAGATCTCCGGGGCCGCGGCCTCCCGGATCAAGCTCCTCTCCGAGCTGGCCCGCGAGGACTTCGACCTGATGACCCTGGCCCGGATCATCTCCGGCGACGCGGCCGTGAGCTACCGCCTGCTCCAGTTCATCAACTCGGCCTTCTTCTCCCGGCCCTTCAAGATCGGCTCCATTCCCCAGGCCGTGTCCACCCTGGGCCAGCGGCCCCTGCGCCACTGGCTCATGGCCGTGATCCTCTCGGACCTCTCGCCCACGCCCCAGGCCAAGGAGATCTGCACCAGCTCGGTGCAGCGGGCCAAGTTCCTGGAGAACCTCTCCACCCGGGCCAAGAGCGCCCCGCGCTCCCCGGACTCCATGTTCATGCTCGGCCTGCTCTCGCGCCTGGACATCCTGCTCGGCACGAACATGGACCGGGTCCTCTCGGGCATGTCCCTGGACGAGGAGATCGCCGGGGCCCTGCGCGGGGAACCCAACAAGGCCCGGCTCTGGCTCGATCTGGTGGCGCGGCTGGAGGTCGGGGAATGGGAGCAGGCCCAGGAGATCCTGGGTTGCCTGGGGCTGGACCCGGTGGACGCGGCCCGGCATCAGGCCGAGGCCGCCACCTGGACCCGCCAGGCCATGGACGCGGCCTGAGTTCTAGGAGTCGATGAAGCTGCCCGGGAACTCGCTGCGGAGCTGGATCAGGGCCGTGCGGGCCTGGTCCATGTCGCGGAAGACCCCCGCCTGAACCACATGCACCTCGCGGCCGCCCTGGATCATGGTGCGGATGCGGCTGCCCGGGAATCCGGACTGCACCAGCCGGTCGCGCAGCTTGAGGGCGTTCTCCTCCACAGCGAAGGTGCCCACCTGGATGTAGTAGCCCCCGGAGGCGGCCTGCTGCGGCGGCCGGGAGGCGGCCCGGGAGGGCTGGGACTGGCGGNNCCCGGACCTTGGCGATGCCCTGGCGGGCCGAGCCGAGCTGCTGGGCCGCGCCGTAGGACAGGTCGATGATCCGGCCGTCCACGAACGGCCCGCGGTCGTTGACCAGCAGGTCCACCTGGCGGCCGTTCTGGAGGTTGGTCACGCGCACCACGGTGCCNNGGCAGGGTCTTGTGGGCCGCGGACACCGCGTACATGTCGTAGACGTCGCCGCTGGCGGTCTTCTTGCCGTGGAAGTCGTCGCCGTACCAGGAGGCCACGCCCACCTCGCTGTAGCCGCGGGCGTCCTGCAGGGGGTAATAGGTCCGGCCCAGCACGGTGTAGGGGTCGGTCTTGGGGTCGTAGACGTCCTGCCAGCGCTGGACGTTGCGGGAATCGGTCTGGGGGGCCGAGGCGCGCTGGCGACGGTCCGGGGTGATGGACGAGGAAAGAAGGGAGCAGCCGCCCAAGGCGGTNNAGCAACGCGCCGATGAGGAAAATGCGGATGAGACGCATGATCGTTCCCTCCCTGGAGATCGGTCTCGCTCCTTTCCTTGCAGCAGTCATGCCAACGTCTTCCACGGCCCCGGCCGATTTCCCCGGGGCCCAGGAATCATGCGGATTTTCCGCTTGCATCCGGGCCCGTGGTGACATATAAGCGCCTCGCCCCTCACGGCTTCCGGCGTCAAAATCCCCGCGCAACCCTTATCCCAAAACGATTCCAATGAAAACACAAAACGAATCCCTCCGCAATGTCGCCATTATCGCCCACGTCGACCANNCGGCAAGACCACCCTGGTGGACGCCCTGTTCCGCCAGAGCGGCCTGTTCCGCGACAACCAGGAGGTGGCCGAAAGGCTCATGGATTCCATGGACCTGGAGCGGGAGCGCGGCATCACCATCGCGGCCAAGAACTGCTCCGTGATCCACGACGGCGTCAAGATCAACATCATCGANNGCCACGCCGACTTCGGCGGCGAGGTGGAGCGCTCCCTGGCCATGGCCGACGGCGCCATCCTCCTGGTGGACGCCTCGGAAGGCCCGCTGCCCCAGACCCGCTTCGTGCTCAAGAAGGCCCTGGAGGCCGGGCTGCCCATCATCGTGGTCGTCAACAAGATCGACCGCGCCGACGCCCGGCCCGACGAGGTCCTCAACGAGGTCTATGACCTGTTCATCGACCTGGACGCCGACGAGTCCCAGCTGGAATTCCCCCTGCTCTACGCCATCGGCCGCCAGGGCGTGGCCATGGTCGGCAAGGACGAGGAGGGCAAGGACCTGGGCCCGCTGTTCGCGGCCATCCTGAAGCACATCCCGGCGCCGTCCTTCGATCCCGAGGCGCCCTTCCAGATGCTCGTCTGCGACCTGGGCTACTCCGACTACCTGGGCCGCCTGGCCGTGGGCAAGGTGGTCAACGGCCGGGCCAAGGCCAACGAAAGCCTGGTCTGCCTGAGCGAGAGCGGGGCCCAGACCCCGCTCAAGGTCCTCAAGCTCCAGACCTACAAGGGCCCCCAGGTGGTCCCGGCCGAGGAGGCCCAGCCCGGCGACATCGTGGTCCTGGCGGGCATCGAGGACGTCATGATCGGCGACACCATCTGCACCAAGGACGCGCCCAAGGCCCTGCCGCGCATCACCGTGGACGAACCCACGGTATCCATGCGCTTCTCCATCAACACCTCGCCCCTGGCCGGACGCGAGGGCAAGATCGTCCAGAACAACAAGATCCGCGAGCGGCTCATGAAGGAGACGCTCAAGAACGTGGCCATCCACGTGGAGGACTCCGAGGACCGCGACAGCTTCGTAGTCAAGGGCCGCGGCGAATTCCAGCTGGCCATCCTCATCGAGACCATGCGCCGCGAGGGTTTCGAGCTCACCGTGGGCCGGCCCGAGGTCATCCTCAAGAAAAAGGACGGCAAGGTCCTGGAGCCCATCGAGCGGCTCTTCGTGGATTGCGATGAGGCCTTCCTGGGCGTGGTCACCGAGAAGCTCTCGGCGCGCAAGGGCAAGATGACCAACCTGGTGAACAACGGCCGGGGCCGGGTGCGCATCGAGTTCAGCGTGCCGTCCCGGGCGCTCATCGGCTACCGCGACGAGTTCCTCACCGACACCAAGGGCACGGGCATCATGAACTCCTACCTGGAGGGCTACGGCGAGTTCCGGGGCGAGTTCCCCTCGCGCTTCACCGGCTCCCTGGTGGCCGACCGCTCCGGCGTGGCCGTGCCCTATGCCCTGTTCAACCTGGAGCCGAGGGGCCAGCTCTGCGTGCTCCCCAACGACCCGGTCTACGAGGGCATGATCGTGGGCGAGCACAACCGGGACAACGACCTGGACGTGAACGCCAGCAAGGAGAAAAAGCTCACCAACATGCGCGCCGCGAACAAGGACGAGAACGTCATTCTCGCCCCGATCCGGCCCATGACCCTGGAGCGGGCCCTGCATTTCATCAAGGACGACGAGGTGGTGGAGATCACGCCCCTGTCCATCCGGCTGCGCAAGGCCGTGCTCTCGGCCCAGAAGCGCCACACCCTGCGCGGGGACAAGAAGAAGCAGGAAACGGGCAAGTAGTTACGCCCTGGTGAGACCGCCGCTGCTGATGGAGAAGTAGAGGGCCAGGCCCAGGGCCACCAGCAGGAGCACGGTCTCGGCCACGCCGCGGAAGCGCGTGCCGTCCGGGCCGATGCGCTTGGCGATGGCCCGGCTGCGGGCCGCCGCCAGGAGCAGGACCGCGGCCCCGGCTCCGAAGCAGAACCGGCTCACCAGCCCGAGCTGGCGCACGGTTTCGTGCGGGACCGCCACGCCCGGGGTGAGCAGGAACAGCAGGTCCACCCGCTCCAGCACGAAGCCGAAGGCCATGATGGCGATGGACGTGCGCACCCAGGCCAGATAGGTGCGGGCGTTGGCCAGATGCGTGGTGGTGCGGGCCAGGCGGTCGCGTTCGTCCTTGCAGTCGTGGCCGGGGGCCTGTGCGGGGTCCGTGTTCATGGAGCCTCCTTTTTCCCTTCTACACCGAAACCGCTCCATCCTTCCAGCCCTGGCGGGAACATCCCCTGCCCGGGGTTTTCAAGCCCGGCAGCCGGTGCTACAACCGTGTCGCCACAAACGCGGGAGACCTCGTGCATTCCCTGTCGCGCCTGCTGCTCAAGACACTGCGGCCCTCGGCCCGGGCCTTTTTCGAGGAGGGCCGCGCCGAAGGCCTGTCCTGGCCCGAGTTGCTCCACGGCTACGCCTACGCCCGCTGGCCCTATCTCTACATCGGCATCGCCACGGGCAGGCGCCGCTTCGCCACGCTCCTGCTCCTGCCCCTGGTCCTGCTCCTGGCCCGCCACCGGCCGCTCTTTCCGCCCAAGGACAAACCCCATCCGGACTGGGCCGACTCCTACCACGGCAAGGCCGTGCCCCTGGACGAGGCCACCCGGCTGGTGCGCGTGAACCGGGCCGTGGAGCTGCGCGATCTGGAGCAGGTGGTGCCCTACTCCCTGGCCCGGGACATCGTGCTCAAGAACCCCGAGCGCATCGCGCTCCTGGACTGCCCCTGCCGGGTGGTCCGCGAAAAGCACTGCGAGCCGGTGAGCGTCTGCCTCATCGTGGGCGAGCCCTTCGCCTCGTTCATCCTGGAGCACAATCCCGGCCGCTCCCGGGCCATCACCCAGGAACAGGCCGTGCGCATCCTCCAGGAGGAGGACGCCCGGGGCCACGTGCACCACGCCTTCTTCAAGGAGGCCATGCTCGGCCGGTTCTACGCCATCTGCAACTGCTGCTCCTGCTGCTGCGGGGCCATGCAGGCCCAGCGCCACGGCATCCCCATGCTCTGCTCCTCGGGNNCTGCCAGTTCCAGGCCCTTGCGGTGCGCGACAAGCACTGCTTCGTGGACACGGACAAGTGCATGGGCTGCGGGGTCTGCGCCAGCGCCTGCGCCAAGTCCGCCCTGTCCCTGGTCCGGGCCCCGGAAAAGGGAACGCCCCTGGAAATCCGCAAACTCCTGGAGTCGGCCTAGGTGGATCTGGCTCCGGGCGTCCTGCCCCTGCTCAAGGTCCTGGCCGCCTTCGGCGCCATGCTCCTGGGCATCCGTCTGCGGGTGGCCCTGGGCCTGGCCATCCTCTGCGGCGCGGCGCTTCTGGGCCTGCTCTTCGGCATGTCCCCAGCGGCCTGGTTCACGGCCGCGGGCCAGGCCCTGATCGACCCGGAAACGCTCTTTCTGGCGGGCATCGTGGCCCTGATCCTGATCCTCTCGGACCTCCTGGAGCGCACAGGCCAGTCCCGGCGGCTCATGGACGCCCTGGCCCAGCGGGTCCGCTCGCCGAGAACGCGCCTCGGCCTGTTCCCGGCCCTGGTGGGCTTTTTGCCCATGCCCGGCGGGGCCATCTTCTCCGCGCCCATGGTGGCCGGGATCGCCGAGAAACTCGAGATCACGCGCACCCGCAAGGCGCTCATCAACTACTGGTTCCGGCACCTCTGGGAAATGGCCTGGCCGCTCTATCCGGGCATGATCCTGACCTCCAATCTGGCCGGGCTGCCCATCACCACGCTCATCTTCTACACCGCGCCCGGCGCGCTCTGCTGCCTGGCCCTGGGCTGGCTGTTCTACCTGCGGCCCGGGGTCCTGCCCCTGCCGCCCGCCATGCCCGCGCCCCTGGCTGGCCGCGCGAGTGCGGGCCGCCTGCTGGTCCTGGGCCTGCCCCTGACCGTGGCCATTGTCGGGGCCCTGGGCCTGGAGGCGGCCATCTCGGCCTTTTTCCCGGACCTGCCCTTCGAGCTCGGGGTGGTCACGGCCCTGGCCGCGGCCGTGCTCTGCGTGACGCTCCAGAACCGGGCCGACGCGGGCCTGATCCTGGCCGCCCTGACCAAGAAGAGCTTCCTGAACATGCTCCTGGTCATCGCCGGGATCTTCGTGTTCAAGGGCCAGCTCACGGCCTCGGGGGCCGTGGAGGGCATGGCCGGACTGGCCGGGGGCCCGGCGGCGCTCCTCGTCTCGGCCGTGTTCCTGCCGTTCCTGGTGGGCTTCATCGCGGGCATCAACGTGGCCTTCGTGGGCTCCACCTTCCCCCTGCTCCTGGGCCTGCTGCCCGTGCTCGGGCTCCAGCACCAGATCATCCCCTACCTGGTCCTGGCCACCTTCGCGGGCTTCACCGGGGTCATGGCCTCGCCCATCCACATCTGCTTCGTGCTCACCTGCCAGTACTTCGGTGTGGACCTGGCCCGGACCTGGCGGCGCATCCTCGCGCCCTGCGCCCTGCTTCTGGCTTTCGGCTGCGCCTATTTCTGGATGCTCTCCCGGCTCATGGGCTAGACCTTGCCCGGCTGACCGCCTTGGGCTAGGGTCCGGCCCAGCCAACCCCAACCCGAGGATTTCCCATGAGCACGGACCCCGCCGCCCTGCGCGCCAGTCTCTTGAACATGCTCCGCCGCCGGGTGCAGGCCCAGGACGAGGGCCGCCGCCGCGAGGCCCTGGTGGAATACCTGGCCGTCACCGGCACGGCCCCGGACAAGGACCAGGCCGCGGCCCTGGCCGGGCTCGTGCCCCCGGTGCTGCCGGACCTCTACGAGAAGTGGATCGGCCTGTTCCTGGACCGGCTGTTCGAGACCGTGCCCCAGGAGCAGGTCGCGGTCCTGGCCGAAGACACCCCGGACAACGAGGCCGCCGTGGTCCTGGCCTACCTCATGTTCCTGGAGTCCGAGCGCATGGAGAAGCAGGTGCAGCAGGACCTGGAGGTTTACGGCCTGGCCCATTCCGGCGACGCGGACCAGGGCGGGGCCGTGGCTGGGTTCCTGCGCTCGCGCATCCTGGAGCTGGCCAAGGAAATGAACGCCAAGGACAAGGGCTCCATCCACTGAGCATGGCCCGCACCCTGTTCCTGGGCGTGCTCGCGGCCCTGTTCTTCAGCAGCACCTTCGTGCTCAACCGGGCCATGAGCCTCACGGGCGGGCACTGGGCCTGGACCGCGGCCCTGCGCTACGGCCACATGCTCGTGCTGCTCATCGCCTGGCTGGCGGCCAGCCGCCAGACGGCCGTCCTGCGCGGGGTCTGGGAGGTCTTCCGGGCCAACCCCCTGTTCTGGATTTTCACCGGCAGCGTGGGCTTCGGCGTGTTCTACGCCCCGCTCTGCTACAGCGCCGGGCAGGTGCCCGGCTGGGTGGTGGCCGCCACCTGGCAGTCCACCATCCTGGCCACGCCCCTGGTGCTCCTGCTCTTCGGCCGGCAGGTGCCCACCCGGGGCCTGCTGTTCACCGGCCTCATCTTCCTGGGCATCGTCCTGGTGAACGTGGAGCAGGCCCCGCAGGGCGCGACCTTCTCCGGAGCCCTGCGCGGGGCCCTGCCCGTGTTCCTGGCGGCCCTGGCCTATCCCCTGGGCAACCAGCTGGCCTGGGAGGCCCGGCGCGGCGGGCGGCGTTTCGTGCCGCACGTGACCCACCCGGTGCTCGGCAACAGCCTGGGCCTGGTGCTGCTCCTGTCCCTGGGCTCCCTGCCGTTCTGGATCGGATTGCTCCTGGTGGTGCGGCCCGCCCCGCCCTCGGGCGGACAGGTCCTGCAGACCGCCCTGGTGGCCCTGCTGGCCGGGGTGGTGGCCACGGGCCTGTTCCTGCACGCCCGCAACCGGGCCCGGGGTTCCTACGAGCTGGCCGCGGTGGACGCGACCCAGGCCATGGAGGTGGTCTTCTCGCTCCTGGGCGAGATGCTCGTGCTCGGGGGCGCGGCCCCTGGTCCGGCGGGCTGGCTCGGGATCGGGCTGGTGACCCTGGGGCTGGCGCTGTACGTCACCCGTCAGGTGGCCGGACGCTAGGACTGGGCCGGAGGCGGGGCGCCCAGCACCGACTCCACGGCGTCGGCCACCTTGGCCCCGTCCGGGGGCTCGGGCTGCTCCAGCAGGGCGGACTGGAGATTGATCTCGCGCACCAGAGGCACGTTGCGCATGTCCTTGAAGTTCTTCCAGACCGACACGGCCTTGGCCGGGCTGCCGCCCCGGGCCAGGGTCAGCCCGAGATAGAGCCAGGCCTCGTGGTCCTCGCGGTTGGTCCGCAGGACCCGCTCGAACTCCACCTTGGCCTGCACGAACTTGGCCTCGCGGTACAGGCAGCAGCCCAGGCGGCGGCGGGCGTCGTTGTTGCCCGGCTCCTTCTGGAGCAGCTCCTTGAACTTGGCCGAGGCCTGGGGGAAGTCCCCGGCGGCGAAGGCCGTGTTGGCGGCCTCCAGGATGGGCAGGGTCTCGGAACTGCGGGCCTGGGGGCGGCCCTCCTCCATCTCGCCGCGCAACCGGCGGAAGGCCCCGACGAACAGGTTGCGGCGGGAGAGATCGACTTCTTTCTTTTCAGCCATGGACGACTCCGGGAAAAACGTTGGCCGCACGATACCCGATGCCCGCGCCAAATCAAGTCCGGGCCTTGCCATTTGACCCCGGACGTGGAATCACAGGCCCCATGCACGGCCCCTGCTCCCTCCTCACGGCCGACCTGGGCAGCCGGACCTGCGGGGTCCTGCGCCTGCCCGAGGAGACCCTTCGCCTGTTCCCCGGCGGCCGGGGCCTGGCCGGACACCTTCTGCGGCCCTCGGCCCACCTGCCCTGGGACCACCCGGACATGCCCGTGCTGGTCCTGGCCGGGCCGCTCAGCGGCACAGAGGCCCCCTGCTCCAGCCGCTGCCACCTCGTTTCGCGCTCACCCCTCACCAGGGCTTTCGGCGACGACGCCGTGGGCGGGGGCCTGGGCCTGGAACTGGCGCGCGCCGGATTCCTGGGCGTGCTGCTCACGGGCAAAAGCCCCGCTCCCCTGGGCCTGGAAATCCACGACGGACACGCCCGCCTGGTGGACGCCGCCGCGCTTCACGGCAAGACCACGGACCAGGTCTTCGCCGCACTCGCGGACTGGGGCTCGGCGGCCTGCGTGGGCCCGGCCGCGGAGCACGGCGTGCGCTTCGCCAGCGTGCAGGTGGACCGCCTTTTCTCGGCCGGACGCTGCGGCCTGGGCCTGTGCCTGGCGGCCAAGGGCCTCAAATACCTGGCCGTGTCCGGCTCGGGCGCGGTTCCGGTCCACGATCCCAAGGGCCTGGCCGCGGCCCGGGCCGACATCGAGCGGCTGTTCCACGCCTCGCCCGTGCTGCGCGGCCCCCAGGGCTTCGGCCGGTTCGGCACGGCCGCGCTCCTGGACCTGACCCAGAGCCGGAGCATGATCCCCACGGAGAATTTCCGCCACACCCGCTGCCCTGGGATCGAGCGCTGCAACGCGCCCGCCCTGGCCGCGCGCTTCGGGTTCCAGCCCGCGGCCTGCCCGGACTGCCCCATCGGCTGCGTCCAGCAGGACGGACACGGCCGGGCCCTGCCCGGCATCGAGGCCCTGTCGCAGTTCACGGCCCTGCTGGGCCTCGTGGACCCGGACCTGGCCGTGGAGGCCCTGGACCTCTGCGGCAAACTGGGCCTGGACCCGGTGTCCGCCGCCGGGTCCCTGGCGGCCTGGGCCGAGGTCACGAATCAAAAGCCCACGGCCTGGACCGTGCTGAATCTCCTGGAGGACATGGCCCTGGGGCACGGCGACGGCGCACTCCTGGGCCAGGGCGCGCAGCGTCTGGCCCAGGAACTCAAGCGGCCCGAGGCGGCCATGACGGTCAAAGGCCTGGAGCTCTCGGCATTCGATCCCCGGGGGGCCTGCGGCCTGGCCCTGGGCTACGCCGTGAGCACGCGCGGGGCCTGCCCCTGGCGGGCCCTGTCCCTGGGCCACGAACTCCTGCGCAAGCCCGTGCCCACGGAGCGCTTCTCCTGGAGCGGCAAAGCCCGCATGGTCAAGCTGGGCGAGGACGCGCTGGCCGCGGCAGAGAGCCTGCCGGTGTGCCGCCTGACCCTGTTCGCCGCCGGGCTGGAGGAGTACGCCAAGGCCCTGGCCGCCGTCACCGGCGTCCCGGCCACGGCCCAGGACCTGGCACGCCTGGGCAAGCGCGTGGTCTATCAGGAGCGGCTCATCAACGCGGCCCTGGGCTTCAGCGCCGGGGACGACGACCTGCCCGGCCGGTTCTTCCGCGAGCCAGGCGACCCGGGCCAGGGCTTCGAGACCCCGCCCCTGGACCGCGCCGCGTTCCTGGAGGCCCGGGCGCGCTACTACCGGGTGCGCGGACTGGACCACAACGGCCTGCCCGTGCGGGACAAGGCCGAGGAACTGGGGCTCACATGGACCGTGTCCTGAACGGATTCAGCGAGCGCCTGGCCACGGCGGGCCTGGCCTGGGAGAAGGACATCCTGTTCCTGGCCCTGGACGACGCGGTGCTCGCCAGCGATCCCAACCATCCGGACCGGGAGGTGCTGGAACAGGCCCTGCTCGCGCTCCAGCCCGGGGCCCTGGCCTGCATCCGGCCCGCCGAGCCCTACGCCACAATCCTGGCCTTTTTCCTGGAACAGCGCCCCCAGGTCCTCGCACCCCGGGACAGCGAGACCCGGCTCTTTCTCCACGACCTGCCCGTGGCCTCGGAGTTCTCGGCCCAGGCCCTGGTGCAGGGGCTCAAGAACCGCAAGGGCATGGTTCTGCCCGGCCCGCGCCTGGCGGCCTTGGGACCCCTCACCCCGGAACAGGCCTTTGTGACCCTGAGCTCCCTGTGCTTTGCCGTGTTCGTCCTGTTCTTCTCGGACTACCTGGAAGACCTGCGCGCCGGGCGCGCCACGCCGGAACAGCGCGCAGCATTCGCCCGGGCCGCGTCCTTCCTGCCGCCCGTGCGCACGGACCGGCCCGGCCTGGTCCAGGGCCCCTTCGACGGGCCCGCCCAGGTCTGCGCGGCCATGGCCCAGGCGGGCCGCGCCACCGTGGACTTCGGTCTGGTGGACTCGGCCTTCGGCAATGTCTCCGCGCTCCTGGACCGGACCGTGTGGATCAGCCAGACCGGCAGTTCCCTGGACCTCTTGGAGGGCGACCTGGTGGCCTGCGCCCTGGACGGGTCGAGCTGCGAGGCCCTCACGGCCTCCAGCGAACTCCCGGCCCACGCCGGAATCTACGCCGCCGCCCCGGCCACGCGCTGCATCCTGCACGGCCACCCGAAATTCGCCGTGACCCTGTCCCTGGACTGCGACCGGCCGGACTGCCCGGACCGCGGGCAGTGCCACCTGCGCTGCCCGGCGAAGCGCACGGCGGGCGGGGCCATCATCGTGCCCGGCGAGACCGGCAGCGGGGCCTGCGGCATCTGCCACACCCTGCCCCCGGCCCTGCGCGGGGGCAACGCGGCCATTGTCCTGGGCCACGGCCTGTTCGCCACGGGCCGCCGGGATTTCAACGAGGCCTTCGCCGCCCTGCTGGGCACCGAGAACGCCTGCCGGGAGGAATACTTCCAGCGGGTCCGGGACCTGGGGGGCTGAGGTGCCGCTGCTCGATTCGCGGCTGCCGGACGCGCCCCTGGCCCTGCGCAACGGCCACCTGGAGACGCTTTTCGCGGGCCTCCTGCGGCGCGGGCCCAGGGTGGCGTTCGTGCGCGAACGGCTGGAGCTGGAAGACGGGGATTTCCTGGACCTCGACTGGAGCCGGACCGGATCGCGGCGGCTGGCGCTCATCACCCACGGCCTGGAGGGCCATTCGCGGCGGCCCTATGTCCTGGGCATGGCCCGGGCGCTCAACGCCGCGGGCTTCGACGTGCTGGCCCGCAACCTGCGCGGCTGCTCCGGGGAACTCAACCGCCTGCCCAAGGCCTACCACAGCGGCGAGACCGGAGACCTGCGCCGGGTCCTGGCCCACGCCCTGGCCTCGGGCGACTACGACGCCGTGGTCCTGGTGGGCTTCAGCGTGGGCGGCAACCAGACCTTGCGCTTTTTGGGCGAAGACCCGGCGGCTGTGCCCGGGGCCGTGGCCGCGGCGGTCTGCGTGTCCGTGCCCTGCGACCTGACCACCACGGAGCGGGCCCTGGCCCGGCCCGGGAACCGCATCTACCTCAACAACTTCCTGAAGACGCTACGGGACAAGGTGCGCCGCAAGACCCGGACCTTCCCGGGCCTAGTGAACCTGGACCGGCTGGCCCGGGTGCGCGACTTCCAGGACTTCGACGACCTGTTCACGGCCCCGCGCCACGGCTTCCGCGACGCGGCCCAGTACTATGCCGAGGCATCCTCCCTGCCGGTGCTCGAAGCCGTGCGCGTGCCCACCCTGATCCTGAACGCCAAGAACGACCCCTTCCTGACCCCGGAGTGCTTTCCCGAGGCCCAGGCCAGGGCCAATCCCGCGCTCTTCCTGGAGACGCCGGCCACGGGCGGCCACGTGGGCTTCGTGCCGCCGTGGCCCGGGCCCTACCGCTCGGAGCTCCGCGCCGTGGAGTTCCTCGGCCGCGTGCTCGCTTCCTGAATCCGGATCAGTAGTGCTTGCGGTGGGAGAATCCGCCGCCCAGGACGCTGAAGGTGTTCTCCACGATGAACAGAGCCTGGGGGTCCGTGGTGAAGACGATCTCCTCCAGCCGCTTGAGCTGGATGTTGTTGATCACGGTCATGACGATATCCCGGTCCAGACCCGAGAATGCGCCCTGGGCCTTGAGAAAGGTGGCCCCGCGGCCCAGGTCCTGAAGGATGGCCCGGGCGATGGTCTCGTTCTTCTCGGAGATGATGAAGGCGATCTTGCGCTGGCTGAACAGGGAGAGCACGTAGTCCACCACGTTGGCCGCGATGAACACCAGAATGAGCGAGGCGATGACCAGGTCCACGGGCAGGTTCACCAGGGTCACCAGGAACAGGGCGGCGTTGTAGAAGAAAAAGAACCGCCCCGGCCCCAGGCCCCAGCGCTGGTTCAGGATCACGGCCACCACGTCCAGTCCCCCGCCCGAGCCCAGGGAGCGCAGCATGATCCCGGTGCCCGTGCCGCAGAGCACGCCCCCGGCCACGGCGGCGTAGAGCTGGTTGTGCACCCCCATATCCACGGGCAGGAACTGGTGGCAGGCGGCGGTCAAGAGCGTGGCATAGAGGCTGTAGAAGAAGAACCGGCGGCTGACGAAAATCCAGCCCAGGATGAACAGGGGCACGTTGAGCAGCACGTACCAGACGGCCGCGCTCAGGGCCTGGCCCAGGTAGGAGAGCAGCAGGGCCGTGCCGAAGACCCCGCCGGTGATGAAGCCGTGGCGCACCACCACGCCCTTGGTGCCCAGGGCGTAGAGCAGGGACCCGGCTGTGAGCAGGAAGAGGTTCCAGGCCGGGGAATAGACGAAATTCTGGGTCGGACGGGGCAGCCGCATGGGGCCAGTCTAGCCGCAATCCCGGCAAAAACTCAACCCAACAGCCCCGAGATCCCGGAAACCCTCTGGAGCAGGCCCGGCCAGACCGTGTCCAGGGTCAGGAGCAGGGTCAGGCCGCCCATGACCAGCACGGTGATCCAGGCCACGGCGTTGAACACCGGCCCGTTCACCGCGTCGCCCATGAGCCTCCGGTCGTTGATGAGCCGGAGCATGAACACGAGCACGAACGGCAGGACCATGCCGTTGACCACCTGGGACAGGTACATGATGGCGATGAGCGGGGCCCCGGGCAGGAGGATGGCCGCGGCCGAGAACGCGATGCTCAGGGTGAACAGCCAGAAGAACTGGGGCGCCTCGCGGAAGCTCTTGTCCACGCCCAGCTCCCAGCCCATGCCCTCGCAGATGTAGTAGGAGGTGGACAGCGGCAGGACGCAGGCCGCGAACAGCGAGGCGTTGCACAGGCCGAAGGCGAACAGGAAGGAGGCGTACTCGCCCACCAGCGGCTTCAAGGCCAGGGCCGCGTCGGCCGCGGTCTCGATGGACAGGCCCTGCTGGTGGATGGTGGCCGCGCAGGCCACCACGATGAAGAAGGCCACGGCCACGGCCATGACGCAGCCCATGATCACGTCCAGGCGGCAGAAGGCGTAGTTCTCGCGGGTGATGCCCTTCTCCACCACCGAGGCCTGCTGGTAGAACTGCATCCAGGGCGCGATGGTCGTGCCCACCACGCCGACCATCATGGTCACGGACTCCGGGGTCAGCCTGGTCTCGGGCAGGACCAGGCCCCGGCCCACGGCCAGCCAGTCCGGCTTGGCCAGGAAGGCGGCTATGGGATAGGCCACGTAGACCAGGCAGGCCACCAGAAAGACCTTCTCCACCAGGCGGTAGGAGCCCTTGACGATGAGCAGCCAGACCACCAGGGCGGCCAGGGGCACGGAGAGGAACCGGCTCACCCCGAACAGCTCCATGCCCGCGGCGATGCCCGCGAACTCCGAGACCGTGTTGCCCAGGTTGGTCAAAAACAGGGCGATCATCACGTAGAACGTGACCTTCAGGCCGAAGGACTCGCGGATCAGGTCGGACAGGCCCTTGCCCGTGACCGCGCCCATGCGCGCGCACATCTCCTGGATGACCACCAGGGCCGCGGTGGTGGGCAGGAGCATCCAGAGCAGGGAGTAGCCGAAGTGGGCCCCGGCCAGGGAATAGGTGGCGATGCCGCCGGCGTCGTTGTCCACGTTGGCGGTGATGATCCCTGGCCCGAGCAGGCTCAGGAAGAGCACGATGTTGCGCCGGCTCAGGCCCCCGGCGAAGATCCGCGCGCGTCCGCTGAACACGGAGGGCCTCCGGGATCAGAACCGGCGCGAGGCGCGGTACTGCTTGAGCCGCAGGGTGAAGGGCAGGAAGTGCTGCATCACGTCGTCGGCCGTGACGATGCCATCCATCCGGCCCTCGGCGTCCAGCACGGGCACCGCGGCCAGCCGGTACTTGACGATGATCTCGTAGATGTCCTCGGGCTCGGCCTCCACGTCCACGGACTTGAGGTTCTCGGACATGAGCGCGGTCACCGGCGTCTCCGGCCCGGAGAGGAGCAGTTCGCGCAGGCTGAGCACGCCCAGGGGGCGGCCCTCGGAATCCAGGACATAGCTGTAGGCGATGCTCTCCATGTCCCCGGCCGTGGCCCGCACCTGGCGCAGGGCCTGGTCCGCGGTCATGTCCTGGGTCAGGGCCAGGAATTCGTTGTTCATCAGGCCGCCGGCCGTGTCCTCCTCGTGCTCCAGGAGCTCGCGGACCTTCTCGGCCTCTTCGGCATCCATGAGGGTCAGCAGGTGGTTGGCCCGGGTCTCGTCCACCTCGGCCAGGAGGTCGGCGGCCTCGTCGGGCTCCATCTCCTCCAGGATGTCCGAGGCGTGCTCGGCCTTGAGCTGGCTCAGGACCATGCCGCCCACCTCGGGCTCCAGCTCGCCGATGGCCTCGCCCGCGGTCTCCGGGTCCAGGGCCCCGATGACCGCCGGAATGTTGCGGTGCGGCAACTGGGCGATGATCTCGGCCAGGTCCGCGGGGTGCATGTCCAAGAGCCGGTCGCGGGTCAGGGTCAGGGCCAGGCGGTGCAGGCGGCCCTCCAGGGGCTGGACGAACTCCCAGCCGATCTCCGCGCCGGGCACGGTCTTGCCCACCCAGGCCGCGATCCGCTCCACGGGCTTGAGAAAGCCCAGGCGGCGGAGCATGCCGCGCAAGCCCACGTCCGCGGCCCGCAGCACCAGGGCGCCGGGGGTGTGGCCCAGCTTGAGGTCGTTGACGCGCACCACCCGGGCGCCGTCCACGTCCACGATCTGCTTGTCCAGCAGGTCCCGGCGCAGGAGCAGCTCCTCGGTCCCGGACGGGGCCTCGCGCAGGCCGCTCACGCCCCGCGCCAGGATGATCTCCCGGCGGAACAGGGTCACGGCCTCCCAGGGCAGGCTGCGGGTGCGGCCCCGGCGGGTGATCAGCAGGTGGGTGACCAGCGGAAAGCGCTCGCCCGGGGTCACGGCCAGGTCCGTGAGACGGCCCAGGTCCTCGCCGGATTCGGCCGTGACCCGCGCGCCGAGCACGGCGCTCAAAAACACGAAACCGACGGCTCCGCTCATGGCCGCCTCCTTGGGAAGGAAGAGGGGAATTCCGGGGAGTTACTTCTTGACGTCGCCCTGGTCGGCCGGCTGCTCCGGGTTGTCCAGGGAGCGGCGCAGCTCGCGCAGGGCCTTGCCCAGGCTGGCGCCCAGCTGCGGCAGCTTGCTCGGGCCCATGACCAGAAGCAGGACGATGAGAATAATGAACAAATGCATGGGTTGGAACAATCCGCCGATCATGGGGCACCTCCTGGCTTCCGGGCGCTGCGGCCCGGCAAGACTGACCGCCTCATACTCCCGGTCCAGGAAAAAAGAAACCGGTTCCGGCCATGATTGCCGAGAGGTAATGGCTAGAGCAGGCCCTCGCCGGACTCGCGCGCGGCCTTGACGTGCTGGTAGGCCTTGGCCGTGGCCACCCGGCCCCGGGGGGTGCGCTTCAGAAAGCCGCACTGGATGAGGTAGGGCTCGTAGATGTCCTCGATGGTCCTGACCTCCTCGGAGCAGGCCACGGCCAGGGTCTTGGCCCCCACCGGCCCGCCGCCGAACTGCTCGATGACCACGGAGAGGATCTTGCGGTCCATCTGGTCCAGGCCGAAGGGGTCCACGTCCAGGCGGTCCAGGGCCTGCTCGGCCATCTCGCGGTCCACCACGTCCCGGCCCTGGACGTGGGCGAAGTCGCGCACCCGCCGCAGGAGCCGGTTGGCGATGCGCGGGGTGCCCCGGCTGCGGCGGCCGATGGCCTGGGCCCCCTCCTCGTTCACCTCGATGCCCAGGATGCGCGCGGCCCGCAGCACGATGCGCGTGAGGTCGCCGGGGGTGTAGAAGTCCAGGCGGAAGATGCAGCCGAAGCGGTCGCGCAGGGGCGAGGTGAGCAGCCCGAGGCGCGTGGTGGCGCCCACCAGGGTGAAGGGCTCCAGGTCGATCTTCACCGTGCGCGCGCCCGGGCCCGCGCCGATGATCAGGTCGATCTTGTTGTCCTCCATGGCCGGATAGAGGACCTCCTCCACGCTGGCCGGCATGCGGTGGATCTCGTCGATGAACAGGATGTCGTTGCGCGAAAGGTTGGTGAGCACCGCGGCCAGGTCGCCGGTGCGCTCCATGACCGGGCCCGAGGTGGAGACGATGTTCACGCCCATCTCCGCGGCCATGATCTGGGCCAGGGTGGTCTTGCCCAGGCCGGGGTTGCCGTAGAACAGGGTGTGGTCCAGGGCCTTGCCGCGCTCGCGGGCGGCCTGCACGAAGACCTCCAGATTGGCGCGCAGATCGTCGTGGCCGATGAAATCGGCCAGCCGTTTCGGACGGATGGTGTCGTCTGGGATCGGGCAGTGGCTCATTTTCGTGCCGAAGCGATCCTCTTGAGGGCCGCGCGGATGGCTCCGGCGGCGTCTTGGTCAGGCTCTTCGCCGAAGATCTCCTGGAGCATGGGCCTGACCTCCTCTTCGGAGTACCCCAGGTTCTTGAGCCCGGCAAGGGCGTCCAGATATTCGTCCGCCGGACGGGCCGCCGCGCCCTTGGGGGCCTTGCCCAGGGGGCCCTTGATCTTGGCGACCTTGTCCTTGAGGAACCAGAGGATCTGGCGGGCCGACTTGGGCCCGATGCCCGGCACCGTGGCCAGGGTGGCGTCGTCCTCGCGGAAGGCGATCTCGCGCAGGTGCTCGGGGCTGAACTGGGCCAGGATGGCCAGGGCCTTCTTGGGCCCGAGCTTGTCGATGGAGATGAGCGTGCGGAAGACCTCGCGGTCCTCGGAGGAAAGAAAGCCGTAGAGATCGATGGCGTCCTCGCGGATCACCGTGTGCACGAAGAGCGCGGCCTGCCCGCCCAGGGCCGGGAGCTTCGACAGCGCCGAGCTGGGCATGAAGACCTCGTAGCCCACCCCGCCCTCTGTGACCAGCAGGCAGGTCTTTTCGGAAAGCTCCAGCAGGCGTCCTTCGAGATAGGCGATCATGCGATCCCCGCCAGCTTGCGCATACGCCGCTCGTTCAAGTGGCAGACGGCCACGGCCAGGGCGTCGCTGGCGTCCAGGGCCCAGTCCGGGTCCTTGACCCCGAGCACGCGGGCGACCATGAAGGCCACCTGCTTCTTGTCGGCCGAGCCCACGCCCACCAGGCTCTTCTTGACCTTGGAGGGCTCGTACCCGGCCACGGAAAGCCCGGCCACGCCGCAGGCGGCCAGGGCCGCGCCCCGGGCCTGGCCCAGCTTGAGGGCCGAGGCGGTGTTCTCGGCCACGAAGACGTTCTCCATGGCGGCCTCGGCCGGGCCGTGGCGCTCGATGACCGCGGCCACCTTGCTGAAGATGATCCCCAGCCGGGCGGCCATGTCCTTGTCCCCGGTGCGGATGGTCCCGGCTTCCACCAGGCGGGCCTGGCCCGAGACCTCGGCCACCACGCCGAAGCCCGTGACCCGGGAACCCGGGTCCAGCCCCAGGACCACCACGCCGGCCATGCTAGTCGGCCACGAAATCGTCCGGGAAGTCCGCGTTGACGTACACGTTCTGCACGTCGTCGTTGTCCTCCAGGGCGTCGATGAGGGTCATGACCCTCTGGGCCATGGCCGCGTCCACGGGCACGAGATTCTTGGGCACCATGGCCAGCTCGGCGCTCTCCATCTTCTTGCCGGCGTCCTCGAAGGCCTTCTGGACCGCGGCGAAGTCCTCGGGCGCGGTGTGCACCTCGAAGGCCTCGCCCTCGTCGCGCACGTCCTCGGCCCCGGCCTCAAGACCGAGTTCCAGGAGTTCGTCCTCGGTGTTGCCGGCCTTGGGAAAGACCAGCACGCCCTTCTTGTCGAACATCCAGGCCACGCAGCCGGCCTCGCCCATGTTCCCGCCGTTCTTGGACATGACGTGGCGGATGTCGGCCACGGTGCGGTTCCGGTTGTCCGTGGCCGCCTCCACCAGAATGGCCACGCCGCCCGGGGCGTAGCCCTCGTACATGACCTCCTGGAAGTCGCCGCCGGCCAATTCGCCGGTGCCCTTCTTGATGGCGTTCTCGATCCTGTCGTTGGGCAGGTTCACGGCCTTGGCCTTGGCGATGGCCAGGCGCAGGCTCGAGTTGTGCGAGGGGTCGCCGCCTCCGGCCTTGGCCGCCAGGATGATGTCCTTGGCCGCCTTGGTGAAGAACTTGGCTTTCTTGGCGTCCTGCCGCCCCTTGCGGTGCTGGATGTTGGACCATTTGCTGTGTCCGGACATAATGCCTCCGAATTATCCCTCGGCGGGAGACTGTCTGGATGGGAACGTGGGCTGTGTTTACTCCGGCTGGCCCCGAAAGCCAAGCCCTACCACGAAGGTCTCCTTGCTTTCGGAACGCGAGCTTTTGGGCTTGAAGCCCTTGACCGTTTCGAACAGAGGGCGCAGACCGTCGGTGTAGGCCTTCACGTCCGGGCCCTCGAAAATCTTGGCCACGAACGACCCTCCCGGCGCCAGCCAGCGCAGGGCCAAGTCCCGGGCCCGCTCGCAGAGTTCCAGGGAGCGGACCTGGTCCGTGAACTTGATGCCCGTGGTGCTCGGGGCCATGTCGCTCAGGACCACGTCGAACGGGGCCAGGCCCTCCATGGCCTCCAGGAGCGCGGGATCGTCCGAAAACACGTCCTGCCGGAGAAAACGGGCGTTGGCCGGAAAGGCCTGGCGCGTGTCCTGGAGGTCCACGCCGAGCACCCTGCCCGAGCCGCCCACCTTCTGGGCGGCCCAGAGGGTCCAGGAGCCCGGGGCCGCTCCCAGGTCCAAGACCTTCTGTCCGGGCTTGAAAAGCGTGAAGCGCTTGTCTATTTCTTGGAGCTTGTAGACCGAGCGGGCAGGATAGTTCTCCTGCTTGGCCTTCAAGAAGTAGTGATCCCGGTATTTCTTCATGGCGTCCCAGCGCCGGGATATAGCCCAAACCAGGCCGCAAGCCAAGACGGAGCCTCATGCCCCAACGCCCCCAACGCCGAGAGATCCTGGACGAGACCGGCCGCCCCCGGACCCTGGATTCCGGTCCCGAGGCCTTTGACCGGCTGGGCGGGGACGGGCCGCCCCTGTTCCTGGGCCTGGGCCCGGAGCCGGAACGCCTGGCGGAGTGGTTCCCGGAAGCAGCCGCGGGCGCGGACTTCCTGGAGTGCCCGGGGACCGAGGCCGCCCTGGGGCCGGAATTCGTTGCGGCCATTCCCCCGAATTTCCGCCGCCTGGCCCTGGAGGATGTGGCCCCGGAGCGGCTGCGCCGGGACCGGGTGTTCTGGTTCCGCCAGGGCATGCGCCTGCACCCCGGGTTCTGGGGTCCGCTCTGGGCCCGGCTGGGCCTGGCCCTGGGGGGGGCCGGACCGCAGCAGGCCACGGCCTGGCTGCCCGGGGACGAGCAGGCCCTGCTCCTGCCCGAACTCTCCAGGGCCTTCGGAAGCCTGGGGTTCCCGGCCAGGCTCATCCCGGACGACCCGGGCCTGGTCCCGGAGCTGCTGCGCCGGGAACGGCCCGCGCTCTACGTCTCGGTGAACTTCCGGGGCCTGGACCCGTTCGGCGAAACCTTTCACCTCCTGCGCCAGGCCGGGGTCCGGGTGGCGGTCTGGTGCGTGGACAACCCCTTTCACCTGCTCACCCGGATCAAGTCCCGGTTCTGGACCCAGGCCCTGATCCTGGTCACGGACCACTGGTTCGTGGAGCCGCTCAAGCGCCTGGGCGCCGAACAGGTGCTCCACCTGCCCCTGGCCGCGGACCCGGGATTTTCCGGGGACGGCCCCCTGCCCGCCCAGGCCCGGGGGCTGGAGGACCGCCTCGTGTTCGTGGGCCGCTCGGTCTTCCCGGACCGGGACGGATTCTTCGCCGGGGCCCGTAGCGCGCCCGAGAACTTGGCCCTGGCCGGAACCCTGCTGGCCCAGGGCACCCGGCCGCACTTCGGCTGGTGGCTCAAGCGCCTGGGCATCGACCGGCCCTGGCCGGGCAACGTGGTGCGCGCCGCGGGCCTGGGCGCGGACCAGAGCGGCCTGGCCTGGCGGACCCTCTGTCTGCGGGCCGCGGGCCCGGCCCTCACCGTGATCGGCGACCCGGGCTGGCAGGAGCTTCTGCCCGGGGCCGACCTGCGGCCGCCCGTGGACTACTATGGCGGGCTCGCGGCCGTGTACCGGCATGCGGCCTGCTCCCTGAACATCACGGGCATGCTCCTGCCCTCGGGCCTGACCCAGCGCCACTTCGACGTCTGGACCGCCGGGGGATTCCTGCTCACGGACGCCAACCCGGGCCTGGATATCTTCCCGGAGGAGCTGGTCCGGGCCGTGGCCTTTGCCCGGGCCGAGGAACTGCCCGCCCTGTTCAGCCGCCTAGCCGGGGATTCGCCGGAAAAGCGGGCCCTGGCGCGGCAGTGGCGCGAAACGATCCTGGCCGGGCACACCTACGCCCACCGGGCCGCCAAAGTCCTGGCGGCCGCGGGTCTTGACCGAACCCTCGTTTCAGCCCACAAGGGACTTGAGGTCCGGCCCGAAAACGGGTAAAGGGCAGACCTTCCCGGGGACGTAGCTCAGCTGGGAGAGCGATGCGTTCGCAACGCATAGGTCGTCGGTTCAATCCCGATCGTCTCCACCAGAAAACGACAACGGGGCACGGCAAAACTGCTGTGCCCCGTTGTTCTTTGTCCGGCCGGTTCAGACTTCGGGACTGATGTCGAAGGCCTGCCACTGGGCCGCGGCCTGGGCCGCGGCCTGCTCCACGGCCGGCTGGGCCCAGGGCTCGATGACCAGGGCCTCGGCCACCACCTGCCAGATGTACTTCACTTCGTATTTCAGGTCCTTGTAGTACTTGGGCAGGCGCTTCATGATCTGGTCCCGGCAGTTGGAGCAGCCGACCACCACCACGTCCGCGCCGCTGCGCCGGATCTGGTCGGCCTTGAAACGCCCGTGGAAGGCCGACTGCTTCTCGAAGGGGCCCGGCCAGTTGCCCCCGCCCGCGCCGCAGCAGTAGTTGGCCTCGCGCGTGGGCGTCATCTCCACGAAGTCGTCCACGCACTGGGAGAGGATCCAGCGCGGCTCGTCGAAAAAGGCCTGGCCGTAGTGCTTCAGCAGCTCCCGGCCGTGCTTACAGGAGTCGTGCCAGGTGAAAAGCCTGCCCGCGTGCACGCTCTTGTCCAGCCTGATCCGGCCCTGCTCGATGAGCTCCTTGAGGTACTCGTAGAGGTAGATGAAGTTGACCTTGTTCTCCTCGTTGAGCTCGATGCAGAACTTCATGCCCGTGCGGCAGCCGTAGGACCCGCCCCCGCAGTCCGGCATGATCATGCGCCGGATGTTGTGCTGCTTCATGTACGCGATCTTGCGCTCGGCCAGGGCCCGGATGCCGTCGTAGTTGCCGGTGAACAGGGCCCAATCCACGGCCTCCCAGCCCTCCGAGGGCACGGTCCAGTTCTCCTGCGCGGCGTAGAAGATCTTCCACCACCAGAACTGGTCCTCGAAGTCGCCGTAGACCTCCTTGGAGTTGGGAAAGAAGAGGATTTCGGCGTCCTTGCGGTCCACGGGCACGTAGAACCCGGGGCAGTCCTCGTCGGAGAGCTGCTGGCCCAGCTCGGCCATGCCCTGGAGGTAGTCCTCCNNGGGCCGCAGGTGCTTCATGTGCAGCATCACCGGCACGATGTCCACGCCCATGGGGCAGGCGTAGGCGCAGCGGCCGCAGCCGGTGCAGAGCCAGGGGAAGTTGGAGCGCATGACCTCGTCCACCAGGCCGTAGGCCAGCATGCGCAGGACCTTGCGGATGTTCCAGCCCTCGTTGTCCGGGGCGTCGGTGCTCGGGCAGCCGCTGCTGCATGCGCCGCAGGCCACGCAGGCGCTGAAATCGAAGCGGGCGAGGTGCAGGCGGACTTCCTCGTCCAATGAGGCGGGAATGACGGTGCTCATGGCGACACCTTCCAGGCGCGGGGGGACGTTGCGGAGGCGCCCGGTCTGGGGACTGGACGCGCCCCGCGACGCGTCACAGTCCCACGCTGGCCAGGTCTTCGCCCAGATAGCTCCGTTCGTTCTCCCCGAGGCAGCCCATGGACAGGCAAATCAGGGTCCAGAGGTGAACCACCGGAAAGTGCCGGCCCGAGTGCTCGGAGAGGTCGTGGATCTGCGAATGGCAGTTGTGGCAGGGCGCGATGCAGTAGTCCGCGCCGGTGTCCACAATCTGCTGGAGCTTGCGCTGCCCGTAGGCCCGGCGCTCCTCGGTGAAGCCCGACTGGAGATAGCCGCCGCCCCCGCCGCAGCAATAGTTGTTGGACTTGTTGGGATACATCTCGATGAAATGCTCCTCGCCCACCACGGACTTGACCACGAAGCGCAGGTCCTCGGCCACGGGGTCGCCGAAGGACTTGCGCACGAGCTGGCAGGGGTCCTGGACCGTGAAGGTCACGCCCAGGTCCTTGTTCCAGTCGGAGTTCACCGTGAGCCTGCCCTCGCGTATCCAGCGGGCGTACAGGCGGATGATGCTCTCGATCTCGAAGTTCGGAGTGATCTGAAATTTCTGCAATCCGGCCCGGATTGCGTACATTTCGTGGCCTCACTCCGTGTTCAGCCAGTATCGGCACCCCAGCTCCTCCACGGCCCTGACCTTGTTGCGCACGATGGTCTCCCAGGCCTTGTCGTCCGCCAGGAACATGCAGTAGTTCTCGGCCGCCCAGCCCAGGGTGCCGTAAGTCCAGTCGCAGCCCACGGTATGCAGGATCTTCCACAACGGAACCATCTCGTCGGGCTCGGTGACGGGCTCCCGGGAGTTCTGGTTCAGGAAGTACTCCGCGCCCTTGCGGTTGAAGGAGACCGAGAGGTCCTCCCAGCCCGGCTGCGAGGCCTTGACCTCCTCCAGGACATCCTCGGCAACGAACTGGAAATCCTCGCTGCGTGCGCCCATGGCCGAGTTCCCCTCGGTGTTCAGGGCCTGGTCGCAGGAGCCGCGGATGCCCTTGGGCCGGTTCTCCCGGGGCCAGGCCGCGCGCGCCGCGTAGATCAGCCGGGGAATGTCGATCTGCATGGGGCAGGCGTACACGCAGCGCTGGCACATGGTGCACATCCAGACCCAGGGAGTGGACAGCACCAGGTCGTCCTGGCCCAAGGCGCAGAGCCGGAGGAACTTGCGCGGGTCCATGTCATGCAGTCCCGAGGCCGGGCAGCCGGAGGAGCACAGGCCGCAGGTCAGGCACATGGAGAGATTGCCGCCCTCGGGAAGCAGGCCCATGACCTGGGACAGGAACGCGCTCTGCCTGGGCAGCACCAGGGTCGTTGTTTCGCCCATACCCTTCTCCTTTGTTGCGTTCGCCTGGAGAGCCGCCGGCTAGCCGCCGGCGCGCTCCTCCTCCAGCTTCTTCCGGTAGGCCCGGTCGATCAGGTCCAGGATCTTCTCGGTCTTGCAGGGTTTGAGGATGTAGTCGAAGGCCCCGAGGCGGATGAACTCCGCGGCGTCGTCGGCCGAGGCGTGGCCGGTGACCACGATGACCTTGACCTTGGCCCCGGCGTCGCGCAGCCGCTCCAGGGTGCCCCGTCCGGTGTAGCCGGGCAGGCGCATGTCCAGGAGCACCACGTCGTAGTCGCTTTCACGGAGCGCCTCCAGGGCCTCCTCGCCGCTGTAGACCTTGGCGGCGAAGAGGCCGTGCACCTCCAGGAGCCGAGCCATGTTGTCGGCGAAGCGCTTGTCGTCGTCCACCACCAGGACCTTGGTCAGCACGGACATGGCGTCCTCCTCGTCTAGACCGTGGCCTCGCGGGGCTCCGTCACCACCTCGCCGCTCTGGTCGTACATCATGCCGCAGCGCAGATCGAAGTGGCGGTTCACGCTCATGGTCGGGCAGGTGGCGTTGAGGGCCACCTGGACCACGGTGGAGCCGAGGAAGGCCTTTTCCGGATCCCGTTCCCGGGTGTGGTGGGCCATGAGGATGAGATCGGCCTCGCGCATCCGGGCGAGCTTGAGGATCTCCATGGCCGGCATCCCTTCCCAGGCCTCGAAGCTGCAGTCCTTGATGCCCCGCAGCTTGTCGCCGTAGCGCTCCTCCAGGCGGGCCTTGGCCTCGACGATGGCGCTCTTGATCTCGTCCTGGCCCAGGGACACGCGGCCGGATTCGCCGCCCGCCTCCACGCAGTGGAAGACCGTGAGCCCGGCCTTGTAGTGCCGGGCGATCTGTCCGCCGTAGAAGACCGCGCAGTCGGCCTGCTCGGAGAAGTCCGTGGCCGCCACGATGTTCATGAACTTGTGCTCGCCGTAGGGCGTGGACTTGGCCACGATCATCACGGGACAGCGCGACTTCTGGCTGACCTGCTCCAGGGTGCTGCCGGTCATGCCCCACTGGCGCGAGCGCAGCTCGGCGTACTCCTTGGTGTGGGGGCCCATGACCACCAGGTCCGCGTTCATCTTGCGGGCCAGGCGCAAGACCTCGGCGTGGGGCACGCCGGGCACGACCTTGATCTCGTAGTTGGACAGGCCGCGCAGCTTGTCCTTGTAGTACTCCTCCACCGAGGCCTTGATCCGGCCGACCTCGCCCGAGGACTCCAGGAACTCCATTTCGCCCCAGCCCTGAACCATGCCGCAGACGTGCACGATGGCCAGCTTGGACTCGAAGCGCTGGGCGAAGTGGAACGCCGCGTCCGCGGCGCAGTCGCACAGCTCCGACGGGGTGATGGCCAAGAGGATGTCCTTGAACATACGCCTCCCCTCCTGTTGGGGTTTCTTCGCTTCTAGGCCTCGGCGGCCGCGCACGCCCGGAGCTTGTCCGTGAGCGCGCCCGTGACCGCCAGGTTCTTGTGCAACAGCACCGATTCCTCGGACAGCCCGAAGGCCAGACCCAGGAGCTGGGTCAAATACAGCACGGAAACCGGATTCCCATGGCCTCCGGCCTTGAGGGCCTCCCGCTGGTAGGCCTCCAGGTTCATCTGGCACATGGGGCAGACCGTGACGATGGCGTCGGCCCCCTCGGCCCCGGCCAGGATGGCGGCCACCGAGACCAGGGCGGCCTCCTTCTTGGTGGCCATGAGCGAGGCCCCGCAGCAGTGGCCGCCCAGGTCCCAGGGGAGGACCGTGGCGCCCAGGGCCTCGATGAGCGGGGTCATGGACCGGGGATGCTCGGGATCGTCGAACAGGGGATAGGGCCGCAGGGCCTGGCAGCCGTAATAGGGCGCCACGGTCAGCCCCTCCAGGGGCCGCCGCACGGCCGCGGCCACGGCTTCGGCGCCGACGTCGGCGCTGAGCACGTCCAGCAGGTGCCGCACCCGGGTCTTGCCCGCGTAGTGCAGCCCCTCCACGGACAGGGCCTCGTTGATCCGGCCGGGCAGGGCGCGGTCCGCGGCGCATTCCCGCCCCACCCGCAAGTGGTTCAGGTAGCAGGCGCTGCAGGGCACGAGCAGGTCCAGGCCCGCGGTCTCGCGCTCGGCCAGGGCCAGGTTGCGGGCCGGCAGGGCGAAGGTCAAAAGCCGGCTCACGGGCTCCACCGCGCTGGCCCCGCAACAGGTCCAGCCGGGGATGTCCGCCAGCTCCGCACCGAGCCGCTCCAGGCTCCGGCGGCAGGACACGTCGTATTCCATGGCGCTGGTCTCCAGGGAACAGCCGGGATAGTAGGCGTACTTCATGGCCGGGCCTCCATTTCGCGGACCTTGCCGAAGAGCGGGGCGAGCGCGCCGCGCTGGCCGCCGCCGCCGAAGTGCAGCTTGCCCTTGCGCAGCAGCTTCAGCCCCAGGGGCGTGTATTCCAGGGGCAGGAGCGGGTCGCGCATGGCCAGGAAATAGTGGAACATGAGCCCGGTCTCCTGGACCCGCCCGTTCTTCTCCACGTTGCGCATGAACTCCTGGTAGAAGAGGGCCTTCTTCCGGTTGGCGGCGTCGTCCCCGGCGGCCGCCAGGCGCTTGAGCGCGGCCATGGCCGCGGTCAGGGGCAGGCCCCGGGGGCAGCGCAGGGTGCAGGTGTAGCAGGCCGAGCAGAGCCAGAAGGTGCGGCTCTGGAAGACCTCCTCGAAGAGCCCGAACAGGAGCATCCGCCACATCCGGCGCGGGGTCAGGTCCATGGCGTGGGCGTTGGGGCAGGAGGCCGTGCAGGTGCCGCACTGCATGCAGGCCCGGACGATGTCCTGGACCTCGGCCAGGCCCGCGGGATCGGGGGCCGCTCCGGGTTCCCGGAGGAAGGTCAGCGGAGGGAGCGTCGCGTTCTTCATGTTCGTGTCCTCTTCCTGCGCGGCCGTCAGGGCCGGGCCTCGCCGCCGGGTTCCCGGGCCAGGGCCGCGTCGATCACGGCCATGACCTGCTCGTCGCGGAACCCCCGCAGCACGGTGGCGCTGTTGGGACAGACCGCCGTGCAGGAGCCGCAGCCCTGGCAGAGCAGGTCGTCCACCACGATCATGTCCCGGTCCAGGTCCAGGGAGCGGGCGCCATAGGGGCAGACCGAGATGCAGCGTCCGCAGCGGGAACACAGGCTGTGGCGCACCTCGGCCACCACGTTGCCGCAGGACAGGTGCTTCTCGTTCAGGATGCGCACGGCCCGCTGGGCAGCGGCCTTGGCCGAGAGCAGGCTGTCGCGCATGGTCGAGGGCCCCAGGGCCAGGCCGCAGGCGAAGACCCCGTGCTTGAGGAAGTCCACGGGCCGCCACTTGCTCTCGGCCTCCTGGAAGAAGCCGTCGGCGGTCAGGCCCACGCCGAACAGCTCGGCGGTTTCCGCGGCGTCGTTGGGCTCCACACCGCTGGAGAGCACCAGGAGATCGGGCCGCACCTGGATCTCCGCGCCCAGCACCGGGTCCAGGGCGGTGATCACCGGCTTGCCCTCCTCGAACTCCACCTTGGGCCGGTTCTGCGGGGTATAGCGGATGAACACGGCCCCGCTGCGCCGGGCCTCGGTGTAGAAGTGCTCGCTGAATCCCGGGCTCATGATGTCCCGGTAGAACACGAAGATGGGCAGCTCCGGGTTGCGGCGCTTGAGCATGAGGATGTTCTTGAGCGCGCTCTGGCAGCAGATCCGGCTGCAGTAGTTGCGTTCCTCCTCACGCGAGCGCCAGCACTGGATCATGGCCAGGCCCGAGAGCCCGGAGGCGTCCACCGAGCCCTCGGCCAGGCGCTGCTCCAGCTCCATCTGGGTCAGCACACACTTGTGCACCCGGTTGCCGTACTCGTAGACCCGGGCCTCGTGGCCGCCGGTGGCCAGGATGGTGGCCCCGTGGTGCAGGGTGTGGGCCGTGCCCTCGCCCGTGGCGATGACCGTGACGAAGCGCCCGGCCCGGCCGCGCGAGAGCACCACCCGCGAATCCTTGAGCACGTGGATGTTGGGGTTCTTCTCCACCTGCTCCACCAGGTCCTCCATGAAGCGCACCGGATCGTCGCCCTCCAGGGTGTAGCGCAGGTTCATGGTCAGGCCGCCCAGGTTCTCGGCTTCCTCCACCAGGACCACCTTGAAGCCCTGGTCCGCGATGCCCATGGCCGCGGTCATTCCGGCCAGGCCGCCGCCCACCACCAGGGCCTGGGGCGAGACCACCGTGGCCTGGGGCAGGGGCGAGGGGTCCGCGCCCAGGAGCTTGGCCGAGGCCATGGCCAGCAGCGAGGCCGTTTCGCAGGTGCGCGCGGCCCTGTCGCCATTGCCTCCGGCAAAGGTGGCGGTGTGGATGTCCACCACGTCCATGAGCGCCGGATTGAGCTTGAGGACCTCGCCCAGCTCCCGCAGCCGGGGCACGTGGACGTAGGGCAGGCAGGCCCCGATGAGGATGCGGTTGGGCTTGGCCTCCTCGGCCTCCCGGCGGAGCAGGTCCCAGCCTTCGCGGGTGCAGGCCGTGGGCACCTCGGCCACCTTGACCACCCCGGGCAGGGTCTCCATGCGCGCGCGCAGGGCCGCCAGGTCCACGTTGTGCGCAAGCGTCGGACAGGAGGTGCACAGGGTCAGGAGCACCCGGGGCTCCTCCCGGGACACGTCGGTGTATTCCGGCTCCTCTTCCGGGACCTCCTCGCGCGGGCCGCGATAGACCCGGATCATGCGCGAGGCGCCCATGGCCGCGGCCCCGGCTTGGATGAGCGAGCCGCGGATGTCCGCCGGTTCGCCGAAGGCCCCGGCGGCGAACACGCCCAGGCGGCTGGTGCGGTTGGGCGAGAGCGCCTTGGTGGCGCAGAAGCCCCAGTCGTTGACCTCCACCCCGGCGGCCAGGGCTAGGCGCTCCATGGACTTGGGCGGCCGCGCGCCCACGGCCAGGACCAGGGCGTCGAAGGCCTCCTCGCGCAGGGCCCCGGAATAGTCGTAGTACTGGATGAGCAGGTCGTTGTCCGGGCCGGGCAGGATGGTGTGCGGCCGCGCCGGCACGAAGCGCACCCCGGCCTGGTTCTCGGCCTCGTCGCGGTAGCGCTGGTAGTCCCGGCCAAAGGTCCGCATGTCCATGTAGAAGATCGTGGCCTCGGCCTCGCCGTGCGTGAGCCGCTTGGCCAGCACGGCCTCCTTGACGGAGATCATGCAGCAGATCGAGGAGCAGAAGTCCGCGTTCTGCTTCACGTCCCGGGAGCCCACGCACTGGAGCCAGGCGATGCGGCGCAGGGGCTTGCCGTCGCCCGGGCGCTCCAGCCGGGCCCCGCTGGGGCCGGTGGAGCTGCACAGGCGCTCGAATTCCAGGGAGGTGAACACCCCGGGGTGCTGGCCGTAGAGCAGCAGGTCGGCGCAGCCCTGGGGCCGGTCGTTGGGGTGGAAGCACTCGAAGCCCGCGGCCAGGATGACCGCGCCCACTTCCAGGTCCAGGGTCCGGTCCGAGACCAGGCGCATGTAGAGCTTGTCCAGCCAGGGCACGGCCGTGCGCTGGTCCAGGGGCTTGGCCAGGGTCTCGCGGGCGCCCTGCTTGAGCAGCGCGGCGGCCGTCTCCTCCTTGCCGGGCGCGGTGAGCAGGACCACGGCCAGGCCGGGGCGCAGCTCCAGGGCCCGGCGCAGGGTCCGCTCGGCCTCGGCCTCGGACAGGTCCAGGTCCAGGAGCAGGAGCTTGCAGTCCAGGCCCGCGGCGATGCTGTCCAGGACGGCCTCGCCGGCGGTTTCCGGATGCACGGGAAAGTTCTCGGCCGTGAGCCAGCCCGGAAGGTTCGCGATGATCTCCTGGTCCGGCGAGACCACGGCGACGTGGAAGTCCTTGCGCCCCTCGAACTTGAAGTCGATGGCCCCGGTGGGGCAGGCCTCGTGGCAGCGCCAGCAGCGCTGGCAGTTGTCCAGGTCCACCACATAGTGGTTGGGGATGTTGTGCGGCACGGGCAGATGCACCGCGGCCCGCTCCCCCAGCCCGGCGTTGAACTCGTTGGGCACCCGCACCGGACAGACCTCGGCGCACTTGCCGCAGCTCACGCAGCGCGACGGGTCCACGAAGGTGGAGCGGCGGCGCAGCCCGGCGTGGAACTTGCCGGGGTCGCCTTCCAGGCCGGTGAGCTCGGTGTTCAGGTAGATGTCGATGTTCTTGTGGAACAGGCCCTTGCGCAGACAGTACTGGCTGGACTGGTCGCGCTGGGTCAGGGGCAGCATCTTGCACATGCCGCAGTGGTCCGTGGGAAACTGGTGGTCCAGCTGCGTGAGGATGCCGCCCAGGCTCGGCCGGGCGTCGATGAGGGCCACCTTGTGGCCGGTCTCGGCCAGGTCCAGGGCGGCGCGAATCCCGCCGATTCCGGCCCCCACCACCAGGGCTCCGTATTCCTTCTTCATCTGACCCTCCCGTTCGCCAGGCCTAGTCCAGGCCTCCGGTGACCTCGGGGAACTCATGCTCCCGGAACACGGACAAGGGCGGCGCCTCGTTGGGGTTCCGGCCCGCCTCGTACTCGAAGGCCTGCTGGGTCGAGGCCGCGATGGTCCGGAACAGCTCCATGACCGGGACCCCGTTGGGGCAGGCGTTGGAGCACTGGCCGCAGCCCACGCAGGCCGTGCTCATGTGGGCCAGCCGCGTGAGGTGGAAAAAGACCGTGTCCGTGGGCATCTTGAGCGCGCCGCGCTGGCGGGCCCAGGAGATGTACTGCCAGGGCTTGTGCTCGAAGACGTCGGTCAGGAAGACGCACTCCTTGCAGTAGCAGACCGGGCAGGCCATCCGGCAGTTGTAGCAGTTGACACAGGCCGAGAGGAACGTGGACAGCCCGGACATGTCCGAGGTGGCCGCGCTGGTCTCGGCGAACATGGCGTCCCGCTCCGCCATGCGCCCGGCCAGCAAAGCTTCCAGGGCCTTGCCCCGGGAGCCGTCGTCCGAGGCCTCGGGCAGCTGGAGGCGGGTCATCAGGCCCTCGCCGCGCGGGGTGTTGGCCACGAGCAGCAGGCCCTGCGCCGGGTCCTGGCCGAACAGGCCGATGGTCAGGTCCGCCTCCGCGCCCGTGGGATGCTCGCAGGTCCGGCAGGCCCGGGCGATCTCCAGGCCGTTGAACGCGCCCTGGCCCGAGGCCCGCAGGAATTCCATCAGGGGCTCGGCCGCGCCGTCGCCCCCGGCGAAACGCGGGTAGTCGGCGTTGGTGAAGGCCCCGGCGCAGTCCAGGCTCACCAGCAGGGCGTTTTCCAGGCTGCCCTGGTTGAGCTTGCAGAGCTCGATGAAGGCGCGCACCTCGCAGGGCCGCAGCAGGGCGGCCACCAGGCCGCCGTCGTCCGCGCCGCGGGTCAGGCGGGTGAGCATGCGGGCCGCGTTGATGCGGAACGACGGGGTGAGC